>NZ_LZKP01000001.1 GCF_001672895.1 Mycobacterium sp. E740
CGGACAGCGAAACCAAACGCAGCCACGTGCGGATCGCCGCGGCGATCCTGTTCTCGATCCTGTTGGCCGCGACCGTGTTCACCTACCTGGCGTACACGGCGGCGTTCACCCCGGTCGACACCGTCACCGTGACCTCTCCGCGCGCCGGCCTGGTGATGGAGCGCGACGCCAAGGTGAAGTACCGGGGGGTGCAAGTCGGCAAGGTCAAGTCGATCGACTACGCCGGGGACGAAGCGAAGCTGACGCTGGCCATCGAACGCGGCGAGATGCGCTACATCCCCTCCAACGCCGGCGTGCGCATCGGCAGCACAACGGTTTTCGGCGCGAAGTCCGTCGAGTTCATCCCGCCGCCCCACCCGTCGGGGCAGCAGTTGAGGCCGAACGCCACGGTCGCGGCCAACAGGATCGAGAACAGGATCGCCGCGGCGATCCGCACGTGGCTGCGTTTGGTTTCGCTGTCCGACATCGTCCCCGCCTACCCGGAGAGGTTGAAGTTGCCGGACGCGCCGTAGACGGCGAGTGAGATGAACAGCGTGATCGTCACCACGACGATCAGCGACGTGCGCACCGCCTGGCCGACCGCGATGCCGACGCCGACCGGGCCGCCGGATGCGTTGTAGCCGTAGTACGTGTGCACCAACATGACCGCGATCGCCATGACGATCGCCTGCAGGAACGACCACAGCAGGTCCGTCGGCACCAAGAAGGTGTTGAAGTAGTGGTCGTACAAGCCGGCCGACTGTTTGTTGATGAAGACCGTCGTGAAGCGGGCGGCGAAGAACGCGGCCAGCACCGACAGCGAGTACAGCGGGATGATCGCGATCATCCCGGCCATCAGCCGGGTGGAGACCAGATAAGACACCGAGTGGACGGCCATCGCTTCGACGGCGTCGATCTCCTCCGCGACGCGCATGGCGCCGAGTTGCGCGGTCGTGCCCGCGCCGATCGTCGCCGCCAGCGCGATGCCCGCGATCACCGGAGCCACGATGCGTACGTTGAGGAAGGCCGACAGGAACCCGGTCAGCGCCTCGATCCCGATATTGCCCAGCGACGAGTAGCCCTGCACCGCGATGACGCCGCCGGACGCCAGTGTCAGGAACGCGGCGACGCCGACCGTGCCGCCGATCATCACCAGCGCGCCGGTGCCCATCGTCATCTCGGCGATGTTGCGGATGGTCTCCTTGCGGTACCGGCGGGCGGCGTTGGGCAGGTAGCGCATCGTCTCGCCGTAGAACAGCGCCTGCTCGCCGACGGTGTCGACGGCCTTGGGCAGGCCGCTGAAGAAGCGGCGCAGTCGAAGGGTGACGTCGTAGCTCATCGCACCAGCACCCGGACGCCGATCGCGGTCATCACCACGTTGATCACGAACAGGCAGATGAACGCGTAGACGACGGTCTCGTTGACCGCGATGCCGACGCCCTTCGGGCCGCCTTTCACTGTGAGGCCGCGGTAGCACCCGACCAGCCCGGCGACGACGCCGAACAGCAAGGCCTTGACTTCGGCCAGGAGGAGTTCACCGAGACCGGTCAGCACCGTCAGCCCGTTGATGAAGGCGCCGGGGTTGACACCCTGCAGGAAGACGGAGAACACGTAGCCGCCCGACAGACCGATCAGGCAGACGAGGCCGTTCAACAGCAGCGCGACGAACGTCGAGGCGAGTACCCGCGGGACCACCAACCGCTGGACCGGGTCGATGCCCAGGACGCGCATCGCGTCGATCTCCTCGCGGATGGTGCGCGCGCCGAGGTCCGCGCAGATCGCAGTCGCCCCGGCGCCGGCCACCACCAACACCGTCACCACGGGCCCGAGCTGGGTGATGGTGCCGAACGCGGTGCCCGCGCCGGACAGGTCGGCGGCGCCGATCTCGCGCAGGAGGATATTGAGGGTGAACGCCACCAGCACGGTGAACGGGATGGCCACCAACAGCGTCGGTACCAGCGAAACGCGCGCGATCATCCACGTCTGATCGAGGAATTCCCGGAACTGAAATGGGCGGCGAAAAGTCTTGGTAAAGGTGTCGAAAGCCATTTCCATGAACCCGCCCACGGCCCGAGCCGGCACCGCGAGCTGTTCGATCAACCTTTGCTCCGTTCTCGGGTGGCGAGGGGTGTGGCGCCTGATCGACGTGATCTCAAACGACGTCGTGGCGAAGAGGTGAAACTCGTTGTCACGGCAGGCTTCCCACCCCTTGGTCAAGCGTTGCTCTTAGTGAGCCGGATCATACTAACTAGAACAAGTTCAGGGTGTCAAAGAACGAAAAAGGAATCGAAATTGTGACTTCTACGCAGGTCACCCTAGGTGAGATCGACTTCGTTTTAGAACGTGTTCCATCGCGGCGCGAGCGCGCTGACCGAGACCGTCAGTCTTGCTGGGCCATCACCCCGGTGGCCGCGAAACACTTCTGCGGATCTCGGTCAGCAAAGTAATTCCGAAGCGTTTCCGAGAGGTTCGCCGGCTCCCAGGCATCGGTTTCGGCGCTGAATTGCGCTTCGACGGTCGGAGCTGCCAGCAGTGTCACCGTAGGACCGTAGACGATGAACAGCTGCCCGTTCACCGATTCGGCGGCGGGCGAGGCCAGGAACCGGACCAGGTTCACGACATGCTCGGGCGACAGCGGGTCGATCTGCCCTTCCGACAACTCCGGCGCTTCGCCGAACACATCGGCTGTCATCGCGGTGCGGGCGCGCGGCGCGATCGCGTTGGCCCGCACCCCGTAGCGTTCGAGCGCACGAGCCATCGACAGCGTCAGCGCGGTGATGCCCGCCTTGGCAGCCCCGTAGTTCGCCTGCCCGACCGGTCCGACCAGACCGGCCTCCGACGACGTGTTGATCACCCGGCCGTAAACCTGACCGTCGTTCTCCTTGGCTTTTGAGCGCCAGTACGTGGCGGCGTTGCGGGTCAGAAGGAAGTGCCCGCGCAGGTGCACGGCGATCACGGCGTCCCAGTCCTCGTCGGACATGTTGAACAGCATGCGGTCGCGGGTGATGCCGGCGTTGTTGACGACGATGCTCAGCCCGCCGAGGCCGTCGGCCGTCTCGACCAGTTCGTCGGCCGTCGACCGCTCGCTGATGTCACCGGCCACCGCCACGGCCTTGCTGCCCGCTGCCGAGATCTCGTCGAGCACGTCGGACTTGTCCAGCGCCGCGGCGATGTCGTTGACGACGACGGTGGCTCCGGACCGGGCCAGGCCGACGGCCTCCGCGCGGCCCAGTCCGGCGGCCGCGCCGGTCACCACCGCAACGCGGCCGGACAGGTCGTTTGCATCTGTGCTCATGCCGCTCCTCGTACCGGGTTCGTCGTCAATTTATGAATACCTCTAGTCTCTGCGGAGCAACGCGGCGCGCGGGCATTCGGCGATCGACTGCTCGGCCAGGTCCTCCCGGTCGGCAGGCACCGGGTCGGCCTTGACCACCGCATAGTCCTCGTCGTCGAGATCGAACAGGTCCGGCGCGATTCCCACGCATACGGCGTTACCCTCGCAGCGGTCGCGGTCCACTTCCACTCTCATCACAACCTCCTAGCGGTCAGACTCGCTCCGAGCCCAGGGTGGCACCGGCCTGGACCCCAAGACTAGAACGTGTTACAACCGGGGGTGAAACCGGGCTGGACCCCCGCGTGCCACTTCGTGCCTCTACAGAAGTTAGGACAAGGCGATGCGAATCGGCTACACCCCCGAGCAGGAAGAGCTGCGCCGCGAGTTGCGCTCCTACTTCACCAAGCTGATGACGCCGGAACGGGCCGAGGCGCTGGCGTCCAACGACGGTGAGATGGGACGCGGCAACGTCTACCGCGAGACGGTCGCGCAGATGGGCAAGGACGGCTGGCTCACGCTGTCCTGGCCCAAGGAGTTCGGCGGCCAGGCGCGGCCGCCGATGGACGGGCTGATCTTCAACGACGAGGCAGCGATCGCCAACGTGCCGGTGCCGTTCCTGACCATCAACAGCGTGGCACCGACGATCATGCACTTCGGCTCCGAAGAGCAGAAGAAGTTCTTCCTGCCCAAGATCGCCGCCGGTGAGCTGCACTTCTCGATCGGCTACTCCGAGCCCGGCGCAGGCACCGATCTGGCGTCGCTGCGCACCACCGCCGTCCGCGACGGTGACGACTACGTCATCAACGGCCAGAAGATGTGGACGAGCCTGATCGCGTACGCCGACTACGTCTGGCTGGCCGCACGCACCAATCCCGAAGCAAAGAAGCACCGGGGCATCTCGATGCTGATCGTGCCCACCACAGCGGAGGGCTTCTCGTGGACACCGGTGCACACCATGGCAGGCGTCGATACCAGCGCGACGTACTACCAGGACGTGCGGGTGCCGGTGACCAGCTTGGTCGGCGAGGAGAATGCCGGCTGGAAACTGGTCACCAACCAGCTCAACCACGAGCGGGTCGCACTGGTCTCCGCGCAGCCGATCTTCATGGCGCTCAACGGCGTTCGGGACTGGGCACAGAACACCAAGGACGTGCACGGCAACCGGTTGATCGACTCGGAGTGGGTGCAGCTCAACCTGGCCCGGGTGCACGCCAAGGCCGAGGTGCTCAAGCTCATCAACTGGGAGCTGGCGTCCACCGACGATGCCGCGCCGTCACCCGCGGACGCTTCGGCGGCCAAGGTGTACGGGACCGAACTGGCGACGGAGGCCTACCGGCTGCTGATGGAGGTGCTGGGCACGGCGGCGACGCTGCGGCCCGACGCACCGGGCGCGCTGCTGCGCGGACGGGTGGAGCGCATGCACCGCAGCTGCTTGATCCTCACGTTCGGCGGCGGCACCAACGAGATCCAGCGCGACATCATCGGCATGGTCGCACTCGGCCTGCCCCGAGTGAACCGGTAAGGAGCGCCGACATGGACTTCAAGACAACCGAAGCGTCCGAAGATCTCGGCGGATTGGTCCGCACCATCGCCGATTCGGTCGTCACGCCGGAGCGCCAGCGCGAACTCGACGGGCTCGAGCAGAGATTCGACCGCAAGCTCTGGGACAAGCTGATCGAGGCCGACGTGCTCTCGGCGGCCTCACCGGAACCGTTGGGCGGCGGCGGGTTCGGCGTACTCGAGCAGGTCGCGGTGCTCGTCGCGCTGGGCCGCCAACTCTCTGCTGTGCCGTACCTGGAGTCCGTCGTACTGGGCGCCGGTGCTCTCGCCGCGTTCGGTTCCGAAAAATTGCAGCAGGAGTGGGGAACACCGGCGGTCACCGGCGAGAAGATCCTGACGATCGCGCTCGATGGCGAGATGGGGCAGGGGCCGGTGCAGGCCGCGTCGTCCGCCGACAACGGCTCCGGCTACCGGCTGACCGGCTCGCGCACCCTGGTGCCCTACGGGCCGGTGGCCGACGGGTTCCTGGTGCCGGCCGAAACCGATTCCGGCACCGTGGTTTTCCTGGTGGCCGCCGCGGATGCCGGGGTGACCGTCGAGCCGTTGAGCACCACCGGCCGGGGCAGCGTCGGGCATCTGGACCTGCAGGGCGTCGAGCTTGGGACCGAGCGTGTCGTCGGCGACGCGGAAGTGCTGGCGTGGTTGACCACTCGGGCGACGCTGGGCCGCAGCGCCTTTCAACTCGGCGTGCTCGAGCGGGCACTGGAACTCACCGCGGAGTACGCCCGGGAGCGTGAGCAGTTCGACCGGCCGATCGGCAGCTTCCAGGCGGTGTCCTCGCGGTTGGCCGACGGCTACATCGACGTCAAGGCGTTGCGCCTGACGCTGACCCAGGCGGCATGGCGGCTGTCGGAGAACATCGCGGCGGACCTCGACGTCAACACCGCGGCGTTCTGGGCCGCCGATGCCGGACATCGCGTTGCACACACCGCGGTTCACGTGCACGGCGGGGTGGGCATCGACACCGACCATCCGGTGCACCGCTACTTCCTGGCGGCCAAGCAGACCGAATTCGCGGTCGGGGGCGCAACCGGCCAACTGCTGCGCATCGGCCGGGAGTTGGCCGACACACCCGCCTGAGGTGAACGGCCTTCCCACGGTCGCGGACCTGTTGACGCCGCTGATCGACGTCGACGACCGCGGCGTGTATTTCGAGGAGTCGTTCACGCCGTGGCGTGCGCACCTCCGGCACGGCGCCGCGGTCGCGGCCGCGTTACGCGCGCGGCTCGACCCGGACCGGCCGCCGCATGTCGGGGTGCTCCTACAGAACACCCCGTTCTTCTCGGCGGTGCTGGTGGCCGCGGGCTTGACCGGAATCGTGCCCGTGGGCCTGAACCCGGTGCGCCGGGGCGCGGCGCTGCAGCGCGACATCGAACACGCCGATTGCCAGGTGGTTCTTGCGGATTCAGCGTCAGCCGCGGCGCTCGGCGACGTCGACCACGTCGACGTGGACTCGCCGGAGTGGGCGGCGGAGGTGGCGGATTTCGGTCACGAGCCGGTCGCCGTGCGTTCCGCCGATCCCGGCGACCTGTTCATGCTGATCTACACATCGGGCACCAGCGGTGACCCCAAGGCCGTCAAGTGCAGCCAGGGCAAGGTGGCGGTTGCGGGTGTGACCATGACGCAACGCTTCTCGCTCGGCCCCGACGACGTGTGCTACGTGTCGATGCCGCTCTTCCATTCGAACGCGGTGCTGGTCGGTTGGGCGGTGGCGCTGGCGTCGCAGGGCTCATTGGCGTTGCGCCGCAAGTTCTCTGCGTCGCAGTTCCTGCCCGACATCCGTCGCTTCGGCGCGACGTATGCGAACTACGTCGGCAAGCCGCTGTCCTACGTCCTGGCCACGCCCCAGCGGCCCGACGACGGGGACAATCCGCTGCGGGCGGTCTACGGCAACGAAGGCGCCCCGGCCGACATCGAGCGGTTCGCGCAACGGTTCGGGACCGTGGTGATGGACGGGTTCGGATCGACCGAGGGCGGTATCGCGATCGCCCGCACCCCGGACACCCCGCCCGGGTCCCTCGGCCCGTTGCCGGCCGGTACCGAGATCGTTGACGTCGAGACCGGAGAGCAGTGTGCGCCCGGCGTCACCGGCGAACTGGTGAATACCTCGGACGCAGGGCGTTTCGAGGGCTACTACAACGATCCGGAGGCCGACGCCGACCGGATGCGCGGCGGTGTCTACCACAGCGGAGACCTGGCCTACCGCGACGAGAACGGCTACGCCTACTTCGCGGGCCGGCTCGGTGACTGGATGCGGGTGGACGGGGAGAACCTCGGCGCGGCACCGATCGAGCGGGTTCTGTTGAGGCATCCAGAGGTAGTCGAGGTTGCGGTGTACGGGATACCGGCGCCCGATGTCGGCGATCTGGTGATGGCGGCGGTGACTCTGACCGAAGGCACCGTATTCGATCCGGCCGCGTTCCGCGATTTCCTCGGCGCTCAGCCCGATCTCGGTCCGAAACAATGGCCGTCGCTGGTGCGCGTCAGCGCAGCGCTGCCGCGCACCGAGACCTTCAAGGTGATCAAACGACAACTGGCCGCCGAGGGCGCCGACTGCGCCGATCCGGTGTACGAGATCCGTCGCTCTTGAGCTGAACAGGCGCGTCCGTCGATTACGCTTCGCTACAGATCGTTTCCGAGCGGCGGGAGCTGGCGATGAAACTCACGACGATCTCAGGCGCGGCGGCGCTGGCCGCCACGTTCGCGCTGGTGCTGTCGGGCTGTTCGGACACCAAGACCGTGACCGGCAAGGGTATCGCCGCAGAGCACACCAGCAGCACGTCCACGAGCGCCAAGACCGCCCCTTCGACCGCGAAAGTCGCTCCGCGCGAAGAGGATTCGTCCGGTCCCAACCCGACCATCGCAAGCTACATCGCCGAGAACCACATACAGGAGACGTCGATCAAGCGCGGTGACCCCGGCGCCCCGGCCATCGATCTGCCCATCCCGAACGGTTGGCAGCCGGCGGGAGACGACACGCCTGACTGGGCCTACGGCGCGATCGTCTACACCGGCCCGGAAGCCGCCGAATACACCCCGAGCATCGTGGCGCTGCTATCGAAGCTCACCGGGAATGTGGACCCGCAGACGATCATCGACCTGGCACCCGGTGAACTCCAGAACCTGCCGGGTTGGAGCGCGATGAACGAGGGTGAAGCCAGCACGCTGGGCGACTACCCCGCCTATCAGCTCGGCGGCACCTGGGAATCAGAGGGCCGCACGAAGATCGTCGCGCAGAAGACCGTCGTCATCCCCGGGCCCGATGCGCTGTATGTGCTCCAGCTCAATGCGGACGGACTGGAGGGTCAGGCCGCTCTCGTGAGCGACGCGACGCGCGTCATCGACGAGCAGACGAAGATCGGTTTCTGACCTAGCGGCGTCAGCTTCCGCGGATGTCGTCGAGGCGGCGCGACGCCTCCTCGAAACCCTCCACCAACTCCGCGATGATGTCGGCGACGGGGCGAATCTGGTTCATCCGACCGACGATCTGGCCCACCGGCATCGCGACGGTGTCGGGGTTGTCCGACTCGTTCATCCGTTGGTGCGCCTCGCTGACGAGGATGTTCTGCAGCGGCATCGGCAACGGCTCGGGCGCGTCGGCGGCGTCCCACGCGTCGGTCCATTTCGTCTTCAACAGCCGCGCAGGCTTTCCGGTGTAGATCCGGCGGCGCACCGTGTCGGCCGACGTGGCGCGCAGCAGGCCCTCCTGGATCGTCGAGATGCCGCCGGGTTTGCGATGGCCGAGGTCGTACTCGGCCGCCGTCAAGAACGCCGAGCCCATCCACACTCCGGAAGCACCCAGCGCCAGCGCCGCCGCGACCTGCCGGCCGGTGCCGATACCGCCGGCCGCCAGCACCGGCGCTCGACCGGCCAGCCCGTCGACGATCTCCGGCCACAGCACCATCGAACCGATCTCACCGGTGTGCCCGCCGGCCTCGTGGCCCTGCGCGACGACGATGTCGACACCGTTCTCGACATGTCGCTGAGCGTGTTTCGCACTGCCCGCCAACGCCGCGACCGGCACACCCGCCGCATGCGCCTGGTCGATGACGTCCTTGGGTGGGGAACCGAGCGCGTTGGCGATCAACTTGATCGGATGCTTGAGCGCGACCTCGACGTGCGACCGCGCCACCGAGTGCAGCCAGCCCAGCACGCCCTCGTTGCGCTCACCCTCCTCGGGCAGCGGCGGGACACCAAGGTCGGCAAGGGTTTTCGCGACGAAGTCGCGGTGGCTCTGCGGGATCAGCTTGTCGATGTCGACCGCGGTGCCCTCCTGGGGCACCTTGGCGGGCATCACGATGTCGACGCCGTAGGGCTTGCCGTCGGTATTCTCGTCCATCCAGCTCAGGACGGCCTCGAGATCGTCGGCTTCGTTGAACCGCACGCAGCCCAGCACGCCGAGACCACCGGCCTTGCTGACCGCGGCCGCCACCTTCTCCGACGGCGTGAACACGAAGATCGGGTAGTCGATGCCGAAGCGGTCGCACAGCTCGGTGCGCATCAGGTCGACGACCCCACGTGGTTGGCGTGCGCATCGTCGGCGGGCCGCTCCTCGGTGGTGTCCTTGGCCCACCGGTAGTCCGGCTTGCCCGCAGGCGTGCGGTGAATCTCGTCGACCCACCAAACCTTGCGCGGCACCTTGTAACCGGCGATCTCCTGGCGGACGAACGTGTCGAGCTCTGCCAGCGACGTGGTGGTTCCCGGCCGACGGTGCACGACCGCCGCGACGCACTGGCCGTAGCGCTCGTCGGGCACTCCGACCACCAGCGCGTCGAACACGTCCGGGTGACCTTTGAGCGCGGCCTCGACCTCTTCGGGATAGATCTTCTCGCCACCGCTGTTGATCGACTGTGACCCGCGTCCGAGCATCGTGACGGTGCCGTCGGCTTCCACTTCGGCGAAATCGCCGGGAATGGCGTAGCGAATCCCGTTGAACGTCTTGAACGTCTCCGCCGTCTTCTTCTCGTCCTTGTAGTAGCCGACGGGGATGTTGCCCTTCTTCGCGATCATCCCGCGCACTCCGGAGCCGGGCTTGACCTCGTTGCCGGCCTCGTCGAGCACGACGGTGCGGTGATCGATCGCCACCCGCGGACCGCCGGTGTGCGACTGGCCTTTGGCCACGATGCTGGTGCCGCCGAAGCCGGTCTCCGAGGATCCGATCGAGTCGGTGATCACCCGGTTCGGCAGCAGTTCGAGGAACTTCTCCTTGATGCTGGTCGAGAACAACGCGGCCGTGCTCGCCAGCAGGAACAGCGACGATAGGTCCGGTTCGTGACCGGCGTCGTGCAGCCTGGTCAGCGCGTCGAGCAGTGGGCGTGCCATGGCGTCGCCGGTGAAGAACAGCAAGTTGACCTTGTGCTGTTCGATCGTCTGCCACACCTCGTCGGCGTCGAATTCCGGTGCGAGCACGGTGGTTTGACCGGAGAACAACGACATCCAGGTGGCCGACTGGGTCGCCCCGTGGATCATCGGCGGGATCGGATAGCGGATCATCGGCGGGTTTTCGGCGGCCGCCTTCGCCAGGTCGTACTCGTCGGAGATGAACTCACCCGTCGCAAAGTCGGTGCCGCCGAACAGGACTCGGTAGATGTCCTCGTGGCGCCACATCACACCTTTGGGGAACCCGGTGGTGCCGCCGGTGTAGAGCAGGTAGATGTCGTCCTCGCTGCGCGGACCGAAATCGCGGTCGGGCGAACCCTGTTCGAGCGCGGCGTAGAACTCCACGCCGCCGTAGCGCTCGAAGTCGTCATCCGATCCGTCCTCGACCGACAGAACGGTTTTGACGTGCGGTGTTTCGGGCAGCACGTTGGCGACGCGGTCGGCTT
>NZ_LZKP01000002.1 GCF_001672895.1 Mycobacterium sp. E740
GGCATTCGATCAGGTCGGCCGTCGCCAACGACGTGGTGCGTGGCGTGATCGCCACCGACGCGTTGATCGGCACGTTCGCACCTCTCGACGACCCGTCGCTGACCCAGAACGTCTGCTTTCTGTATCACCTGATCGGCGGCGGGACCGGCGAGTGGAACGTGCCGATCAACGCGTCGGTGGCGATCACGCCACGCACCACGTCGTTGGCGACGGCCGACCTGATCGAATGCCCGATCGGCGCGTCGACCATCGACCGCCACGTGGCGTCGTCGTCCACCAGCTTGCGCGCCGCCTCCCGCGACGGAAGCGGTTGCAGCAGCGTCGGCCACAACCGCTCGGCGAGGCCGCCGCACCGGCGGTAGAAGTCGGCGAACCGAGCCTCGTCGTCGCCCGCGCCGATGGCACCGAACGTCGACGTCGGACCGATCAGCAGTCCGGTGCGGCCGCCGGTCGCCGGGTCCGGCGTGTACGACGAGTACCGGCGGCGCACCAGGCGCACCCGCGCACCGAGGTCGTCGATGATGCGCCGGGGCAGCAGGCTCACCAGATAGGAGTAGCGCGACAGTCGCGCGTCGACCCCGTCGAATGCGTGGGCAGAGACGGCCGCGCCCCCGACGTGGTCCAGCCGCTCCAGCACCCGCACGCGGCGTCCCGCCCTGGCCAGATAAGCCGCCGCGACAAGGCCGTTGTGCCCGCCGCCGACGACGACGGCGTCGTAATACGTCAGTTGAGGTAGCCCTCGACCTCGTCGGGCGGGCGCACCTCCGCCTCCCGGGGGTCACCGCCTGTCTCCCGCAGCGCCCGGCGCTGCCGCAGCAGGTCCCAGCACTGGTCGAGTTGCACCTCGACGGCCTTCAGCCGCTGATGCTCCTCCGACTCGTCGATCTCGCGGTTCTGCAGCTGCGCCCGCAGTTCCTGCTCCTCGGCGACCAGGTTGTTGACTCGATCGAAGATGTCTTGATCTTTCGTCACGTACCCAGTCTGCCCGACTACGGTGAGTGCGGTGACTTCAAGTTCCGGGCAGAAGCCCGAAATCGAATTCCCCGACGGCCCGCCACCCGCCGAGTTGGTGATCACCGATCTGGTCGTCGGCGACGGCGCCGAGGCGGTGCCGGGCGGCAACGTCGAGGTGCACTACGTCGGAGTCGAGTACGACACCGGCGAGGAGTTCGACAGCTCGTGGAACCGCGGTGAGTCGATCGAGTTTCGGCTGCGCGGGCTCATCCAGGGGTGGCAGGACGGAATCCCCGGGATGAAGGTCGGCGGTCGTCGTCAGCTCGTCATCCCGCCCGAGCAGGCCTACGGTCCCGCTGGCGGCGGGCACCGGTTGTCCGGCAAGACGCTGATATTCGTCATCGACCTGCTGGCTACCCGATGATCAGGCGCCACTCACTGATGTCCCGGTAGCCGCAGCAGCAGCCGCGCGCCGCCCAGCGGGCTCTCCTCGAGCGAGGCCGTGCCGCCGTGCAGTTCGGCCTGCTGCGCGACGAGCGCGAGGCCCAGCCCGGAGCCGGAATGCGACGCCGTCGACCCGCGCGAGAAGCGCTCGAACACGATCGAGCGCTCCTCCTCGGGGATGCCGACACCGTCGTCGTCGATCGCGATCTCCACACCCGCGCGCGAGCTGACCGCCGACAGTTGCACGCGCGTCGCGCCGCCGTGCTTCACGGCGTTGGCGATCGCGTTGTCGACCGCCAGCCGCAGCCCGGCGGGCAGACCCACGATGATCACCGTCGGCGCCGGCACCAGCGACACGTCGAGGTCCGGATAGACCCGCATCGCGTCGTGGGCGGCACGGTCCAGCAACTCGGTGATGTCGACGGGCACGTGGTCGTCGGCGGTCGACAGCTCGCCTTGGGCCAGGCGCTCCAGCGCACCGAGCGTCGCCTCGATGCGCGACTGCGTCCGGATGACGTCGTTGACCACCTCCTTGCGCTGCTCCTCAGGCATGTCGAGGGTGGACAGCACTTCCAGGTTGGTGCGCATCGCGGTCAGCGGGGTGCGCAGTTCGTGCGCCGACACCGACGCGAAGTCGCGCGCCGACGCCAGCGCCGCCTTCGTCCGGTCCTGTTCCTTCCAGACGCGCTCGACCAGGCCCTGGACCGCCTCGGCGATCTCGACGGCCTCGGTCGCGCCGCGCACTTCGACGTCGGGCGCCTCGTCGCCGGCCTCGATCTGGCGGGTCTGCTCCGCCAGCCGTTTCAGTGGGCGCACGGCGAATGCGGCCAGCACCCAGCCGAACACTGTCGCCGCGCCGACGGCGAACACGCAGATGACGATCACGCGCCGGTGCAGGTTGTTCGTGTCGGCGATCGTGGCGTCATAGGTGGCGCCGACGGCGACCGACATCGGCCCGGGGTAGTAGGGGATGTCGACCGTGCGGACCCGATAACGGACTCCGTCGACGTAGGTGTCGGCGTAGCCGGGATTCAGCTGCGGCAGGACGACGTCGGAGTTGGACGTCACCTCGGTGCCGTGCCGGACCGTTATGACGGCGTCCTGGCTGTTCGGCGACTTCGGGATCTCGTCGAGCCCGCGGGGGAGGAACGGGATCGCGAAGCCCGCGGCCTCGTCGAGGCGACGGTCGAGTCGCTCCTTGCGGTCGTTGGTGATGCCGACCCACACGACGGTCCCCACGATCACGACGACGATCGCCGCGCCGATCGCGGTGGCCAGCGCCACGCGCGTGCGTAGCGACGGGGTCCGGCGGAAGATCCGCGAAAGCACGCTCACTATTGAGTCCGCAGGACGAATCCCACTCCGCGCACGGTGTGCAGCAGCCGGGGTGCGCCGCCCGCTTCCAGCTTGCGGCGCAGATAACCGATGAAGACGTCGACGACGTTGGTGTCCGCCGCGAAGTCGTAACCCCAGACCAGCTCGAGCAGCTGCGCGCGCGACAACACCGCGGTCTTGTGCTCGGCCAGCACCGCGAGCAGGTCGAACTCGCGCTTGGTCAGGTCGACGTCGACGCCGTTGACCCGGGCCCGCCGACCGGGGATGTCGACCTCGAGCGGGCCGACCTGGATGGTCTCTGAAGAGAATGTCGCCGTCGAACCCCGCCTGCGCAGCAGCGCCTTCACCCGCGCCACCAACTCCTGCAGCACGAACGGCTTGACCAGGTAGTCGTCGGCGCCGGCTTCCAGCCCGGCCACCCGGTCGTCGACCGAACTGCGTGCCGACAGCACACAGACCGGGACGTCGTTGTCCATCGCGCGCAGGGCGGTGACCACGCTGACTCCGTCGAGCACGGGCATGTTGATGTCCAGGACGATCGCGTCGGGCCGGGTTTCGGTGGCACTGCGCAGCGCTTCGGCGCCGTCCACCGCGGTCGACACGTCGAACCCCGACAGGCGCAGCCCCCGCTCGAGAGACGCCAGCACGTCCGGGTCGTCGTCGACCACCAGAACCCGGGGCGAGGGCGTGCCACTGTTCATGTAGCCAATCTTGCCTGAAGGGCAGCCCCAACCGCGGGAAGCGGGGCAGGCGGGGCGGCGCACGGCAGGCATAAATCTTACGGTGATTCACAGGACCGACCGGGCCGTCGAACCGCACGGGAAACGTTTGCCAGAACGCGGCTGAACCTTTGCTGCAGCCGGATTTGCCCGCGCCGGACGCTAACGGCTGTCCGGTCATCGAAAGGTGGGCTAACTGGTGGTCAGCCTATTTCGACAACTTGCACGTCGCCGTTCTTCGAGTGGGCGGTCACCTCGGGTGCGCCCGGGTCGGTGGTCTCCGGTACCGACACCGTAGTGGCGCCATGCGTCATGTCGGTCTCAGCTCGCACTCGATACGGTCCCGGTCCGGGCAACTTGACTGTCACATTGCCGGTGGCGAGCACTTCGGTGGTGCGCGGCGCCGTGTGCAATTGCACTGAGGCACCGCCGGATTCGGTGCTGGCCCGGAACGCTTCGGTGACGGCGATCCCGGTGCTGGTACTGATGTCGCCGGTGCCGACCTCGACGTCGACGACGTGCGCCGAGCCGCCGAGCGTGACCGAGGCGTTGTCGGCCTTCGCGACCAGGCGATCGAGGTCGGCGCCGACGGACAGTGAACCGGCCCGTTGATGGACCGTCACGCTGAGTTCGCGTGCGACGTCGGGCGTCAGCCGGATCGTGAGCTCGGCGCCACTGTTGAACCCCAGAAACCTCGAACCGCTGCCGTCGACCGCGACCCGGGCGCCAGCGTCGCCGGCCTCGACTACCAGCGGAGATGCGCCGGTCCTCGTCACCATGCGCACCTCGACGCGCGACTCGTCGGCAGAGGGGTCGGTGACGACGCGGACCACCGTCGGAGCATCGCGGCTGTCGATCCCCAGGGTTCGCATACCGGCAGGCAGCGTCTGGGCGTCGGTGACGACCCGACTGCCTGCGATCTGGAAGGCGAGGACACCGAGGCCGCCCAAGGCGCCGACACAGGTCAGGGCGGCGATGACGACGAGCACGACGCGCATCGCAATGCGCATAACGCCCGACACTACTGGCGACAGGGCAGCTGCCACACCGGGGGGAGGCGGCAGCTGCCCTGTCGGGTCTTGGGGCGGTGCCGGCAGGCATCGCCGTTGATGGTCACCCGCGCTTGGGCTCCCGCGACTCGATGTGGGCGGCGGCGCGCTTGAGCACCAGCACCGCATCGGCTTTGGTCGTGTGTGCGTCGTCGTTGTACTCACGCAGGCTCGCCCACGGTTGTGCGGTGACGGAGTTGGCCAGCCACAGCACCAGCCGCTCCAACCGGTCGACCTGCGCGTGTACCGCATTGGGATGCATGACCTCCCAATAGCCGGCCGACGTACGCAGCGCCCCTTCGAGGCAGAACTTGCACGGGGTGGCTCCGGCCTGGGTGCGCATCACGTACCCACCCGTGCCGACGTGCTCGGTGCGCACCCGCACCCACTCGCCCGGCGATCCGACAACAGGGTTGACCTGAGCGCCCTCGGCGTCACGGCAGTAGGTGCCCTGGGTCCAACCGTCGTCCGGCTCGATGAGCGCCAACGCGTCCTCGATCACCTCGCGGTCCGTCTTGGCCGTCATACCTGTCGCGGCTTGTGCGATCGTCATGATCTTCAATCCTTCCTATGTGCGTTAAGACTCGAGGTAGCGCAGAACCGCGAGGACACGGCGGTTTTCGGTGTCATCGGGCTCCAGCCCCAACTTGGTGAAGATGGAAGCGATGTGTTTCTCGGCCGAACCGGTCGACATGTGCAGCGTCGACGCGATCGCCGAGTTGGTCCTGCCCTCAGCCATCAGCTGCAGCACCTCGGTTTCCCGGGGGGTGAGCTGATCCAGCGCGCTGCGCCGATGCGAACGGGCCAGGATCTGGGACACGACCTCGGGATCGAGCAGGGTCCCGCCCCCGCCGACGACGGCCACTGCGTCCAGGAACGCCGGCACGTCGGCGACGCGATCCTTGAGCAGGTAGCCGAAGCCGCGGGTGTCTGAGCTGATCAGGTCGGAGGCGTAGCGCTCTTCGACGTAGTGCGACAACACCAGCACGGGCGACTCGGGGTTCTGGCTGCGCAGCAGCGCAGCGGCGCGGATGCCCTCGTCGGTGAACGTCGGCGGCATCCTGACGTCGACGATCACCAGGTCCGGCTTGGTGTCGTTGACCAGGTTCAGCAGGTCGGTGGCGTCAGACACGCCCGCAACCACCTGGTGGCCGGCGTCGGTGAGCAGCCGCTCGATGCCCGCGCGCAACAGCGCCGAGTCCTCTGCGATCACGATGCGCATGGCAGCACCGCCGTGACAGTCGTGGGCCCGTTGGTGGGGCTGGAAACCGTGAAGGTGCCGCGCGCGGCGCGCACCCGCTCGGCCAGGCCACGCAGGCCGGTGGCGAGCGAGCCGTCCGAGATCCGCGCACCGCCGCGGCCGTCGTCGACCACCGAGACGTGCAGCTTGTTCTCGGCCTGGTCGAACCGGACCGTCACCACCGCCCGCGAAGCCTGCGCGTGTTTGGCGGTGTTGGTGAGCGCCTCGGTGACGACGAAGTAGGCGACGGATTCGATCTCGGCCGGGATGCGGTGCGGCAGGTCGATGTCCAGCGTCGTCGGGATGCCGGCGTTCTGGGCGCGCTGCACCACCGCCGAGAGCGCCGCGTCCAGTCCCCGGTCGGAGAGGATGGTCGGCGCGATGCCGCGCACGACGTTACGCAGTTCCACCAGAGCGGTTTTCGCGTCCTGATGGGCCTCGGCAAGCAGGGTTTTCGCTGCGGTCGGGTCGGTGTCGAACTTGGTCTGCGCGAGGCCGATCGTCATGGCCAGCGACACGAGCCGGGGCTGCACGCTGTCGTGCAGGTCGCGTTCGATGCGGTGGCGCTCGGTGTGCGCCGAGGAAACCGCGCCCAGCCGGGCGTCGGCCAACGCGTCCACTTCGTCGCGCAGCGCCGTGGCCGGCGAGGGCGAGAGCAGCCAGAGGTCGATCCTGGCGTCGAGGATGGGCGCGAACACCACGATCGCTGCTGCGGCAACCACTGCGACCACGGCCAGCGGCCATGCCAGCGCCGGCGAGATGAAGGGCAGTGCGGCTGCGTCGCCACGATCCGCTGCCATCGCCGCGGCCGGTGCCAGGATCCCGAACGCCAGCAGGCCGAGTGCGAGAGCGCCGGCGGCCAGGTCGTAGACCATCCGCAGGAAGTGATGGGTGGCGCCCTTCCAGAACCGCGCGCTGTTGAGGTCCAGCCACAACTGGTGCGCCCAGCCCTGAAAACCCTTGTGGCTGGTCATGTTTCGGGCCGACACTGGGATGTGCATGCCGAAGACGGCCTCGCTGCGGACCCGCTCGAGCCACGCCGCGCCGCGCATCAGGTACACGAACGCGATGAGGGCGAGCACAAATCCGATCACCGAGGGGATCATGGCGAGTCCGATGATCGCGATGACGATCGGCACCCACAGCCATGCCACGGCGATCACGGCGCCGGCGATCAGCGACGCGCTGGGCACGACGCCGATGCGGTGAAGCGCAGGTGCGGTCACCGGGTCGGCCGTTACCGGCTTGACCTCGTGAGCAGTGACTGCAGCGACCATGACTTCAACGTACGGAACGCAGGGACGAGGCAACATGCCGTTTCCCGGACAATTCAGGGGGGGTTAACCCCCCCATCGGGCGCCTCGAGCGTTTCCGGCGCAAAGCCGTACGCGAGAGCTTGGACCATCGCGCCGGTGTTGGCAAGGGGCGGCGTCCGCCGAAACCGTCGCGGCAGTGCGGTCGTAGTACCGTCCACCCGTGGTGAACTTGGCTTTCGAAGACCGCGGCGACGGCGATCCGGTGCTGTTCATCGCCGGTCAAGGCGGTGTCGGGCGCACGTGGGATCTCCACCAGGTGCCGGCCTTTCTCCGTGCCGGCTACCGCGTCGTCACGTTCGACAACCGGGGCGTGGGCGCGACGGCGGACGTCGGTGGTTTCACGACGGCGACGATGGTCGCCGACACCGCGGAGCTGATCACGAAACTCGACATCGCCCCTGTTCGGCTGGTAGCGACGTCGATGGGGTCCTACATCGCGCAGGAACTGATGCTGGCCAGGCCCGAGCTGGTCAGCCAGGCGGCGCTGATGGCCACCCGCGGTCGGCACGATCGCGCACGCGAGTTCTTCCGCACCGCCGAAGAGGACCTCGCGGCGGCCGGTCTCGAGCTACCGGCAACCTACGAGGCGAAACTGCGTCTGCTCGAGAACTTTTCACCGAAGACCCTGAACGACGACCGTGCCGTCGCGGACTGGATCGACACGTTCACGATGTGGCCGACGAAGTCCACCCCCGGCTTACGCGCCCAGTACGGCGTCGCACCGCAGACCGATCGGCTGCGCGTTTACCGGGTGATCGCCACTCCGGTGCTGGTCCTGGGGTTCGCCGACGACGTCGTGATGCCCCCGCACCTGGGCGCCGAGGTGGCGAAGGCCCTCCCGAACGGGCGGTACCGGGAGATCGCCGACACCGGTCATCTGGGCTTTCTCGAACGCCCACAAGCCGTGAACTCGGCGATCCTGGACTTCTTCGCCAACGGGCCCCGCTGACGGCAACGACACTAATCCTGTTCTGTGTCAACAGAATTCCCGGCGCAGTCGGCATTGCGCGGGCACTACACCCGACCGGGTACGGGGTGGCGACGGGTGTCACCGATCGTTAATACTTCCGCCCTCCGCGCGCAGAACCCGGGGAGGTAGACTCCTGGACCGCCGCTAGGCGCAAAGCGGCAATCGGGGGATTTGTCGGCCCGGGTTAATTTCGATACCGTGCCTGACACGCGTGATCTGCATTACGATCCCGTATCGCGTTGGAAAAGGGGAGATTGTGGAGGCCAGCGGCATGCTTTACTTCGGCATGATCGGGTTTTGCTCCCCGAGGCGCTGCGTGTTTGCGGTGGCCCCGCATGGCTAGCCCCGGATGCTCGCCGCATCCGAGTCGACGCCGTCTGGCGTGTCACGGCCGACGTGTAGTTGCATGTTCGAGCGGCTGACCTTTCGACCGACAGGCAACGGACATGAAGACGGATAGAGGGGATTCGCGATTTTCAGGGTGCTGAAGCGGGTGTGGATTCCGCTGCTCATAGTCGTGGTGATCGTCGCCGGCGGCTTCACCGTGTCGCGGCTGCGCACGGTCTTCGGTACCGAGAAACGCGCCGCCTATTCGGACACCGAACTCCAGAAGTCAGAACCCTACGACCCCAAGAAGCTGGTGTACGAGGTGTACGGGCCGCCGGGTACGACGGCAGACATCAGTTACTTCGACACCGACGCCGACCCCCAGTTCGCCGAGGCCGTCAGTCTGCCGTGGTCGCAGACCTACGAGCTCACCGGAGCGGCGGTGGTGGGCAACCTGGTCGCGCAGGGCAACGCCGACAACATCGGTTGCCGCATCATCGTCGACGGCGTGGTCAAAGCGGAGAGGACCGGTGAGGGCGTGAACGCGTTTACCTACTGCCTGCTGAAGGCCGCATGATCACCAACCAGACGCAACGAAAACCGCCATTCGTCGCAAAACTGATCTACCGGCTGTCGCCGGCCATCATCCTCGGATGGCTGGCGATCGCGGTCATTCTGAGCACCGCGGTCCCCTCGCTGGAACAGGTTGAGCGCGAACACGCGATAGCGCTCACCCCCGATGACGCGCCGTCGTTCAAGGCGACCCAGCGGATGGGTGAGCTCTTTAAAGAGTCGGATTCCGACAGCGTGATCATGATCGTCCTCGAGGGCGACCAGCCTCTCGGCGACTCCGCGCACGCGTACTACAACGACATCATTCGGCAGCTCAAGGCCGACACCCAGCACGTCGAGCACATCCAGGACTTTTGGGGCGATCCCCTCACGGCGAACGCCGCGCAGAGCGGCGACGGCAAGGCCGCCTATGTGCAGGTGAACCTCAAGGGCAACCTCGGCCAGGCATCCTCCAACGAATCCGTGGACGCCGTCCGCAAGATCATGGACCAGACGCCGCCGCCGGCGGGCGTGCGGTCCTATGTCACCGGACCGGCGGCGTTCGTCGCGGATCTGGGTTCCAGTGGCAACCGGACCGTCATCGTGGTCACGGTGCTGAGCATCGCGGTGATCTTCACGATGCTGCTCCTGGTCTACCGTTCCATCATCACCGTGCTCGTCTCCCTGGTGATGGTCTTCGTGCAGTTGCAGGTCACGCGCGGATTCGTCGCGTTCCTCGGTGACCAGGAGATCGTCACTCTCACCACGTACGTCATCAACCTGCTGGTCTCTCTGGTCATAGCGGCCGGAACCGACTACGGCATCTTCTTCTTCGGGCGATATCACGAGGCGCGGCTGGCCGGCGAGGACAAGCTGACCGCCTTCTACACCACCTACCGAAGTGTGGCCAAGGTGGTGCTGGCGTCCGGATTGACGATCGCGGGCGCGGTCTTCTGTCTCAGCTTCGCCCGGCTGCCCTACTTCCAGCCGCTCGGCATCCCCGGCGCGGCGGGCATCCTGGTGGCGGTCGCGGTCGCCCTGACGCTGGTCCCGGCCGTGGTCGTGGCGGGTGCCCGGATCGGACTGTTCGAGCCCAAGCAGAAGGTCATCGCCCGGCGTTGGCGGCGGGTGGGTACCGCGGTGGTCCGATGGCCCGCGCCGATCCTGCTCGCGACGATGGCGCTCGCGCTCATCGGACTGCTGGCCCTGCCGGGGTACCGGCCCAGCTACAACGACCAGGACACCATTCCCAAGGAAATCCCCTCATATCAGGGATACGAGGCCGCCAAGCGTCATTTCCCGCCGGCACTCATGATGGCGCCCGACATCCTGTTGATCGAGGCCGATCACGATATGCGTAATTCGGCGGACTTCCTGGTGTTGAACAAACTCGCGAAGAGCGTCCTCGCAGTTCCGGGAATCGCCCGGGTGCAGGCGCCCACTCGGCCCGCGGGCGAGCCGCTGGAACACACGACCATCCCGTTCATCATCAGTATGGGTCAGGCCAGCCAGCTGCAGAATCTGCCGTTTCAGAAAGACCGCATGGAAGACATGCTGAAACAGGCCGACGAGATGACTCAGACCATCGCGCTGATGAACCGCATGATGGGTTTGATGAAAGAGCTTTATGCGACCACCCATGCCATGACGCAGACCACGCATGAACTCGAAGACATCACGGGTGAATTGCGTGACCACATCGCGGATTTCGACGATTTCTTTAGGCCGATCCGCAATTACCTGTACTGGGAACCGCACTGCTTCAACATCCCGCTCTGCTGGTCGATCAGATCTATCTTCGACGTCATCGACGGAGTCGACAGGATCACCGTCAAGATGCGTGACCTGGTCAACAACCTCGATCAGCTGGACCTGATCATGCCGCAGCTGCTGGCCCAGTTCCCGCCGATGATCGCGACCATGGAAAGCACCCGGACCATTATGCTGACGATGCACAGCACCATGTCCGGAATGCTCGGCCAAATGGACGAGGGCGGCGAGAATTCGACGGCCATGGGCAAGGCTTTCGACGCCGCGAAGAACGACGACTCGTTCTATCTCCCACCCGACGCTTTCAAGAACAAGGATTTCAAGAAAGTGCTCGACGTCTTCATGTCGGAGGACGGCAAGGCGGCGCGAATGCTCATTTCGCACCGTGATGATCCGCTGACGCCCGAGGGCATAGCGCGGGTGGAGCCGATCAAGACCGCAGCCGAGGAGGCCCTGAAGGGCACTCCGCTGGAGAACGCGAAGATCTCTCTCGGGGGATCGGCGGCAATGGCGAAGGATCTGGTCGAGGGCTCCACCTACGACTTGTTGATCGCGGGCGTCTCAGCGCTCTGTCTGATCTTCACGATCATGCTGATAATGACGCGAAGCTTTGTCGCCGCTCTCGTCATCGTCGGTACGGTGGCGGTTTCGCTGGGCACCAGCTTCGGGCTGTCTGTGCTCATCTGGCAGCACATCCTCGGCATCCAGATCCATTGGGTGGTGCTGGCCATGTCGGTCATCGTGCTGTTGGCAGTCGGTTCCGACTACAACCTGCTGCTCGTCGCACGAATGAAAGAGGAACTGGGCGCCGGGATAAACACGGGCATCATTCGCGCGATGGCCGGCACCGGCAAGGTGGTGACCGCTGCGGGTCTCGTCTTCGCGGCCACCATGTTCGCGATGTTGGCCAGCGACCTGCGCACCCTCGGGCAGGTGGGTTCGACCATCGGGTTGGGTCTGGTGTTCGACACGCTGATCGTGCGCGCGTTCATGACGCCGTCGATCGCGGCGCTGCTGGGACGCTGGTTCTGGTGGCCGCAACGCGTACACCCCCGGCCCCACAAGTTCGGCAACCGGCCGCTGGTGCGATCGCTGTTCACAAACGGGGAGCACTAGGGCCACGTGACCAATGACCCGACCTCGTGGCGGCTGAAGACCGCATGACCGACCTCCAGGTGAGAGAGAAACCGCCGTTCATCGCGCGTGCGGTCTACCGGCTGGCAGTGCCGATCATCATCGTGTGGGTGGCCGCCACCGCGTACCTGTTCTTCGGCGTGCCCTCGCTGGAACACGTCGGCAAGGAACGCTCCGTCTCCCAGGTGCCCGAGGATGCGCCGTCGTACCTGGCGATGCGGCACATGGGTCAGGTGTTCAAGGAATCCGACTCCGACAGCTTCGCGATGGTCGTGCTGGAAGGTGAGCAACCGCTCGGGCCCGACGCGCACGCGTATTACGACGAGCTGATCCGCAAGCTGCAGGCCGACACCAAGCACGTCAACCACATCCAGGACTTCTGGGGGGACCCACTCACCGCACCGGGCGCGGAGAGCAGCGACGGCAAGGCCGCCTACGTCCAGGTGAACCTCGCCGGCGACCAAGGCGAAGCGCTGGCGAACGAGAGCGTCCGGTCCGTCCGCGACATCGTGTCGCAGACGCAGGCGCCCCCGGGCGTCACGGCTTATGTCACGGGGCCCGCGCCGCTGATGGCGGACATGAACAAGGCGGGCGACGACTCGATCCTGAAGATCACGATCGTGACCGTCGTGGTGATCGTGACGATGTTGCTCTTCGTCTATCGCTCGCTGGTCACCGTCATCGCCCTGCTCCTCATGGTCGGGATCCAGGTGCAGGTGGCCCGCGGCGTCGTGGCGCTGCTCGCCGACCACGGGTTGATCGGACTATCCACGTTCGCCGTCAACCTGCTGGTATCGCTGGGCATCGCGGCGGGAACGGACTACGGGATCTTCTTCTTCGGGCGCTATCACGAGGCGCGTCAAGCCGGCGAGGATCTCCAGACCGCGTTCTACACCACCTATCGCAGCGTGACCAAGGTGGTGCTCGGGTCGGGGCTGACCATCGCCGGTGCGATCGCCTGCCTCACCTTCACCCGACTGCCCTACTTCCACTCCTTGGGCATTCCCGGCTCGATCGGCATGCTCATGGTCGTCGCGGTGGCCGGCACGCTGGTACCGGCCGGCATCGCCGTCGGCGGCCGGTTCGGGCTGTTCGAGCCGAAGCGCAAGATCGCGATGCGCAGATGGCGACGGCTCGGTACCGCGATCGTCCGCTGGCCGGCGCCCATCCTCGCCGCGACGATCGCGCTGTCCCTCATCGGTCTGTTGGCGCTGCCCGGATATCGGACCAGCTTCAACGACCGGATGTACGTGCCGCAGGACATCTCCGCCAACGTGGGGTATTCGGCCGCGGAGCGCCACTTCCCGCAGTCGCGGATGATGCCTGAGATCCTGATGGTCGAAACGGATCACGACCTGCGCAACCCGACCGACTTCCTGGTGCTGCACAAACTGGCCAAGGCGATTTTCGCCATCCCGGGAATCTCGAGGGTGCAGGGCATCACCCGACCCGAGGGCACTCCGATCGAACGGACCTCCATACCGTTCCTGTTGAGCATGCAGAGCGCGAGCCAGAAGCAGTTCCTGCCGTTCCAGCAGAACCGGATAAACGACATGCTGCAACAGGCCGACCGGATGACGACGCTGATCGGCCTCATGCAGAAAAACATGGAGATCTCGCTGAAGCTGTACCAGACCACGCACAACATGGTCGGCATCACCCACGAGCTGGAAGGCACCGTGAACGAGATGCGCGACTCCGTCGCGGATTTCGACGACTTCTTCCGGCCGATCCGCAACTACTTCTACTGGGAGCCGCACTGCTTCAACATCCCGGTGTGCTGGGCGATCAGGTCGATATTCGAGTCCCTTGACGGCGTCGACCGGATCAGCGTCAAGATGCGCGAGCTCACCACGAACCTCGACAAGCTGGACGTGCTCATGCCCCAGCTGCTGGCCGTGCTTCCCCAGATGATCGAGATCATGAAGAACATGCGGACGATGATGCTGACCATGCACAGCACCATGTCCGGAACCATGGCGATGATGCAGGAGATGAGCGTCGACGCCACGGCAATGGGCAAGGCGTTCGACGCTGCCAAGAACGACGACTCGTTCTATCTTCCGCCCGAGGTCTTCGACAACGAGGACTTCAAGCGCGCGATGAAACTGTTCATCTCCCCTGACGGCCACGCAATGCGGTTGATGATCTCGCATCGGGGCGAGCCGGGGGCGCCGGAAGCGATGTCGCGCGTCGAGCAGATAAAGACGACGGCTGAAGAAGCTCTCAAGACCACTCCGCTCAAGGACGCCAAGATCTATCTCGGCGGCACCGCGGCGACGTACAAGGACATGCAGGAGGGCTCCACATTCGATCTCCTGGTCGCAGGGGTCGCTGCGCTGTGTCTGATCTTCATCATCATGCTGATCATCACCCGCAGCTTCGTCGCCGCCCTGGTCATCGTCGGCACCGTCGCGCTGTCGCTCGGCGCCTCCTTCGGGCTCTCGGTGCTGATCTGGCAGCACATACTCGGTATCGAGCTGCACTGGCTGGTGCTCGCGATGTCGGTGATCATCCTGTTGGCGGTCGGCTCCGACTACAACCTGCTGCTGGTATCCCGAATGAAAGAGGAGTTGGGCGGCGGCATCAACACGGGCATCATCCGCGCGATGGGCGGCACCGGCCGGGTCGTGACGGCCGCCGGCCTGGTGTTCGCCTTCACAATGACGTCGATGGTGGTCAGTGACCTGCGCATCATCGGCCAAGTGGGTTCGACGATCGGCCTGGGGCTGTTGTTCGACACGTTGGTGGTGCGCGCGTTCATGACTCCGTCGATCGCCGCCCTGCTGGGACGGTGGTTCTGGTGGCCGCAGAACGTCCACCCGCGTCCCGAGAGCATGAGACACCGCCTCGACATCACGCAGCCCATCCCCATCGCCAAGCAGTAGGGAAAGGCCCTCGCCAGAAGTGCGATGAAGCGGGTCAGCCAGCTGGTATCGTCGCCGCAGCGGCGCGCGTGTGACGCTGCTGGGAGTTGAAATCGGGAGCTGACCGCAGTGTCGGGGTTCGGCTCGCGGGCATCGCGTCGGGGGCCGAGGATGCCGCTGCAAGAGTTTGAGCCGGGCAACCAGAGGCAATGAAACGTTCCGGGACAGACGAACGATGAAACTGAACGTAATAGTCAGTGGGAGGAGTACACACATGATCAAACTGTCGTTGTCCAGACTCGGCGTTGTGCTTGGTGGCCTGGGATTGTCGTTGGCCGCCGGGGCCGGGATCTCGTCGGCAGCCCCTGATCTCGGACCGGCCGTGAACACCACCTGCACCTACCCGCAGTTGATGTCCGCGCTGAACGCAGCCGACCCTGCTGCTGCATCGGTGTTCGAAGCCTCGCCGGGAATGAAGGCCGGTCTGCAGCAGTTCCTTGCAGCCCCGCCCCCTCAGCGCCAGATGATGGCTCAGGCCATCGCGAACGATCCGGCGAACCAGCCGTACATCGGTCTTTACCAGCAGGTCTTCAACACCTGTAACAACTTCTGATCATCGACTGATCAGCTCAGACGCGCTTCTGCAGGCCCCGGTCCCCAAGGCCCGGGTTCCTGCAGAAGCGTTCGTCTGATCGGCGCTGGACCCTCTGATCGACGGCGGCCGGACCGGCCGCTCGCCTCTACTTCTCCATTTGCTCAGCGTTCCAGCACTTTTCGCGCGCAGCGCCCCACCGACCGGCGACCCGCGCGAGACTGCCCGGCGGTGGCTGGTAGCGGGGCTACCAGGTTTGCTCGCGCCCGCCGCCCAAGATGCCCGCAACGTCCCGTGCGCGCCACCGCTCAGGCGTTCGCCGGAGGCGGTGCCACCCCCTGAACACGCGCTTGTGCAGTATTTGCTGGGCCGCCCTTCGACTTGGCCGGGATTCCCCTGACAACTTTGCCGAAACGCCTGAACGGGACTGCCTGTCTCAGTATGGTTTGTTGCGGTCCCAACCAAGTTGAGTAAGCGGTCAGGAGAAGTGTGAGCATCAATCCATTCGACGACGACAACGGAACCTTTTTCGTCTTGGTCAACGACGAGGAGCAGCACAGCCTGTGGCCGACTTTCGCCGACGTTCCGGCCGGCTGGCGGGTGGTTTACGGGGAAGCGGACCGCGCCGCCTGTCTGGACTACATCGAGCAGAACTGGCCTGACATCCGGCCGAGGAGTCTGAGGGAGAGGCTGGCGGAGGCCGGGGCTGCTAACAACTGAACCGTCTGACTTTTGGGGGGTCTGATGGAACGCGATAACGGAGCACTGGAGCTGAAACGGGGGGGAGAGCACACGGAGGTTGACGAGCGGGCGCTCCCGCTGACGCGCGGACAGCTCGACATATGGCTTGCGCAGCAAATGGGCCAGCTCGGCACCGAGTGGCATGTCGGCCTGTTCGTCAAAATCGCCGGTCCGATAGAACGTGATCCGCTCGAATACGCAATCCGCCGGGTGGTGCGTGAAGCCGAACCGGGCCGGGCCTCGTTCTTCGAGGCGGACGGCCAGGTGTTCCAGAAGGCAGTCGATTATCCCAACGTCACGCTGCCTTTTCACGACCTGATCGGGACGTCCGATCCCGTACGCGAAGCGTATGAGATGGCGTTGTCGATTCAGCACACCCCGATGCCGTTCACGGGCCCCCTGTTTCGGTTCGCCCTGTTCCGCACGCGGCCCGACGAGTTCTATCTGTTCGCGACCTGCCACCACATCGTCGCCGACGGGTCCGGACTGGTGCTGGTCGGGCATCGGGTCGCGTCCGTCTACTCGGCCATTGTTTCCGGCGTGCCGATTCCACCCCCCGTCTTCGGTTCGTTACGGGATTTGGTCGATTGCGAATTGGAGTACGAAGCTTCCGCCGAATACCTGGAAGATCAGACCTATTGGACGGAGAACATTCCGGCGGAGAGCGGCAGCAATTATCGGTTGCCACAGGCCGCAAAAGAGTCCGATCCGCAGGGTTTTTCTTCGCCCTTCCCATTGGACCCGGTTCTGCTGCGCCGGGTCGACGAAGTAGCCGACCGCTGGAATTTGCCCCGCTCGTCCGTCGTCACCGCGGCGTGCGCGCTGCTCGTCGGCGGTTGGAGCTCCGAGACTTCGGAGGTCGTACTCGACTTCCCGGTCAACAGGCGAGTCCATCCCGAGTTGAAGACGCTGCCCGGAATGGTTGCCGGCGTCGTGCCGCTGGTGCTGAGCGTCTCCCCGCACTCCACCGTCGCCGACTTCTGTCAGCACGTCGACACTCGCATTCGAGAAGCGTTGCAGCATCAGCGTTTTCCCGTGCGCGCCCTCGAGCGCAAAACCCGCACGAGCAACCCGTTCCAGGCCGCCGATCGGGTGACGGTCAACTTCCTGCCGTCGATCTTCAAGCTGACCTTCGGTGGTGTCGCCGCGTCTGCGTCGTTCACCAACCCAGGCCTTGCCGGCGAAGGCTTCGGTTTGCTCTTCCTCAGCGAGGGGGACCAACTTTCGCTCGGGGTGTCAGGCGCCGGACAACCGTTCTCGAGTTTCGAGGTCGCCGACCTGGCCGGCCGCTTGCAGCACGTGCTGACCGCGATGACGACGGATCCCAGCCGGCGGCTGTCCACCATCGAGCTGCTCGCCGCCGGCGAACGAGCCGTGCTGGACGCGTGGGGCAACCAGGCGCTGTTGACGCAGCCGGCACCGTCGCCGGTGTCCGTCCCGGTCGTGTTCGCCCAGCAGGTCGCGCAAGCTCCCGAGGCGGTGGCCATCCGCTGCGAGGGACGTACCTGGACCTATCGCGAGCTCGATGAAGCGTCCAACCGGATAGCGCATCTGCTGCTCGCCCGTGGCGCCGGCCCGGGCCGGTGCGTCGCGTTGATGTTCTCCCGGTCGGCCGAGGCGATCGTCTCGATCATGGCGGTGCTCAAGACGGGCGCCGCCTACCTGCCGATCGATCCCGCGCATCCGGCTTCGCGGATCGAGTTCATGGTCGCCGATGCAGCGCCGATGGTGGCGATCACCACCGCGGCGGCCGCCGACCGGCTCGCCGGGTGCGACCTTCCGGTGATCGACATCGCAGATGCCGTCGCCGCCGACTATCCGCACACCGAGATACCGGCCCCGGCCGCGAACGACCTCGCCTACATCATCTACACCTCCGGAACCACCGGGACGCCCAAAGGCGTTGCGATCACCCACTCCAACGTCACCGAGATCATCGGATCGCTCGATCCGGCGCTGGTCGGCCCGGGGCAGGTGTGGTCGCAGTGGCATTCCTACGCCTTCGACATCTCGGGCTGGGAGATCTTCAGCGCCCTGCTGCACGGCGGGCGGCTGGTGGTGGTGCCCGAGCTGGTCGGCAACTCCGCCGAAGAGTTCCACGCCCTGCTGCTGGCCGAGAACGTCACTGTCCTGTGCCAGACGCCTTCGGCCGTCGGAATGCTGTCGCCCGAACGGCTGCCCGGGGTGTCCCTGCTGGTGGGCGGTGAGGCCTGCCCCACCGAGATCATGGACCGGTGGGCGCCCGGGCGCGTGATGATCAACGAATACGGTCCGACCGAGGCCACGATGTGGGTGGCCCTGAGCAGGCCGCTCAGCGCGGGTGCCGACCTGATGCCGATCAGCCCGCCCCTGCCGAAAGCCGCCTTCTTCGTGCTGAACCGGTGGTTGCACCCGGTGCCGGCCGGGGTCATCGGTGAGCTGTACCTGGCGGGTCCGCAGTTGGCCAGCGGCTACGTGCGACGGGCCGGCCTGACCGCATCGCGGTTCGTGGCATGTCCGTTCGGCGGGTCCGGCGAGCGGATGTACCGCACTGGCGACCTGGTGAGCTGGAGCGCTGACGGGGAGCTGCGGTATCTGGGACGCGCCGACGAGCAGATCAAGATCCGTGGGTACCGCATCGAGCTGGGCGAGATCCAGACCGCCCTGGGCGGTCTGAGCGGCGTCGAGCAGGCGGTCGTGATCGTTCGGGAGGACCGGCCCGGCGACAAGCGTCTGGTCGGCTACGTCACCGGGTCAGCGGACCCGGTCGAGCTGCGCGCCGCGCTGTCCGAGCGCCTTCCGGCGTATATGGTCCCGGCCGCGGTCGTGGTGATCGACGCGCTGCCGCTGACCGTCAACGGCAAACTCGACAAACGCGCGCTGCCCGCGCCGGAATACCAGCACGCCGAGCGCTACCGTGCCCCGGCCACGGTGACCGAGGAGATCCTCGCCGGCATCTTCGCCCAGGTGCTCGGCGTGGAGCTGGTCGGGGTGGACGACTCGTTCTTCGACCTGGGTGGCGACTCGCTGCTGGCGATGCGGGTGATCGCCGCGATCAACACCAGCCTCGATGCCGGCCTTTCGGTGCGCACCCTGTTCGAGGCACCGACGGTGGCCCAGTTGGCGCCTCACATCGGTGGCGACGCGGACAGGCGCAAGCCGCTGGTGGCGGCAGAGCGCCCTGCGGTGGTGCCGTTGTCCTTCGCCCAGAACCGGTTGTGGTTCCTCAACGAGTTCGAGGGCGGCATTGCGACCTACAACATCCCGACCGCGTTCCGGATCAGCGGCAGGCTCGATGTCGAGGCGCTGGCGTCTGCGCTCGACGACGTCATCGCGCGTCACGAGTCGCTGCGCACCGTCTTCCCCGACATCGACGGCGTGCCGTACCAGAGCGTGTTGCCCGCCCGCCCGGGCATGTGGCGGTGCGGCGCGGCGGTGGTGCCGGTGCGCGAACAGGACGTGCCCGGCGAGTTGGCCACGCTGGGGCGGTACCGGTTCGATCTGGCCTCGGAAGTTCCGATCCGCGCCCAGATCTTCTCGGTCGGCCCCGAACAGCATGTGGTGGGAATCGTGGTGCACCACATCGCATTCGACGGCTGGTCGTTGGCGCCGATGGTCCGCGACGTGGGCGAGGCGTACAGCGCACGGGCGCAGGGCCACGCGCCGGAGTGGGCGCCGTTGGCCGTCCAGTACGTGGATTACACGCTGTGGCAACAGGATTGGCTGGGGTCGCAGACCGATCCGGACAGCGTGATCTCTGCGCAGCTGCAGTACTGGCGGCACGAGTTGGCTGATCTACCGGAGGTGGTGACGCTGCCGCCGGATCGTGCCCGGCCGCCGGTCGCCAGCTACCGCGGCGACGAGGTGGAGCTGCGCGTCGACCCGCAGGCGTGGGCCGGGGTCAAGCAGCTGGCCGCGGCGCACAACGCCACGGTGTCGATGGTGCTGCAGGCGGTCATGACGCTGGTGCTGCACCGGGCCGGGGCCGGCGAGGACGTGGCCATGGGAACGCCGATCGCCGGCCGCTCGGATCAGGCGCTCGACGATCTGGTCGGGTTCTTCGTCAACACCTGGGTGCTGCGCGTCGGCGTCAACTCCGCCCGCCGGTTCAGCGACGTCCTCGCCGAGGTGAAGCAGAAGGCGCTCGACGCCTACAGCAACCAGGACGTTCCGTTCGAATTGCTGGTCGAA
>NZ_LZKP01000003.1 GCF_001672895.1 Mycobacterium sp. E740
GAGTCGGACCCTGCCATCGAGCGCCGCAGCTATCGACTCGGCAACGCTTCTTCCCGGCTGTTGCGTGATGCCCAATACCGCGGCGACCGCATCGGGTAGTGCCAAAGGGTCAGACACCGCGGCTAGCTCGAAGATCCATACACCATCCGGGAATTCATCGGCAAGCTGCGTAGCGACCTCCAACGCCAGCCGGGTCTTTCCCACTCCACCGACTCCGGTCAGCGTGACAATTCGGCGCTCACGCACTGCCGCTACGACCTCGGCGACTTCCGCCTCACGGCCGATCAACTTGGACACTGCGGGACGCATATTGCCCAGCATCAGATCGACTGTTCGCAACGGCGGAAACTCGCGCTGCAAACCGGGCGCCGTCAGCTGGAACACGGTGACCGGATTTGTCACGTCCCGTAATCGACGCGGTCCCAAGTTGAGCAGTTTTACCCCGCTGAGCAGAACCGCCGCCGATTCGGCCACCAGGATCTGCCCTCCGTGGCCCGCTGCCATCACCCGTGCGGCCCGGTTGAGCACCGTGCCGAAATAGTCGCCGTCGCGGATCTCGGCCTCGCCGGTTGCGATTCCCATGCGCACAGGCAATTCCAACTCACGCTGCGCATCGATGGCCGCCGCGACGGCGGCGCCCGGCGATTCGAACGCAGCGGCCACCCCATCGCCGGAATGGCTGAACAAGAACCCGTCGTGCGCCTCGATCGCCGACCGCAGGGCCTTGTCATGGGCGGCCAGCGCTGTGCGCATCGAATCCGGATCCGCCTCCCATAGGCGGGTCGAACCCTCGATATCAGTGAACAGAAATGTCACGACGCCCGAGGGTGCGTTCATGGTGATCGGTCGAATTCAGCTCGTACCTCGTCGATTTCATCATAGGCGTATGCCGCCACCTCCGCCGTGGTCATCGCCTCACCCCTGGTCACAAGGGATTCATACGCTCGGTCACCGAGGGCGTCGCGTAGACGGACGATCACCGCGGGTAATTCGGGAACCACCGACAGAGCGAGGGGACTGAGCATGAAACCGGCTATCACGGCCGCCGACTCATTTCGTTCCAGGCGGTTGAGCAGCCACGTCAGAATCCCCAGAGGCGTACAGACACTGCTGGTGTTGCCTGAGTCGTGGTATGACCGGATCGCAAGAGTGAGGTGATCCAACGCCGCCCTCGTGTCGCCTTGCTCAACCTCGAGGCGGGCCAGTCCGACAGCCGGTACCGACTCGTTGAAGCGAATGCCATTGTCATGGGCGATCGCCAGTCCTCGGCGCAGGGCGTCGATCGCACGCGTTGGATCTGCTTTGCTGAACGCAAAACCGTAGGCGCTCAGCGCGAATGAGACCATGAACGGATTACGAGTAGCCTCGGCGGCTTCGACCATGCCGTGCGCGGCAACCATTGCCGGGTCATGGGCCCCCGCGAAGACCAGCCCGAAGATCTGACTTCCCCTGACGAAAACATGCCCGTCTCGCCGGCGTTCCAGCTGCGCGCGACACGATTCGGCCCACAATTCGGGTTGGCCCACAGCGAGGTACACGGACCCGAGCCAGTTCTCAATCCCGAACGGCAGTGGATCGTAGCTGTCGGCGAGGACAGATTGGGCGACTTCGGTGTACTGTAACGCCTCTTCGATCCGTCCCGCCATCCAGCACACAGATGCTGTGACACAGAGATTAGGCAGCAGCGGATGGTTGGCAGTGCCGGCCGGTTCGATCAGTTCCTCTGCCCAGGCCACCGGCTCGTAAATCGCCAAGCAGAAGCCGAGTAGCGCTGCGTCCGTGGCGACGGTCGCGGCGGTGTCCAGGTCGTCGTGGTCGGCGGCCCACCGGAATGCGGTTCGCAGGTTTGCGAGCTCGCTGTTGAACCAGTCGTAGGCGTCGCGTTGGCGCGGGCTGTCCCACAGCGCCAGAATCTCGGCTTGGCGCTGCGCGAAATACCGAGGGTGGGCCGTCTGAACCTCGTTGGCTATCGCAGAGGCGGCAAGCTGTTCTGCGGCGAACTGGCGGATGGTCTCCAACATGGAGTACCGGGTCCGCCCTGCTGATCGGCCGGCGACGAGCAAGGACTTGCGCACCAGTGCGTCGAGCCCGTCGAGTACGGCGTAGTCGTCGACATTGTCGAATGCCGCGACCGCGCAGGCGCTTTTCAGGTCAAACCCGCCGGCGAACACCGAACACCTCGCCAACAGCGACTTCTCGTCCTCCGAGAGGAGGTCGTATGACCAGGCGACTGCGTGACGCAGCGTCTGATGCCGACGCGAGCCGCGCCGCGACCCCACCAGCAGCCGGAACCGGTGATTCAGGCGTTCGCGCACCTCGGTCGCCGTCATCGACGCCATGCGCGAGCCGGCCAGTTCGATGGCGAGCGGGATCCCGTCGAGACGACCGCAGATCTCCACCACTGCCTCCGCTTCATCAGGCATCGAGAACTGCGGCGCAACCGCGCGGGCACGCTCGGCAAACAGCACCGCCGCCGGGGAACCAACCCCCGCATCGACGTCCAAAGCGGGCACCGGCCAGATCTGTTCGTCACCGACGCCCAATCCCTCCCGGCTGGTGGCAAGCACCCTCACGGTCGCGGACTGAGCCAGCACGGCCTCGATTACATCGGCTGCGGCATCGAGCACGTGTTCGCAGTTGTCGACAACCCACAAGCGGATCCGGCCCTCTTGCGCGGCGGCCACCGAATCGGTCAGGCTGCGACCTGGCTGTTGAGTCACACCGAGGACCGCGGCCACAGCGTCCGGGACCGCCGCAGGATCGGAGACCGCAGCGAGGTCGAAAACCCAGACCCCATCCGGGAATTCATCGGCGATGCGAGTGGCGACCTCAATCGCCAGCCGGGTTTTCCCGACCCCGCCCATTCCGGTCAGCGTGACGAGACGATGAGCCCGAATAGCAGCATCGATCTCGACGATCTCGGACCCACGACCGATGAAACTCGTCGTCTGACTGCGAAGGTTTCCTGGACTGGCATTCAATGTCCGCGGGGGCGGAAACTCCGACCGCAGTCCCGGTGCATGGACCTGGAACAAACTGATCGGGTTCGCCACGTCCCTCAGGTGCCCCGGTCCCAGGTCCACCAGTTCCACTCCGCCGAGCAGAGTCGCCGTCGAATCGGCCACCAGGATCTGTCCACCGTGCCCCGCAGCCATCACCCGCGCCGCGCGGTTGAGCACCGTGCCGAAGTAGTCGTTGTCCCGCAACTCGGCTTCGCCGGTTGCAATACCCATCCGCACCGGCAATTCCAACTCGCGCTGCGCATCGATCGCAGCCGCTACCGCGGAGGCCGGTGAGCCGAACGCCGCGGCCACGCCATCGCCGCTGTGGCTGAAGACGAATCCGTCGTGCGCCTCGATCGCCGACCGCAACACCTTGTCATGGCAAGCAAGCGCCACGCGCATGGCATCCGCGTCGGACTCCCACCGACGAGTGGAGCCCTCGATGTCGGTGAACAAGAACGTCACGACTCCGGTGGGCGGGTCCCCCGCGGTCACTAATGAAGTGTCAGCCGAGCGGCCACTTATCACACGTTTTTCGCTGAAATGCGTGCGATGACTGGCCGCTGGGCAGCCGAAACTAGGCGTCTTCGAGAAGATCGGGCGTGACCGCCGACTCCGTGTCGGGAATACCGTCCTGCTTGGCCTTGCGATCGGCCATCGACAGGAGTCGCCGAATACGCCCTGCCACAGCGTCTTTCGTCATCGGCGGATCGGCCAACCGGCCCAACTCCTCCAGCGACGCCTGCCGGTGCTCGACGCGCAGCTTGCCCGCCGCGGCGAGATGGTCGGGGACGGTGTCGGCCAGGATCTCCAGCGCCCGCTCCACTCGCGCCGCGGCCGCGACGGCCGCCCGCGCCGAACGGCGCAGGTTCGCATCGTCGAAGTTCGCCAACCGGTTGGCCGTCGCGCGCACCTCGCGACGCATCCGGCGCTCCTCCCACGTCAGCCTCGTATCCTGCGCGCCCATCCGGGTGAGCAGCGCGCCGATGGCCTCGCCGTCGCGCACCACCACTCGGTCGGTACCGCGCACCTCGCGTGCCTTCGCGCTCACCCCCAACCTGCGGGCCGCACCGACGAGTGCCAGCGCCGCCTCGGGGCCCGGGCAGCTGACCTCGAGCGCCGACGAGCGGCCCGGTTCGGTGAGCGATCCGTGCGCCAGAAACGCCCCACGCCAGGCGGCTTCGGCGTCCGCGACGCTGCCGCCGACGACCTGGGCGGGCAAGCCGCGAACGGGCCGGCCACGCAGGTCGAGCAGACCTGTCTGTCTCGCCAGCGCTTCGCCGTCTTTGGCCACCCGCACCACGTATCGAGTGCTCTTGCGGATACCGCTGGCTGACAGGACATGCACGGCCGCGCTGTAGCCGTACAGGTCGTAGATGTCTTTGCGCAGCCGCCTGGCGATGATGCCCAGATCGACCTCGGCCTCGACCACCACTCGGCCCGACACGATGTGCAACCCGCCGGCGAAACGCAGCAGCGAGGCCACCTCCGCGCGGCGCGCGGTGACAGAATTGACGGCCAGCCGGCTCAACTCGTCTTTGACCTCGGCTGTCATCGCCACGGGTCGTCACCTCTCGGTCCGTTCATCGTCGGCGTCGGCACGGTCGGCGACGGTGGCGCCGCTCCACGCAGGCGTACCCCATCCAGAGCCGCGGCCAACCTCGCCGGGTCATGTAAAGGTGTACCAGGTCTGGATACCTCGGCAAACTCAACTCGGGCATCGAGAATCGTCGCGGTGCGCCGCAATTGCTCGCGTTCACGCTCGCTGGGCACGCGGCTCGCGTCGACGATGATGTCGTGCACCGTGAACCCCGGCGCGTGCTGAGACAGGACGTGGATGTGGCGCTCGACGGAGAAGCCCGCGGTCTCCCCCGGCTCGGCGACCAGGTTGAGCACCAGCGCCCGGCGGGCGGTGGTCGCCTGCAGGGCCGCGAGCATCTCGGGCACCAGCACGTGCGGGATGACACTGGTGAACCACGAACCAGGTCCGAGCACTACGAGGTCGGCGGTCATGATCGCGTCGATCGCCTGACGCGTCGCCGGCGGGTCCCCCGGCAGCAGCCGCACCCGGCGCACCTTCCCGACGGTCGTGGCGATCGCCACCTGCCCACGGATCACCCGGCTCATCCGCGGGTCCGCCTCGAGGCCGGCGACATCGGCTTCGATTCCCAGCCCCACCGGGCACATCGGCAGCACGCGGCCTTTGACGCCCAGGATGCGGCCGAGCTCGTCGAGCGCGGCCACGGGGTCGGCCAGCACTTCGCTCAGCCCGGCCAGCAGCAGGTTGCCGATGGGGTGGCCGGCCAGCGCGCCGCTGCCGCCGAAGCGGTGCTGGATGATCGTCGCCCACAGCCGGCCGTGCGGGCTGTCAGATGCCAACGCCGCCAAAGCCATCCGCAGGTCGCCGGGCGGCACCACGTCGAGCTCGTTGCGCAGCCGCCCCGACGAGCCGCCGTCGTCGGCGACGGTGACGATCGCGGTGACGTGCGGGGTGAGCCGGCGAGCGGCGGACAGCGTCGCGTACAAGCCGTGTCCGCCGCCCAATGCGACGATGCGTGGGCTCATTCCCTACCCAGATCCCGGTGCAGCACCCGCACCGTCAGGTCGCCGTCCGCCTCCAGCCGGGCCGCGAGCGCCTCGGCGATCGCCACGCTCCGGTGCTTGCCGCCGGTACATCCGATGGCGACGGTCATATAGCGCTTCCCCTCGCGGCGGTATCCGTCGATGACCACGTCGAGCAGCCGATGATAGGTCTCCAGGAAATCCCCCGCACCCGCTTGCCCGAGCACATAGTCGCGGACCGTCGGATGCTGGCCGGTGTGCGGTCGCAGGTCGTCCACCCAGTGGGGATTCGGCAGGAACCGCACGTCCATCACGGTGTCGGCGTCCATCGGCAGTCCGTACTTGTACCCGAACGATTCCACCGTGACGCTCGTGTGCGCGACGGTCTCACCGCCGAAGGCGCGTTCGATGCTCTCCCGCAGCGCGGGCACCGACAGCTTCGAGGTGTCGATCACCAGATCGGCCGACGCCCGTACCGGAGCCAGCAGGGCACGCTCAGCGGCGATGCCTTCTGCCAGAGTCTGATTGCCCTGCAGCGGGTGGCTGCGCCGGTTCTGCTCGTAGCGGCGCACCAGGATGTCGTCCGACGCCTCCAGGAACACGACCCGCGGCGTGATGTTGCGGGTGGCCAGCTCGCTGCGCACCCAGTCGAGGTCACCGGTGAAACCGCGCGAACGCACGTCCATCACGACTGCCAGCTGGGTGATCCGCGAACCGGCCGCGAGCCCCAACTCGACCATCTGCGCGATGAGCTCCGGCGGCAGGTTGTCCGCCACGTACCAGCCGAGATCCTCGAGCACCTTGGCCGCCGTGCCCCGGCCCGCACCGGACAGTCCGGTGACGAGAACCACGTCGATACCCGAGTCGGTGCTCGAGTCGTCGCGAAAGTCCTCACGCATTCCTTGGTCCGTCATCCCGATACCCTGCGCTGATCATCGCCGATCGGCACCGCGGGCGCGTCGCTTTCGGCCGGTACGCCGAGCGCCTCCAGGACGGCCCTGGCCGTGGTGACGCCGATGCCCGGTACCGCGGTGATCTCCTCGACGGACGCCTCCTTGAGCCGCGCGACCGAGCCGAAGTGGGTGACCAGTGCCTTGCGGCGGTGCTCGCCCAGCCCCCGAATCGAGTCCAGTGCCGAGGCGGTCATCCGCTTGGAGCGTTTGCTCCGGTGATACGCGATCGCAAAGCGGTGCGCCTCGTCGCGCACGCGCTGCAGGAGGTAGAGGCCCTCACTGTTGCGGGGCATGATCAGCGGGTCGGGTTCGGCGGGAACCCACACCTCTTCCAACCGCTTGGCCAGTCCGATCACCGCGACGTCGGAGATGCCCAGTTCGTCGAGCACCGCCTGGGCGGCATTGACCTGCGGGGCACCACCGTCGACGACGAACAGGTTCGGCGGGTAGGCGAACTTGCGCGACTTTCCTTCCGGCGCAAGCTCGGTCGGGTGCTGAATGTCGTGCAGGTGACGGTAGAACCGCCTGCGGGTCACCTCGGCGATCGACGCGACGTCGTTGGAACGGCCTTCACCTGCGGCGTCGCGGATCGCGTAGTGCCGGTAGTCGGACTTGCGCGGCAGACCGTCCTCGAACACCACCAGTGAGGCCACCACGTCGGTGCCCTGCACGTGGCTGATGTCGACGCATTCGATGCGCAGCGGCGCGTCGGCCAGCCCGAGCGCGTCCTGAATACTCTGCAGCGCAGCGGTTCTCGCGGTGAAATCACCCGCACGCTTGAGCTTGTGCTGAGTGAGCGCGTCCTGGGCATTGCGGCGGACGGTCTCGGCGAGAGCGCGCTTGTCCCCGCGCTGGGGCACCCGCAACGACACCCGAGACCCGCGCAACTGGCTAAGCCAATCCGCCAACTGGTCGGCATTGCCCGGCAGGCACGGCACCAGCACCTGACGTGGCACCGGGTTGGTCGACTCGTCCCCGCCGCTGTCACTGGCGCCGTCCAGCTCGGCCTGATCACCGTAGAACTGGGTCAAGAACTGCTCCACCAACCGCTCTTGGCTCGATTCGCCCGGCTCTCCGGACTTTTCGACGATCCACCCACGCTGGCCGCGCACCCGCCCACCACGGACGTGGAAGACCTGCACCGCCGCTTCCAGATCGTCGTCCGCGAACGCCACCACGTCGGCGTCGGTGCCGTCGCCGAAGACCACCGCCTGCTTCTCCAGCGCGCGCTTGAGAGCGCCGATGTTGTCGCGGAGGCGCGCGGCTCTCTCGAAGTCCAGCTCTTCGGCGGCCTCGGTCATCTGCTGTTCCATGTCGCGGACCAGCCGGTCGGTCTTGCCCGCCAGGAAGTCACAGAAGTCCAGCACGATCTGCCGGTGTTCGTCGGCAC
>NZ_LZKP01000004.1 GCF_001672895.1 Mycobacterium sp. E740
GCCGCTACTTTCCCGAGGTCATCGAGTCGGTGCGCGACGAGTTGGCGGCGCGGTGCGTGCTGGACGGCGAGATCGTCGTGCCCCGCGAGATCGACGGCCGCACCCGGCTGGACTGGGAGTCGCTGAGCCAGCGCATCCACCCAGCCGAATCGCGCATCAAGATGCTCTCAGCACAGACCCCCGCACACTTCATCGGTTTCGACGCACTGGCCACCGGCGACACGTCGCTGATGAAGGAACCCTTCCGGGTTCGCCGCGACGCGCTGCTCGGCGCCGTGACAGAGAAACAGTGGTGTCATGTCACGCGCACCACTGAGGACCCGGAACTCGGCGCCCGCTGGCTCGAGCAGTTCGAGGGCGCCGGCCTCGACGGCATCGTCGCCAAGCCGTCGCACATCACCTATCAACCGGACAAGCGGGTGATGTTCAAGATCAAGCATGAGCGCACCGCCGACTGCGTGGTGGCCGGCTACCGGGTGCACAAATCCGGCGAGGATGCGATCGGGTCGCTTCTGCTCGGGCTGTACAAGCCGGACGGGACGCTGGCATCCGTCGGCGTCATCGGCGCGTTCCCGATGGCCCGGCGTCGGGAGCTGTTCGCCGAATTGCAGTCGCTGAGAACGACATTCGACGAGCATCCGTGGAACTGGGCCGCTCACACCGCCGGCGGCAATCAGGCCGGCGCGGGAGACCGCACGCCGCGTCGCAACGAGGGCTCACGCTGGAACGCGGGCAAGGACTTGACGTTCGTGCCGCTGCGGCCCGAGCGGGTGGTCGAGGTGCGATACGACCACATGGAAGGCGAACGGTTCCGCCATACCGCACAATTCAACCGCTGGCGCCCCGACCGGGACCCTCGCTCGTGCACCTACGAACAACTCGAGCAGCCGGTTACCTTCAAGCTCGCCGACATCATGCCCGGGCTGTGACGACGGGGCGGATCGTTCAGAATAGGCCAATTTTGCGTGCCGAACGTGTGATGCTGCCTGCATGGCTCTCCTTCGCGCCGCCGCAGCAGCCGCAGCCATCGCCGGCGTAGCCGTCGGATTGGCAAGTCCGGCATCGGCTGACGGCCGTCTCGAGGGCAACTATCGGTTCGTCAACGGCGCGACGACCAACACGTGGGCGATCACCACACAGTGCAACCCCCAGGGCGTCTGCGCTGGAACGGTGTCGAGCTCGACGGGCATGATCGCGCAGATCAGCCGGTCGGCGGACGGGCCGTGGATGGTGCAACGCCACGATGTATTCAACGGCTGGACGTGCCCCGACGGCAGTACCGGCACCGGGGATCTGTCGTATGCGTTCGACCCTGTCAGCCTCACGGGCACAGTCACGTACACGTCGAAACCCGGCGCCTGCAACGACCCCAACTCACGGTCACGGGAGAACCCCGTCAGCTTGCAGCCTTTGTAATAGCTAGATTTCGGTGATGAACGCCGGCAGGTTCGCACCGAGTCCGTCCGCCGACCTGCACATCGGCAACCTGCGCACCGCGCTGCTCGCGTGGCTGTTCGCCCGTTCGACCGGCCGGCGCTTCCTCGTCCGCGTCGACGACCTCGACGACCGCACCTTCGCCGACATCGGCCGTCGTCAACTGGACGACCTGGCCGCGATCGGGCTCTCGTGGGACGCGGTCGAATGGCAGTCGGAGCAGCCGGCCCGCTACGACGCCGCGATCGAAGAACTGGCGAGCCGAGATCTGCTGTACGAATGCTATTGCAGCCGAAAGGATATCGCTCAGGCGCCACGAGCGCCGCATGCGCCGCAGGGCGCCTATCCCGGCACCTGCCGCAACCTCACCGACGCCGAGCGCGCGGCGCGGCGGGCTGAGATCGGGCGACCGCCCGCACTGCGGCTGCGCACCGACGCGACCGTGTACACCGTCGACGACGTGTTGCACGGCGACTACACCGGCATCGTCGACGATTTCGTGGTCCGCCGCGGCGACGGCGTTCCGGCCTACAACCTTGCGGTCGTCGTGGACGACGCTGCGCAGGGCGTCGACCAGGTGGTGCGGGGCGACGACCTGCTTTCGTCATCGCCGCGGCAGGCCTATCTGGCCCGCCTGCTGGGCTACGCCGAGCCCACGTACGCCCACGTCGCGCTGGTCCTCAACGAGGACGGGGCGCGGCTGGCCAAGCGGGACGGTGCGGTGACGTTGGCGGAGATCGGCGTAGATCGCGCGCTCACCCAGATCGCCGCCTCGTTGGGTTGGCGGGCTCACGACGTCGACGGCATGCTAGCCGCCTTCGACCCGGCTCGGCTGCCGCGCCGTCCCTGGATCTACGTCCCCTGACTCGCCGCGAGCAACTCGTCGCGAAACTGCGGATGTGCGATCGCCGCGAGAGCCTCGGCGCGTTCGTGAACGGTCTTACCCTCCAACTCCGCGGCCCCGTACTCGGTCACGATCACGTCGACCTGATGTCGCGGCGTGGTGATCACCGCTCCCGGCGCGAACCGCGGCACGATCCGCGACTGCAGCACGCCGTCCTTCTCGAACGTCGAAGGCAGACAGATCAGTGAGCGGTCCGACAGCTCGAGACCCGCGCCGGCGACGAAGTCCTCCGCGCCGCCGATTCCGCTGAACTGGTCGCCGCCGATCGTGTCGGCCACCACCTGGCCTTGAATGTCAACGGCCAGAGCGCCGTTGATCGACGCCATGTTGCTGTTGGCGGCGATCACCTCCGGCGCGTTGACGATCTCGACGGGCAGGAACGCGACGTCGCGGTTGCCGTCGAGCCAGGCGTAGAGCTCGGCCGAGCCGAACGCGAACGTCGTGACGCTGACCCCGTCGTAGACGCCCTTGCCCGTGTTGGTGACCTTGCCCGCGCGGTGCAACCGCATGCAGCCGTCGGTGAACATCTCACTGTGCAAGCCGTATCCACCGCCACCGCCCTCGGCCAACAGCGTCGCGATCTGATTGGGGATCGAGCCGATGCCGGTCTGCAGTGTCGCGCCGGAGGCGATGAACGCGACGGCGTTACGCGCGATCGCCTTGTCGACCTCGGTGGGCGCCGCGTCGCCACCGGGCAGTGCGATCGGCGCGTCGGTCGAGTGCACCAGGATGTCGATCTCGTCGACGTGCAGTACATGCCGATGACCTTCGCCGAGGCCGAACGTGCGGGGGTAGGCAGGCGACGCCTCGACGATCAGCAGGCGCTCGGGATCGGCTGCGGCGCGGTGCAATTCGTTGACCGTGCCGCCTGCGTGCAGGGACAGCGAGCACCAGCCGTCGGCGTCGGGCGGCGTCGCGACGGTCGTCATCACCCGCGGGGACTGACGCTCGAGCAGCGGTCCGAAGCGCCGGAAGTCGGCCGGCACGAACTGGACATCGGCGCCCATGTCCCGCAGTGCGCGCTCGAGCGGGCCGTAGAAACCCGAGAGGTAGCGCACACCCGTCCGGTTGAACAACTGCGTGCCGACTGCGAGCAACGCGCCGTACACGCGCAGGTCCGTCCAGTCCGTGCGTTCGCCCAACGCCCGCATGACCGCGGGCGGCTGGCCGGGGCCGAGTGGCATGCCCAAGGTGTCGTCAGGTTCAAGCCGCGCGGCGGCCTGTTCGGCGGTGAGCTCGATCGGCATGGCACTCATCCTTGCGCGAAAGGGGGTCAGCGGGCGTAGTAGCGGCCCAGCACGTCGGCGCGCAGTTCGTCGAACTCCCCCGCGTCGATCGCCGCGCGGATCCGGTCGACGAGCGACACCACGAACCGCTCGTTGTGAATGGTGCACAACGTCGCCGAGAGGATCTCCCTGGCCTTGAACAGATGGTGCAGATAGGCCCGGGTGTAGTGCGTGCAGGTGTAACAGTCGCAGTCGGCGTCGACGGGGTTGAAGTCGCGCCGGAACCGCGCATTGGTGATGTTGAAGCGACCGGTGGTCGAATACACCGCGGCGTTGCGTGCCACGCGCGACGGGGACACGCAGTCGAACGTGTCGGCGCCCGCCGCGATGGCGTCGAACAGGTCGTCGGGCTCACTGATGCCCAGCAGGTGCCGCGGCTTGTCGGCGGGCAGTTCCTCGCACACCCAGCCCACGATGGTCGCCAGGTTCTGCTTCTCCAGCGCACCGCCGATGCCGTAGCCGTCGAAGCCGATCGACACCAGTCCGCGCGCGGCCTTCCTGCGCAGGTCCTCATACTGCGCGCCCTGCACGACGCCGAACAGCGCCTGCTTCGGCTTGTCGGGCCGGGCCTCCTGCAACCTGCGATGTTCGGCCAGACAGCGGACGGCCCACTCGTGGGTGCGCTGCACCGAGCGCTCCTGATATCCGCGGGTGTTGAC
>NZ_LZKP01000005.1 GCF_001672895.1 Mycobacterium sp. E740
AACGGACCGATGCGCTGGTCTTCGGCCCAGTGCGCACGCAATTCTGGGTGTGTGGTGTGTTCGACGTGCACGGTGGCGGATAAACACCCGGCGGTGGGGGCGGATAGTTCTGCGGCGGTGGCTGATCGGTCATGGACGTCTCCAGTCAATGGCTTAGCTGGAATCGAGCGTGCTCACCTTACCTGAGAAGCGCGTCGTCAGCCCGCCGTTACACATCCCTAGCGAACGCGGCGTCTACTCCCGTCGGAGAGGAACCCGAGCAGATCGTGGCGGGTCAGCACGCCGACCGGCTTGCCCTCCTCGACCACCATCACCGCATCGCACTCGCGCAGTGTCTTCGCCGCCGCGCTGACCAGTTCACCAGCGCCGATCAGCGGCAGCGCCGGGCCCATGTGCTCGGCCACCGCATCGGCGAGGTTGGCCCGCCCCTCGAACACCGCGGACAGCAGTTCACGCTCTGAGACGCTGCCCGCCACCTCGCCGGCCATGACCGGCGGTTCGGCGCCGACGACCGGCATCTGCGAGACGCCGTACTCACGCAGAATCCCGATCGCGTCGCGCACCGTCTCCGACGGGTGCGTGTGCACCAGGTCGGGCAGCGCACCCGACTTGCCCCGAAGCACCTCACCAACCGTCGACTCCTCCACCGAACCGTCCAGGCGGCTGCGCAGGAACCCGTACGACGACATCCAGTCGTCGTTGAAAACCTTTGACAGATAACCTCTTCCGCCGTCGGGCAGCAGCACGACGACGAGCGCGTCCGGGCCGGCCTGCTCGGCGACCTTGATCGCCGCGACGACCGCCATCCCGCACGACCCGCCGACCAGCAGCGCCTCCTCGCGGGCCAGTCGCCGCGTCATCTCGAACGAGTCGGCATCCGAGACCGCGATGATCTCGTCGGGCACCGAAGGGTCATAGGCCGCCGGCCAGAAGTCCTCGCCGACCCCCTCCACCAGATACGGCCTGCCGCTGCCGCCCGAGTACACCGAACCCTCCGGGTCGGCCCCGATGACGCGGACTTTGCCGCCCGACACTTCCTTCAGGTAGCGCCCGGCGCCCGTGATGGTGCCGCCGGTGCCGACGCCGGCCACGAAGTGGGTGACCTTGCCGTCGGTGTCGGCCCAGATCTCCGGTCCGGTGGTCTCGTAGTGCGACTCCGGGCCCATGGGGTTCGAGTACTGGTCGGGTTTCCAGGCGCCGTCGATCTCGGTGACCAGCCGGTCGGAGACGCTGTAGTAACTGTCCGGATGGTCGGGCGGCACCGCCGTCGGGCATACCACCACGTCTGCGCCGTAGGCGCGCAGCACGTTGCGCTTGTCCTCGCTGACCTTGTCCGGGCACACGAAGATGCACTTGTAGCCGCGCTGCTGAGCGACCAGCGCCAGCCCTACCCCGGTGTTGCCGGACGTCGGTTCGACGATCGTGCCGCCGGGCTGCAGTTCACCGCTGGCCTCGGCGGCGTCGATCATCTTGACCGCGATGCGGTCCTTGGCGCTGCCACCGGGGTTGAGGTACTCGATCTTGGCCGCGACGGTGCCCGCTCCGTCGGAGACAACAGAGTTCAGCTGTACCAGAGGGGTATTGCCGATGAGCTCACTGACGTGCCGGGCGATCCGCATGACTCCATCGTGTCAGGCGGCTTTCCGCGGTACCACCTGGGTTACCAGGTGGCCTCTCGGATGTAGTCACCGATCTGGCGCAACGAGCGGGTGGCCTCCGGGACCGCCGGCGCCGCGAGCTGGAACACATGCATCTGTCCCGGCCACACCCTGACCTCGACCGGCACACCGGCGGCCGCCAACCGTCGCGCGGCCTTGCGTGCGTCGCTGATCAGGACCTCGGACCCGGACACGTGGATCAGCGTGCGCGGCAGCCCGGGTTCGATGTGGTCGAGCGGCTCGTAGACCTCCTCGGCCTCGCCGTCCCTACGATTTCGTCCCGCTGCTTCTGCGACCAGGTCGACCAGCGCGTAGAACGCCCGCGGCGGGAACATCGCGTCGCTGCGGATGTTCGGGTGGTTGGCCCTGGTCTCGTTGTCGATCTCGAAGAGCGGCGACATCGTCACCATCGCGGCTGGGACCTCGCCCTCGAGGCCTTCGCGCTGCAGCCGTTCGGCCAGCGCCAGCGCGAGGTAACCACCCGCCGAATCACCGGCCAGCACGATCTGGTCGGGCTCGTAACCCTGCAACCGCAGCCACTGGTAGGCGTCATGACAGTCGTCGACCGCCATGCCGACCGAGTGCTTGGGGATCATCCGGTAGTTGACCACCAGAACCGGGCAGTCGGCGTAACCCGACAGCGCCTGCACCAGACGACCGTGCGAGTTGACGCCACAGGTCAGGAACGCACCGCCGTGCATGTACAGAATGACGCCGCGCTTGCCGTCCGCGGGCAGCACGCCGGGCGCCCGGACCAGTTGCGCGGTGCACTTCGGCAAACTGATCGTGGCCCGGATCGTGCCGGGGGCGGGCCGCGCCACGCGCGCGACGAAATCCACCAGACCCCACGGCCACGGCAGCCGCGGAGCGTAGCTGCCGATAGCCAGCGTCGGCCGGATAGTTAGCAGCGCGGCCAGCGAGGTCAGCCGTCCGGCAAGGCTGGGACCGTCCTCGACGATCTCGACGGGTGCCCCGTCACTGACCGGAAACTTGCGAGGCTTACGCGCCTGAGCAGGAGATACCCTCTGCCGGTGAGCTTGGCTCACCTTGCTCGGTGCGGTCATGACAACCACTCCCTCCGACGTTGGAGGCCGCCGTAATGCGGAGTACGCCTAATTTACTGCGGGTGACTCGCATCTTAGCTTGACACCATCTGTTCATTTCAAACAATTGGCGAGTCATATTCGATACCGCAGTTGATACCGCACTGTGACCCCTCCTCGCTCCTCGCCACGCGGGTAGCCCGGGAAACCGGACCTAAACTCGTAGCCGTGGGCACACCGCGACGGACGGCCACCCTCGCTCTTGCGGCCGCGGCCACCCTCGGCTCGGCCGGGTCCGCGTACATCGGGGTGCGCAATCTGCTGGTCGGGCAGGCCGACCAGGCCCGCCGCGTCATTCCGCAGTCGTGGGACATCCCCCCGCGCGCCGACGGCGTGTACGCACCCGGCGGTGGGCCCGTCGAGCGCTGGAACCGCGACGTGCCGTTCGACCTGCACCTGATGATCTTCGGCGACTCGACGGCGACGGGTTACGGCGCCACCACCGCCGACGAGGTCCCCGGAGTGCTGCTGGCGCGCGGGCTGGCCGAAATCTCCGGACGACGAATCCGGTTGAGTACCAAGGCAATTGTCGGAGCGACGTCCAAAGGGTTGTCGGGCCAGATCGACGCGATGTTCGTGGCCGGGCCGCCGCCGGACGCCGCGGTGATCATGATCGGCGCGAACGACATCACCCGGCCCAACGGCATCCGGCCGTCGGCGCACCGACTCGGCGACGGGGTGCGCCGACTGCGGGCCGCCGGCGCCGTCGTCGTCGTCGGCACCTGCCCTGACTTCGGCGTCATCACCGCGATCCCGCAGCCGTTGCGCGCGGTCGCCCGCAGTCGCGGCTTGCGACTGGCCCGCGCGCAGGCCGCGGCCGTGCGTGCGGCCGGCGCGATCCCGGTACCCCTGGCCGACCTGCTGGCCCCCCATTTCCGCACCACACCCGAGGCGCTGTTCTCCCCCGACATGTTCCACCCGTCCGGTGCCGGCTACGCGCTGGCCGCCAACCAGTTGCTGCCGGCGCTGTGTAATGCGTTGAGCGAGTGGATCGGTACCGCCGCGCCCGAGCTGCCGTGGCAGTCGCGGTCGGGCGAGGGCTCCGCGCTGCTGGCGCGAGTCAGCGGCTTGAGCAGGCTGTGGCGGCGCTCGACCGGCGTCCCCGCACCTGTGCTGGGCGGGGTCCCCGGCCTCGGCCAGGGGAGGGTCCCCGCGCCCGTCGCCGCGTCGGCCAGCTAGGTTTGCCTCATATCCACCGATGCGAGGAGGCGCCATGCCTGAAGCCGTCATTGTCGCGACCGCGCGCTCGCCGATCGGGCGTGCCGCCAAGGGCTCACTGGTCGACATGCGACCCGATGACCTTGCCGCGCAGATGGTGCGCGCAGCCCTGGACAAGGTGCCCGCACTCGATCCACGCAAGATCGACGACCTGATCATGGGCTGCGGTCAGCCCGCCGGCGAGGCCGGCTTCAACGTCGCCAGGGCGGTCGCCGTCGAACTGGGTTACGACTTCCTGCCGGGCACCACGGTGAACCGCTACTGCTCGTCGTCGTTGCAGACCACCCGGATGGCGTTCCACGCGATCAAGGCCGGCGAGGGCCATGCGTTCATCTCCGCTGGGGTGGAGACGGTTTCGCGTTTCCCGAAGGGCACCGCCGACGGCTGGCCGGACAGCAAGAACCCCGCGTTCGGCGATGCGATGAGCCGCTCGGACCAGGCCGCCGCCGGTGCCGAGGAATGGCACGACCCGCGCGAGGACGGCCTGCTGCCGGACGTCTACATCGCGATGGGCCAGACCGCCGAGAACGTGGCGCTGCACACCGGGATCAGCCGCGAGGACCAGGACCACTGGGGTGTGCGCAGCCAGAACCGGGCCGAGGAGGCCATCAAGAACGGCTTCTTCGAGCGCGAGATCGTCCCTGTGAAGTTGCCTGACGGTTCGACGGTGAGCACCGACGACGGACCCCGCGCGGGCACCACGTACGAGAAGATCAGCCAACTCAAGCCGGTCTTCCGGCCGAACGGCACCGTGACCGCGGGCAACGCGTGTCCGCTGAACGACGGCGCCGCCGCGCTGGTGATCCTGTCGGACACCAAGGCTCGCGAACTCGGGCTGACGCCGCTGGCGCGTGTCGTGTCGACCGGCGTGAGCGGGCTGTCGCCGGAGATCATGGGCCTCGGACCGATCGAGGCGACGCGCAAGGCGCTCGCCAACGCCGGCATGACGATCGACGACATCGACCTCTACGAGATCAACGAGGCGTTCGCGGTCCAGGTGCTCGGTTCGGCGCGCGAACTGGGCATGGACGAGGACAAGCTCAACGTGTCCGGCGGCGCGATCGCACTCGGCCATCCGTTCGGCATGACAGGCGCGCGGATCACCACCACGCTGCTGAACAACCTGACGACACACGACAAGACGTTCGGCCTCGAGACGATGTGCGTCGGCGGCGGCCAGGGCATGGCGATGGTGATCGAGCGCCTGTCCTGATTCGGATTGCGCCGAGCGCGTCTAGTGTGCGTTCAGATCGCAAATCCCGCCGCTAAGAGGCGATTCCGCGATCTGAGTGCACACTAGCGGCCCAAGCTCGGCGCACCCGATTGACGATGTCGGCCGGATGAGTGCCTGCGACCACGCGAATGTGCGTCCATCCGCGGTACGC
>NZ_LZKP01000006.1 GCF_001672895.1 Mycobacterium sp. E740
CGATCCACTCGTACCAAAGCGCGCTACCGTGACCCGTAGCTGCCGACATGGCGAGAATGCCCGCCGCTCGGTTCAGTGATCTTATGTAGCCGCAACACTTTTCAAGATCGAATGTCACGTACGGCAGCAAATCGATCTTGTTGACGATCACCAGTCCCGCCGCGGCGAACATGTGCGGATACTTCAGCGGTTTGTCGTCGCCCTCGGTCACCGAGATGACGACGACCTTGCTGCGCTCGCCCAGATCGAACAGCGCCGGGCAGACGAGATTTCCGACATTCTCGATGAACAGGATCGAGTCGGGCTCGGGGTCCAGTGTCTGCAGCGCGCGGTGCACCATGTCGGCGTCGAGATGACAGCCGGCGCCGGTGTTGATCTGCACTGCGCGCGCACCGGCTGCCTTGATGCGTTCGGCGTCCAGAAGCGTCTCCTGATCACCCTCGATGACCGCCACCGGGCGATTGGTGCTGAGGTCGCGGATCGTGCGTTCGAGAAGCGTTGTCTTACCCGCTCCGGGAGAACTGGTGAGGTTGAACGCCAGGATGTCGCGTTCGGCAAGCCATCGGCGATTCTGCTCGGCGATCAGGTCGTTCTTGGCGAGCACCTTCTGCTCCAGCGTGATCGTCTCGGTGTGGACGTGGTCGTGGGCGTGGGAGTGCTCGTGGTGATGGTGGCCGTGCTCGCGGGGGTGGGCGTGTCCAGGCACAGTGACGGTCGCTCCGTCGTCGCCGCAGCCACAGGTTGCGCACATGCTCAACTCACTTCCATCGAGACGATCTTCAGGTCCCGGCCCGAGGTCACCTCGACATCCGCACTGCCGCAGGGGCACAACAGAATCAGGTCGGGCAGCTCGAAGCTCTGGCCGCAGGTGCGGCAGTGCGCCGCGCCGGGCTGGACGTCGAGGTCGAGGCGGGCCCCGTCGGCGACCGTGCCCGAGGTGGCGAGTTCGAAGCAGAACTGCATCGAGTCGGGCACGAGGGCGCAGAGTGCGCCGACCTCGAGCCTGACTCCGTGCACCCGGCGTCCCGCGGCATGCTCGCACACCGCGTCGACCACGCTCTGGGTTATCGCCATCTCGTGCACACAGACCCCGTTTCAGCCGGGATGACTTCACGATAGGCCGCTCGACGACCTGCAGGGAGCAGACGTGGGATCCGCTCGAGACTGGACGGCGTGTCGGACTTGAGTCGAACAGGTGTTCGTCTACTGTGGGCAGTGTTCGACGGCTAGATGCTGGTCAGGCCGACTTGTCCTGAACTTGTCGGAGGCTGCCTCTAGCGTCACGGCCAACTGATCGAAACCGATCACCGAACAGCTAGACATCCGAAGGACGGAGACCACCATGGCGCAGGCACCCGACCGCGAAAAGGCCCTCGAGCTGGCACTCGCGCAGATTGAAAAAGCCCACGGTAAGGGCTCAGTGATGCGGCTCGGCGACGAGGTGCGCCAGCCGATCTCGGTCATCCCCACCGGCTCGATCGCGCTGGACGTGGCACTGGGCATCGGCGGGCTGCCGCGTGGCCGGATCATCGAGATCTACGGCCCGGAGTCCTCGGGCAAGACCACTGTGGCGCTGCACGCGGTGGCGAACGCGCAGGCAACAGGTGGCATCGCGGCGTTCATCGACGCCGAGCACGCGCTGGATCCGGAGTACGCGAAGAAGCTCGGGGTGGACACCGACTCACTGCTGGTGTCCCAGCCGGACACCGGCGAGCAGGCGCTGGAGATCGCCGACATGCTGATCCGGTCCGGCGCCATCGACATTCTGGTGGTCGACTCGGTGGCAGCGCTGGTGCCGCGCGCGGAGATCGAGGGCGAGATGGGTGACAGCCACGTCGGCCTACAGGCCCGGCTGATGAGCCAGGCGCTACGCAAGATCACTGGGGCGCTGAGCAATTCGGGTACCACCGCGATCTTCATCAACCAGCTTCGCGAAAAAATCGGTGTGATGTTCGGCTCGCCCGAAACGACAACGGGCGGAAAGGCTTTGAAGTTCTACGCCTCGGTCCGCCTGGATGTCAGGCGGATCGAGACGCTCAAGGACGGCACTGACGCGGTTGGTAACCGCACCCGGGTCAAGATCGTGAAGAACAAGGTGGCGGCCCCATTCCGCCAGGCCGAGTTCGACATCCTGTATGGCCGTGGAATCAGCAGGGAGGGCTCGCTGATCGACATGGGCGTCGAGCAAGGCTTCATCCGTAAGTCCGGCTCGTGGTTCACCTACGAGGGTGAACAGTTGGGCCAGGGCAAGGAGAATGCCCGTAACTTCCTGCTCGAGAACGTCGACGTGGCCAACGAGATCGAGAAGAAGATCAAAGAGAAGCTCGGCATTGGCGCCGTGATCACCGATGACCTGGCTGATGACGTCCTGCCCGCCCCGGTCGACTTCTGAGGCTCCCCGCGAGGAGCAGGCGCACAACCTGTGTCTGCGCCTGCTCACCGCGCGGGCCCGAACCCGGTCCGAACTCGAAGAAAAGCTGGCCAAGCGCGGTTACCCCGATGAGGTGAGCGCCCGGGTGCTCGATCGGCTCGCACAGGTGGGCCTTATCGATGACGCTGACTTCGCCGAACAGTGGGTCCGATCGCGCCGGATCAATGCGGGCAAAGGCAGACGGGCGTTGATCGCGGAGTTGCGGACCAAAGGGGTCGACAACGACATCATCGAAACCGTCCTGGCCGATGATGAACCCGGCGCAGAACGCGCACGCGCCGAGCGCCTTGTCGCCGAAAAACTGCGGCGCGAGAAGTTGACGGACGGTGACGACGCCAAGCTGGCCCGCCGCCTCGTGGGGATGCTCGCCCGGCGCGGCTACAGCCAGACCATGGCGTTCGATGTCGTGAAGGTCGCGTTGGCCAACGAACGCGAACGCCGGCGGGTGTAAGCCGGCGGGCTTCACCGTCCGGTTGTACCGGTTAGGAACGGACGGAACACCAACGGCGGGGGCAGAGCCAGGCCGCGGGTGACGAGGTGGCGCACCACGACGACAAGCGCCGTGACGGCGATCGATCGCCATGTGGCGTCGACGCTGAGCCGCAACAACCCTGCCGCCAGCAGCAGGTCGAGCAGCACATGCAGGGCCAGCGGTGGTCGGCGGAACACCACCAACGTCGATGCCCCCAGCACGAGGCCCGCGGCGGCGATCAGCCAAGAAAGGTCGGCGAATCCGATCATGGTGGGATCGAGTCCTTAGTGATCGATCCGGCGCGGCTCTGTTCGACGGCGCGCTGCTCGTTGGCGATCTCCTTGGCGAGGAAGTAGTTCAAGGCGGTGCGGATGGTGGCGATGGCTGCGAGCTTGCCGATCTCCTCGAACGACGGCGAGATCGCAGTCCGAAGGACGTCGCTGGCGAGTTGGAACTCCAGCCCGAGCGCGAGAAAGCGGCCCAGAGTCAAACGCACGGCCGAGAACTCGATAGCGTCCCGGCGAAGCAGCGACATGAAGAACTTCACGATCGCGATCAAGGCGCCGATCACGATGACCAGCGCACCGGCCGCTTCGACCAGGCGGACCATCAGGTCCACTCCGGTGCGCAACGTCGACTCGGGTAGGAGTTCCAGCGCGGAGATGCTCACCTGCACGACGACAAGTCTCTCGTAACGCACGGTCGTGGGGTGCAACTACCGCCATTTCCGCAAACGCGAGGTACATTGCGCCGATGTTGCTTTCGGCGAAGCTCGCCCCGACTTTCGACTACCCGGTACTCGAAGACTTCTGGCGCCGCGCCGACGAGTTGGGCTTCCACTCGGTCGCCAACTACGACCATTTCTACGGACTGGTCGATCCGGCGACGCCCACGCTCGAAGGCTGGACCAGTCTCGCCGCGATGGCGGTGGTGGTACGGCGCGCCCGAGTGAGCTGCCTGGTCAGCGGCGTCACATACCGCAACCCGGCAGTGCTGGCGAAGATGGCCGTCACCGTCGATCACATCTCCGGCGGACGGATGGACTTCGGCATCGGGGCCGGTTGGCACGAGGACGAACACCGCGGCTACGGCATCGACTTTCCGCCGCCGGGGGAGCGCGTTGCAATGGTCGATGAGGCGCTCACCGTCATCCGCCGAATGTGGACCGAGGAGGCTGTCGACTTCACCGGGCGCTTCTTCACTCTCCACCGAGCGCGCTGTGTGCCCAAACCAGTCCAGCGTCCGCATCCGCCGATCGTCGTCGGTGCATCCCAACCGAAGATGCTCCGCGTCGCGGCGCGGCACGCCGACGAGTGGAACATGCCCAGCACCGGTGCGCAGGAGTGGGCGAGCGCCAACCGCCGACTCGACGAAGCGTGCGGGGCGGAGGGCCGCGATCCTTCGTCGATCAGACGTAGTGTGCAGCTTTTCCTGTACCCGGACCAACCCGACCAGGTCGACGCTCAACTCGACGCCCTCACCGAGTACGCCGAACTGGGCTGCCAGCACGCCGTGCTGTCGTTCTACCAGCCGCCGAGCGAATCCCTGTTGCGACGCTGCGCACAACTACGCTGAAAGCCCCTGCGTCACAGCGCTTTAGCGCCCGGCGCACCTTCCTCCTCCACAGCATCGGTCTGCAACGGCGCCGGGCCCCGCCGCGACCGTCGCATCCGCGCCTCCACCCGGGTGGCCAGCCAGGACAGCGCGAAGTTGACGCTGATCATCAGGACCGCTATCACGATCAGCGCGGGCAGCAGGTTACTGTATGCCGCGCCCATCTGCACGCCTTGGCGCACCATCTCGAGGAACGTGATGATGTAGCCGATCGCGGTGTCCTTGAGCACGACGACCAGTTGCGAGATCAACACCGGCAGCATCGAAGTGATCGCCTGCGGCAACAAGACCGATCGCATCGTTTGGCCCCACGTCAGGCCGAGGGCGAAGGCCGCCTCGGACTGTCCTCGCGGCAGCGCGCGTACCCCGGCCCGCACGATCTCGGCGATGACCGCACCGTTGTACAGCGTCAGGCCGGTCACCACCGCCGCGAGCGCCAGGTACTTGGACGCGAACACGTCGTAGGCCGCGTAGAGCGCGAACGCGAACAGCATCATGATCAGCACCGGGACCGCACGGAAGAACTCCACGATCACCGCGCACACCCAGCGCACGGCGCCGTGGGTGGAAAGCCGGCCCACGCCGAGCACGAATCCCAGGATCAGAGCCAGCACGATCGAAATGGCTGCGGCCGTCAATGTGCCCTGAACTCCGGGCAATACGTACGTCTTCCACAGGTTCGACGTCAGGAACGGCTCCCATTTGGCGGCGGTGAGCTGGTCCTTGGCCGCCATCTGGAACAGCACCGCCGCCAACACCAGCGCGGCGAGCACGAAGACGACCGCCGACACCATCCGGTTACGGATCCGGGCGCGCGGCCCTGGTGCGTCGAAAAGAACGGAAGCCGAGCTCATCTGGCGACCGCCAACCGCTTACCCAGCCAGCCGAAGAACAGCCCGGTCGGCAGAGTCAGGACCACGAAACCCAAGGCGAAGATCGCACCGACCGTCATCACGGCGGCGGTGTTCTCGATCATCTCCTTCATCAGCAGCGCCGCCTCGGCCACTCCGATCGCCGACGCGATCGTGGTGTTCTTGGTCAGTGCGATCAAAACCGAGCCCAGCGGGATGAGCACGGCGCGAAAAGCCTGTGGCAGCAAGATGAGTCGCAGGTTCTGTCCGAACGTCAGTCCCAGCGAGCGGGCCGCCTCGGCCTGACCCAGCGGCACGGTGTTCACTCCCGACCGCACTGTCTCGCACACGAACGCCGCCGTGTAGAGCGCCAGACCGAGCACCGCCAGCCGGAAGTTGCTGTCGTCGATCGACGTTGGCGAATTCGGGTCGGCCAGCGTGACGCCCATCGTCTGCGACAAACCCAGCGAGCACAGCAGGATGATCAAGGTCAACGGGGTGTTTCGGACCACGTTGACGTAGGCCGCCCCGAGCCAGTTGAGCATCGGCACCGGTGCCAGCCGCATCGCGGCCAACACCGTGCCGAGCACCAGCGCCCAGACGCCGGAGTAGACCGTCAGCTGGATCGTCGTCCAGAACGCTTCGACGATCTGGCCGACGGTGTAGCCCGGCAGGAACTCCACAGCGGCGGAGGTCCGTCAGCCCTGGCTGATCTGCGGAGGCTGCGGGGCGGGAATGCCTGCCGGCCCGAGGTTTCGGTCCCACGCCCTCTTCCACGAGCCGTCCTGCTCCATCTTGGCGAGCGCATCGTTGATCTGCGTCAGCAATTCGGAATCGCCCTTCTTCAAACCGATTCCGTAACGCTCCTCGGAGAAGGTGCCGCCCACGACCTTGAATGCACCCGGACTCTGCGCCGCGTAACCCGCCAGGATCACCTCGTCGGTGGTCACTGCGTCGATGGCGCCGTTCTTGAGCGCTTCGACGCACGCCGAGTACGTGTCGTACTGCTGCAACTGGACGCCCGGAAACTTGTCCTTGATCCGTTGCGCCGGCGTCGATCCCGACACCGAGCACAGCTTCTTGTTGTTCTGCAGCGACGCCTCACCGGTGATGTCGGTGTTGTCCTCGCGCACCAGCAGGCTCTGCCCGGTGACCAGATAGGGGCCCGCGAAGTCGACCTTCTTCTCCCGCGCGTCGGTGATCGAGTAGGTCGCGACGATGAACTTCACCTGGCCGTTCTGGATCAGCGTCTCGCGTTGTCCCGACGGCGCTTCCTTCCACTCGATCTTGTCCTCGCCGTAGCCGAGGTTGCGAGCCACGTACTTCGCCACATCCACGTCGAAGCCGCTCATCGAGCCGTCGGGGTTCTTCAGCCCGAGGCCGGGCTGGTCGTATTTGGTGCCGATGACGATCGTGTCGCCACCACCGCCGCCACCGCATCCCGTCGCCGCCAGCGGCAACGCGACGGCGAGCGCGAGCACACCGGCTCCGCGCCTCAGGATCGATCGCATGCGGGTTCCTTTCGATCAGTGGTGAAGGATCTTGCCGAGAAAGTCCTTGGCGCGCTCGCTCTTCGGGTTGGTGAAGAACTCGTCGGGTTCGGCCGCCTCGACGATCGCGCCGTCGGCCATGAAGACCACGCGGTTGGCAGCGCCCCGTGCGAAGCCCATCTCATGCGTCACGACGAGCATCGTCATGCCGTCTCTGGCCAGCGACGTCATGACGTTCAGGACCTCGTTGATCATCTCGGGGTCCAGCGCGCTGGTCGGTTCGTCGAAGAGCATGACCTTCGGGTCCATCGCCAACGACCGCGCGATGGCCACTCGTTGCTTCTGCCCGCCGGACAGTTGCGCCGGGTACTTGTCGGCCTGATCGGCGATGCCCACCCGCTCCAACAACTTCATCGCGGCGGCCCGGGCTTCGGCTTTCGGCTTCCTGCGCACCCTGATCGGCGCCAGCGTGACGTTGTCCAGAATCGTCTTGTGGGCGAACAAGTTGAAGGACTGGAACACCATTCCCACGTCGGACCGCAGCTCTGCGAGTTTGCGCCCCTCTTCGGGCAGCACTTCGCCGTCGATCGCGATCGTGCCGGAATCGATGGGCTCGAGCCGATTGATGGTGCGGCACAACGTCGACTTGCCCGAGCCCGACGGCCCGAGCACCACGATCACCTCGCCGCGTGCCACATCGAGGTTGATGTCTTTGAGCACGTGCAGGCTGCCGAAGTGCTTGTTGACGCCGGAGAGCGAGATCATGGGGACCGTCGCCTGTCCTGCTGACCGAGCGGGATCGACGCTGTCGCGAGCCGACCCGCTGGTCTCCATGGGTGCAGACCTTACCGAGGCAGGGCCCAGCATGCCCGGATCTGGAGAATCCGCCCGGATCGCCACACTGACCCAGCCCGTACCATGGGCCCGTGACTTCGATGGTTTCGCGAGAGGCGGCGGCTGAGCGGCCCGCCCGCGCCTCCGCGACCGGCGAGTCTTCGCGTGGCCGTGCCCCGGCGCGCAGTTACCAGGTCCGCACCTACGGCTGCCAGATGAATGTGCACGACTCCGAGCGGCTGGCCGGCCTGCTGGAGGCCGCCGGTTACCACCGGGCCGCCGACGGCGAGGACGCCGACGTGGTGGTGTTCAACACCTGCGCCGTACGCGAGAACGCCGACAACAAGCTTTACGGCAACATCAGCCACCTCGCGCCGCGCAAGCAGGCCGATCCCGATATGCAGATCGCCGTCGGGGGCTGCCTGGCGCAGAAGGACCGCGACGCCGTACTGCGCCGCGCGCCGTGGGTGGACGTCGTGTTCGGCACCCACAACATCGGGTCGCTGCCCACGCTGCTGGAACGCGCCCGGCACAACCGCGCAGCGCAGGTCGAGATCGTCGACGCGCTGCAGGAGTTTCCGTCCGCGCTGCCCGCCTCCCGCGAATCCGCTTATGCCGCATGGGTTTCGATCTCGGTGGGCTGCAACAACACCTGCACGTTCTGCATCGTGCCGGCGCTGCGGGGAAAGGAAGTCGACCGTCGGCCCGGCGACGTACTCGCCGAGGTGCAGGCCCTGGTCGACCAGGGCGTCCTGGAGGTGACGCTGCTGGGCCAGAACGTCAACGCCTACGGCGTCTCGTTCGCCGACCCGGCGCAACCGCGTGACCGGGGCGCGTTCGCCAAGCTGCTGCGCGCCTGTGGCCGCATCGACGGACTCGAGCGGTTGCGTTTCACGTCACCGCACCCCGCCGAGTTCACCGACGACGTGATCGCCGCGATGGCCGAGACGCCGAACGTGTGCCCGACACTGCACATGCCGCTGCAGTCCGGCTCGGACCGCATCCTGCGGGCGATGCGCCGCTCGTACCGGGCCGAACGCTATCTCGGCATCATCGAGCGCGTGCGCGCCGCGATCCCGCACGCCGCGATCACCACCGATCTCATCGTCGGATTCCCGGGGGAGACCGAAGAAGACTTCCAGGCCACGCTTGACGTCGTCGCACAGGCACGGTTCGCGAGCGCCTTCACGTTCCAGTACTCCAAACGGCCCGGCACGCCCGCCGCCGAGTTACCCGGCCAGATCCCCAAATCCGTTGTGAGTGAACGTTATCAACGGTTGATCGAGCTTCAGGAACGGATCTCTCTGGAGGAGAACCGCGCACAGATCGGCCGCAGGGTCGAA
>NZ_LZKP01000007.1 GCF_001672895.1 Mycobacterium sp. E740
CCACATCCGCGAATTCGCCCGGGTCAAACCGACTGTGGGAGCCCCGGAGATGGGCCGCTTCATAGCGGCAGTGCGCAGGTTGCAGGACATCACCGTCTCGTGTGATCCCGAGCCTGCGCTGTGGGACGACACCGCCGCGCTGCTCGAGGACGTGTGCGCACTGCCGCTATGAAGCGGCCCATCTCCGGGGCTCCCACAGTCGGTTTGACCCGGGCGAATTCGCGGATGTGGTCCTCGATATCGGTCACTGACTACTTCCAGGTGTCGATCAGTTCGTCGGTGGTGGTGATCGTCGCCAGCAGCGACAACGTGTTGTCGATGATCGCATTCGAGTACTCGGTGGGGATGCCTGCCACCGCGTCACGCGGCACGACGACGCGGTACGCGGCGTTGACGGCGTCCATCACCAGGTTTGTGATCGCGACGTTGACCGACACCCCGACAGCGACGATCGTCGAGACCCCGAGATTGCGGAGCACGGCGTCCAGATCGGTGCCGCCCATCGGGCCGATGCCGTGCCACCGGCGAAGCACGACGTCGGACGGTCGCGGTCCGAGCTCGGGGAGCAGCTCGGCGCCCGGTGTGCCGGGGGTGATCGCGACCCCGCTGCCGATGGTGAAGATCTTCGCGTTGTGGTTGGCGCCCTGACCGTCGGGCCGCCGCTGGACCAGGCAGTGCACCACCCTCAGTCCGGCGTTGCGCGCGGCGGGCAGCAGCCTTTCGATGTTGGGCACAGCTTCGCGTCGGGCTTCCTCGGCCAGAGCTTTGAGGCCGGCGTCGGGGCCGACCACTGCACCCTGACACTCCTGAGTGACGATCGCGGTGTGGGCGGGTGCGGCGATCTCGCCCAGGTCGACTCTCATACCGGAGCCGGCGCCTCGTAGAACTGCGTCGCCCACTTGCGCATGGCCATATAGGGCTTGGCGTCCACCTTGGACAGCGCGGGTCGTTCGACGTACTCCTGGTAGCGCCAGATGTTGAGGTCGTCCCACACCGTGCCCATGAACTGCCGTTCCACCTGCTGGCGCACCGAGTCCGGCGGTATGTCCGACGTGTCGCCGGGGAGCCGGGGCCACCAGATCGAATAGAACATGTCGGAGTAGCCGTCCTCGACAGGAGTGCAGGCGAAGATCAGCCGGTGGTTCGACGAGCCCTCGAACGCGCTGATCGCGAAACCCAAGCCGGAGAAGTGGCTGTGGATGTACAAGGCCATCTTGTCGGGGTCGTCGCTGCGCACGTCGGGCCAGCCGGTGAGGAAACGCCACTCCTCGTCGACGGCCTCCCACTTCAGGCAGACCGGGGTGACGGTCGCCCCGTGGACGTAATGGAAGTGCGCGCTGTCCGGACCGTTCTCCGCGACGATCTGCGGATGCACCGGCTCACGCTCGGCGCGGCTCGAAAACTCCGGAAACGGACGGTAATACGCCTCCGGATCGGTGGGGAACTGCGGAAACTTGTGAAACAGATCGGGCATCTCCCATTGCGGGTCTTTGCCGTCGGGTTGATGCCACGCGAAGACGCAGCCGTACTGCTCGACGACCGGATAGACGCGCAGTCGCAGGGCCTTGTTGGGCCGGTCGGGCTGGTAGGGGATGTAGCGGTTGGTCCCGTCCGGGCCCCACCGCCAGCCGTGGAAGGGACATTCGACGCAGTCACCCACGACCTTGCCGCCGTGGCCGATGTGCGCACCGAGATGCCGGCAGTGCGCTGAGAGCACATGCAGCTCACCGGCCTCGTCGCGGTAGGCCACGAGGTCGTCGCCGAAATACCGCAGCGGCCGCGTTTCACCTGCGGGGAATTCCGCGGACCAGCCGATCATGAACCAGCCGGTGACCTTCCAGGTGAACGGTACTTTCATGCCCAGTCGCCTCCCGCGTCCGCGAACTAATGGAACAGCTTACTGTAGCGGTTTCAGGAGTTGGCGCATCGTGGCTGACGGAGAGGTTTACCGGAAAAGCGCCAGCCGGCCGGGGAGATACTGTAATAGTTACAGTATCTCCGCTTCCACACGTGAGGTGCTGACTTGTGATCACAGCCGACACAGCTCGCTTTGACGCGATCGTCATCGGGGCCGGGTTCTCCGGTCTGTACGCGCTGCATCGGCTGCGTGCACAGGGGCTGCGGGTGGTCGTTCTCGAGAAGGCCGAGAATGTCGGCGGCACTTGGCTTTTCAACCGGTACCCCGGTGCGCGCTGCGACATCGAGAGCATCGAGTACTCCTACAGCTTCTCCGACGAGATCCAGCAGGAGTGGGTCTGGACGGAGACGATGCCCGCTCAGCCCGAGATCGAGGCGTATCTGAACTTCGTCGCCGACCGCCTCGACCTGCGGCGCGATATCCGCTTTCACACCGAGGTCGTCGCGATGACGTTCGACGAGGCCGCCGCACAGTGGGACGTGCGCACCGCGGCCGGCGAGACCCTCGCCGCACCCTTCGTCGTCGCGGCGGCCGGAATCCTGTCGGTGCCGAAAGAACCGGACATTCCGGGGATGGACACATTCGAAGGGCTGTCGCTGTTCACGAGCAAGTGGCCCAAGGAGTCCGTCGACCTCACCGGCAAACGGGTCGGCGTCATCGGTACCGGTTCCACCGGAGTGCAACTCATCCCCGTCGTCGCCCAGCAGGCCGGCCACCTCACGGTGTTCCAACGGTCACCCGCGTACACGCTGCCGTGGCGGGTGCGGCCTTTCGACGACGGCGAACTCGACGAGTTGAAGGCGAACTACGCCGAGATCCGGGCGGCGCAGCGCGAACACGCCGTCGGCGCTGCTCGGCTCAGTGCGTTTTCGGTGATGTTCGAGATGATGGCCAAACCGCCGCTGAAGTCGGCGTCGCGCGAGGACCAACTGCGTGCCGTCGAGGAAGGTGGCGTGATCGGCGCGCTCAGTTGGGGCGATGTCTTCTTCGACATCGAGGCCAATCAGATGGCCGCCAAGCTCTACGGCGAGGCCGTGGCTCGCATCGTCAAGGACCCCGAGACAGCGGCGGCCCTGACGCCCTCACATCCCTTCGGGTGCAAACGCCCGATCATCGACCAGGGCTACTACGAGACCTTCAACCGCGGCAACGTGTCGCTGGTCGACCTGCGCCGAGGGCCGATCGTCGAGGTCACCCCGACCGGAATCCGCACCGAACAGGGCGAGTACGAACTCGACGTCATCATCTACGCCACCGGATTCGACGCGATGACGGGGGCGATGACCCGGATCGCGGTCACCGGCCGCGACTCGATGTCGCTCGCCGACTTCTGGACGACGGAGGGACCGTGCGCCTACCTCGGCATCGCGGTGGCCGGCTTTCCGAATCTGTTCATCGTGCAAGCTCCCGGAAGCCCCGCGCCGGCAAGCAATTTCGTGACCGCGCTCGAACAACATGTGGAGTGGATCGGCGATTGCATCGCCTATCTGCGGGGCCACGGCCATCGCACCATCGAGGCACTGACGGACGCCCAGCGCGAGTGGATCGAGCACACGGCATCGCTCGTCGCCCCGACCGTGCTCGTCCATCCGACGTGCAACTCCTGGTACAACGGTGGCAACATGCCCGGCAAGAAACGGATGTACATGGGTTACGTCGCAGGGATTCCCGAGTACCGACGACGCTGTGATGAGGTTGCCGAAGCCGGATACAGCGGGTTCAAGCTCGCATGAGGGTGGCCGAGCGTGTTCACCGAATCGGTCGCGACTTCGTCGGCGTGCTGCCGCGCGCACATGCCGCCGTACGCGGGGCCGATGACTGGGAACCGTGGACGGCGAAGGGTGTTCGTCAGCTGGGCGAGGTGGCGCTCGACGAGTTGGCGCTGACGGGCCTGACACTGACCGCGCCGCCACCGAAGCTCGAACGTTCGGTCGACTCGTGTGCCATCGCCGCGGAGCAGCTGTCGCCCCTCGGCGCCATGGGTGTGCACACGGAACCGGATCCGTTGCAGCCGAACTCGATCCACCGGCGTCGCTTCGGCCGCAGCCGATACGAACAGGTGGTCTTCGAACACGACCCGCACCTGCCAGGCCCGCTGGCTGCCGAGGGTTACGGCGACCCCGCCGCCGCAGTGGTGCACGTGTGCCGACACGGCAACGAGCGAAGGCCGTGGCTGGTGTGGGTGCACGGCGCGGGCCAGGGCACGCCGATGGATCTGCTGTTCTCCCGGGCCCGCCGGCTTCAGGAGCGACTCGGCTACAACATCGCGATGCCGGTGCAGCCCGGCTGCGGAGTCCGGCGTCATCAACCGCCGTCGTACCCGAACATGGACCCGTTGAACAACCTCGCGGGCCTGATCCGGGTGGTCTCCGAGGTGCGCGCGGTCGTGCGCTGGCTGCGCCCGCAGGCGAGCAGCGTTGTGGTTTCTGGAGTTTCGATGGGCAGCCCGGTGGCGGGGCTCGTCGCGCATCTCGAGCAGGTCGACGCCGTCGCGGTGTACACCCCGATCTTCGGACTCAACGCGATGATTGCCGCGCACCTGGGCAGGTGGGGTCCATCCGTGTTCGAAACCGCCGATCTGCTGCGGTCAGAACCCGTCGAGCAGATGATGTCGCTGGTCGACTACCAGGCGCTCGAGCCGTCCGCACCGCCCGATCGGCGACTGATCGTCGGAGCCTGGCATGACCGGATGGCGCGCCGCGAGCCCGCCGAGCAGTTGCACTACCGCTGGGGCGGTGAGATGTACTGGCACCCCGGCAGCCACGTCGGACACCTGCTCGCTCCGGGCGTGCAGGCCGCTTCAGAGCGCTTCCTCGAATCGGTCGCTGCGCAGGACAGTCGGCCGTGACGTCGAGCACCGCCGCCGTCCCCGCCGGTATCGACGGGCTGGATGCCCGCTGGCTGACCCAGGCGCTGCGGTCCGACGCCGACCTCACCGGTGCGACGGTGGAGGATGTGCGCGTCGAGCAGATCGCAGTGGACAGCGGATTTTCGTCGCTGCTGTACCGCTTGCACCTGAGCGGTTCCGAGCTCCCACCCACGCTGATCGCCAAGCTGCCCGCGCAGTCCGAGGCGCGCGGCGCGATGGACCTGCTGGGCGGCTACCGGCGCGAATTGGCGTTCTACCGCAACGTCGCCGGGCGCGCGCCGATGCAGACGCCGCGTGTCTACACCGCCCGGATGGCTGACAACGGAGTCGACTTCGTGCTGCTGCTCGAGGATCTCGCGGACTGGGACAACGCCGACCACCTGGCTGGGCTCTCGATGCCCCAGGCCCGCACGTGTATCCGCCAACTTGCCGGATTGCACGCGTGGTCGTGTCAGAAGAGTAATTCGGTTGTGCTCGAGCACTTTCCGAGCATCGACACGGCGATTGCCCGTGACCTGCTGCTGCCCGCGTTCGCGCCGGGCTGGGACATCTATCGCGCGCACACCGAGGCTGCGGTGCCCGAACCGATCGCCACGTTCGCCGAGCGCTTCGCGCAGCGCGCGGGCGAGGCGCTGTCGGTGCTCACCGAACGTGACATGCTGCTGCACGGCGACATCCGCGCCGACAACCTCTTCTTCTCGGGCGATCAGATGAAGGTCGTCGACTTCCAGTTCGCCTCACGCGGCGCGGGCGCGGCGGATTTGGCGTACCTCGTCACGCAGGGCCTGCCCAGCGCGGCGAGGACGGGACACGACGAGGCGCTGCTGCGCGAGTATCTCGAGCACGTCGCGGCGCACGGCGTCACCGATTACGGGTTCGACGAAGCGTGGCGGCACTACCGGTTCGCGGCTGTCTACCTGATGGTCCTTCCCGTCATCACCCTCAACGGCTGGGACGCTCTTCCCGACCGTTCCAGACGGCTGTGCCTGACGCTCACCGATCGGGCGGTCGCGGCCATCGACGCCATCGACGCTCTGGAGGTGTTCGCATGACCCGGTCGGCCCGCGAAGTCGTCGAGCTGTACAACCTGGTGGTCTGGAACGAGCGCGACTTCGCGCTTGCTGAGGAGTTGTTGGGCGACACCGTGATCCGCCACGACGTGGGCGAGGTGACGACGCTGACCCATGCTGAGGCCGTGCAGCGCGTCAAGGACAGGTGGGCGATGTTCGACGCGTTGCGCTTCGATCTGCCGATCGTCGTCGCGGGCGACGACGGTGAGCACGTCGCGATCGTCTACCAGATGACGAGCAGGCTCACCGGTGGCGACGACATGCCGATCGGCAGCATGGAAGTCTTCCGGGTAGTCGACGGCAGGATCGTCGAAGTGTGGAACTGCGGCTACAAGCAAGGAGTTTGGGCGTGACGGACCGGGTGCTCGACGAACTGGGCTACTACCTGCTGGCCGGCGCGGGAGGGGAAGGCCCGGCCAGTCTGATGGACGAGGCACGGCGCGGTGAGGTTCTGGGGTTCGGCACCGCGTTCATCTCCGAGCGGTGGAACGTCAAAGAGGCGTCCTCGCTCGTCGGCGCGGCCTGTGCGGTGACCTCGCGCATGCAAATCGCGACGGCCGCAACGAATCACAACACTCGTCATCCACTGATCACCGGTTCATGGGCCACCACGATGCACCGGCTTTCCGGAGGACGCTTCACCCTCGGCATCGGGCGCGGTATCGGCGCCATCTACGGCGCGTTCGGGATCCCTGCTGTGACCACCGCGCAGATGGAGGACTTCGCCGGCGTCATGCGCAGGTTGTGGCGCGGCGAGCTGATTTTCAACCACGACGGTCCCATCGGCAAGTACCAGGTGCTGTTCCTCGACCCGGACTTCGACGAGGACATCAGGCTGGCGATCGTCGCGTTCGGTCCGCAGACGCTGGCGCTGGGCGGCCGGGCGTTCGACGATGTCATCCTGCACACCTACTTCACGCCAGAGACGTTGCAGCGCGCGGTCAAAACGGTCAAGGACGCCGCCGAACAGGCGGGCCGGGACCCTGCCCGCGTGCGGGTGTGGTCATGCTTCGCCACGGTCGGCGACCATCTGCCCGAGGAGCTGCGGCTGAAAAAGACGGTCGCCCGGCTGGCGACGTACCTTCAGGGATACGGCGATCTGCTGGTTTCTACAAACGGCTGGGATCCGGCTGTGCTGCAGCGCTTCCGGGATGACAAGGTGGTGCAGTCGATCCCCGGCGGTATCGACCACAAGGCTTCTGCCGAGCAGATCGAGCACATCGCGACGCTGATCCCGGACGAATGGCTCGAGCCGGCCGCCACCGGCTCGCCGCAGCAGTGCGTCGAGCGGGTTCGCAAGGAGTTCGACTACGGCGCCGACGCGCTCATCATGCACGGGGCCACGCCCGACGAACTCGAACCGATCGTCGCCGCATACCGCGCTACGGCGTGATGACAGTGCGGGACACCGGTTCTGCGGCGGCCTGACGACTGTAGACGCCGCGCCGCAGCGCCGCCAGTAGGGCGTTGCGGGTCTCCTCGGGATGGATGAGGTCGTCGAAACCGAGGTGGCTCGCCGACCGGAACGACGCTTCGACCTCCAACTTGCGCAGCCGCGCCTCGACATCCTCGCCTGCGTGAGAGGCCTTGCTGAGCGCAGCCGCGCTCATCGCGCCCATCGTCGCGCCGGGGTAGGCGAACGTCGCGCTCTGGTTGTCGAACCCCAACAGCGACATCACCATTGACCCGAAACCATAGGCCTTGCGCAGCGTGACATGCAGCTTGATCGTCGTCGCGGCCGTCTGCGCGGCGAACATCCGCGCACCGCTGCGCAATACACCCGTTTTCTCCGACCGGCTGCCGGGCAGCATGCCGGGATTGTCGGCCAGGAACACGATCGGCAGGTGGAACGAGTCGGCCACGGTGATGAAATGCGCGGCCTTGTCGGCGGCGTCGGCGTCGATCGAACCGGCGAGCACCTTGGGCTGGTTCGCCACCACTGCGACGGGATGGCCGCCCAGATGGGCCAGTGCGCAGATGATCGCCGGACCGAACTTCGGCTGCACCTCGAACCAGTCCGGTTGGTCGAACACCACGTCGAGTACGCGCCGCATGTCGTACACGCGCCGGTTACCGCGGGGCACGATCTCCAGCAGTTCGGCGGTGGAGCGCGGTTCGGCTGCCTCATCGGTGGCAAGCGCCGTCGGATAGGACCATGCGCTGGGCGGGAAGTAGGACAGGTAGCGACGGATGTCGTCGAGCACGGCCTCGTCGTCCTCGGCGAGGTTGTGGATCACGCCGCTGGCCAGCGCGACGCCCGGCCCGCCGAGGTCCTCTTTCGAGATCTCCTCGCCCGTCGACTCTTTGACCACCGGCGGCCCGGCCGTGAAGATCGCGCCCTGGCGGCTCATGATCGTCCAGTCGCAGACGGGCGCGACGAGCGCGCCGTGGCCGGCCGAAGGTCCCAGCAGACCGGCGACCATCGGCACCTTGCCGGAACACTGCGCCTGGGCGAGCAGGTCGGTCGGTGTGCGGCCGTAGTGCTCACCGCTGGGCCGAAAGCCTGCCCCTTCGAGCAGCATCACCAGCGGAATCCTGTCGCGTAACGCCAACTCCGCCAACCGGTATCGCTTTGCGTTACCGCCCGGCCCGATGCTGCCCGCCAGGGTCGTGAAATCCTCTGAGCCGACCATCACCGGCTTGCCGTCGATGAGCCCGGAGCCGGCGATGATGCCGTCGGCGGCGATGTCTCCGCCGACCAGCGTGCCGAACTCGCGGAACGTGCCCTTGTCGAGGAGATGGTCGAGGCGTGCGCGGGCGTCGAGTTTGCCCTTGCCGTGGTGCTTGGCCAGTCGTTCAGTGCCGCCCATGCCGTGGGCATGCCGGCGTCGACGGGACAACTCGTCGAGCGTGTGCCCCCAACCTTCGGCGTCGGTCATGACAACTCCTGTCCTCGCACGGCGATCGTCGCACCGGAACGTCCTCGTTGACCATACTGAATTGCTTACTGTAGCGTCTACGACCATGCTGAGCGGCGCCGGCCTGAAGGTCGACGGGGCGGTTTCGAGCCAACTGGCCAACGTCGCGGGGGCGGCGAGCGCGCTACAGCGACGCGGTTACGACGGGTGCTGGACGGCCGAGGTGGCCCACGACCCGTTCCTGCCGCTGACGCTCGCGGCCGAGCACACCGAAACCTTGGAACTCGGCACCAGCATCGCGGTCGCATTCGCCCGTAATCCGATGACTGTCGCCAACATCGGCTGGGACCTGCAGGACTTCTCGCGCGGACGCCTGATCGTGGGCCTCGGCTCGCAGATCAAGCCGCACATCGAGAAACGTTTCAGCATGCCGTGGAGCCAGCCGGTGCGCCGGATGGGCGAATTCGTCCGTGCGATGCACGAGATCTGGACGTGCTGGCACGAGGGGACGCGGTTGCAGTTCGAAGGCGACTTCTACACGCACAAGCTGATGACGCCGATGTTCACCCCGGAACCGCACGACTACGGCATGCCCAAGGTGTTCCTGGCCGCGGTCGGTGAGGCGATGACCGAGATGGCCGGCGAGGTCGCCGACGGGATCCTGGTGCATGCGTTCACGACTAAACGATATTTCGAGGAGGTGACCGTCCCGGCGCTGCAGCGGGGCATGACCCGGTCGGGACGACGGCGCAGCGACTTCCAGGTTTCCTGCCCGATCTTCGTGGTGACCGGGTACGACGAGCAAGCCCTCATGGCTGCCGCCGTCGCCACCCGCAAGCAGATCGCCTTCTACGGTTCGACTCCGGCGTATCGCAAGGTGCTCGAGTTGCACGGCTGGGGTGAGCTGCACAGCGAATTGCACCGGCTCAGCCTCGACGGGGAGTGGGACACGATGGGCACGCTGATCGACGACGAGGTCCTCGACGCCTTCGCCGCCGTCGCGCCGATCGACAAGCTGGCGGCCAAGATTCGGGATCGGTGTGACGAGGTGATCGACCGGGTGATGATCGGCTTTCCCTCCACGATGCCCGACGAGACTGTGTCTCAAGTGATTCGAGACCTGCGCGAACCATGAGCGAGGAGGAGCCATGAGCACTCGTGTCATCGACGAAGCGGCGAAAGTGTTGGCCGATCCGGCGGTCTACGCCGACGAGCCCAAGCTGCATGCCGCGCTGGCGCACCTGCGCGCCACCGCCCCCGTATCGTGGGTGGACGTTCCCGGGTATAGGCCGTTCTGGGCGATCACCAAGCACGCCGACATCATGGCGATCGAGCGTGCCGACACACTGTTCACCAACTCGCCACGACCGGTGCTGATGACGCAGGAGGCCGACGAACAACAGGCTGCGGTGGGCATCAACACGCTGATACACATGGACGATCCGCAGCACCGGGTGATCCGTGCGATCGGCGCCAACTGGTTCCGGCCGAAAGCCATGCGCGCGTTGAAGGTTCGTGTCGACGAGTTGGCCAAGCGGTTCGTCGACGGCATGCTGGAGTCAGGCCCGGAATGCGACTTCGTCCAAGAGGTCGCAGTCAACTATCCGCTGTACGTCATCATGTCGATGCTGGGGTTGCCCGAGTCGGATTTCCCCCAGATGCTCAAGTACACCCAGGAACTCTTCGGCAACGACGACGCCGAACTACAGCGCGGCACGACGAAGGAAGAGCAGATGATGGCTCTGCTCGAGATGTTCGCCTACTTCACCGACGTCACGGCCTCGCGCCGCCAGAATCCAACCGAGGACCTCGCCTCCGAGATCGCCAACGCCACGATCAACGGCGAACCGCTGTCCGACATCGAGACGGTCTCCTACTACGCGATCGTCGCCGCTGCCGGTCACGACACCACCAGCGCCGTCGTCTCCGGTGGCCTGCAGGCGCTGATCGAACATCCCGATCAGTTGGACCGCCTGCGAGCAGACATGAGCCTGATGCCGTCGGCCGTCGAGGAGATGATCCGCTGGGTGACTCCGGTGAAGGAGTTCATGCGAACAGCTCGCGCTGATACCACCGTTCGCGGGGTGCCGATCGCCGAGGGCGAATCAGTGCTCCTGTCGTATGCGTCGTCGAACCGCGACGAGGACGTCTTCGACGAGCCGTTCCGATTCGACATCGGTCGTGAACCCAACAAGCACAACGCATTCGGGTACGGTGTGCACTTCTGCCTCGGTGCCGCGCTGGCCAGGATGGAGATCAACAGCTTCTTCAGCGAGCTCGTCCCGAGGTTGACATCGATAGAGCTCGCCGGCCAGCCTGAACACATCGCGACGATCTTCGTCGGCGGGCTCAAGCACCTGCCGATCCGCTATGAGTTGACTTAACAGCAGCGAGCGGCCGGGTTGGCCTCAGTGGCGGCGTGCCGCATTCGCCAGTATTCGCGTTCGGAGAGCAGGGGTTCACCAGGATGGGTACGCGACCGGTGCTCGACGTAGCGGCGGTAGTGGGTGTCACCCATCAATTCGCCACAGTACCAGGCGATTTGCTGGAAGACTTCGACAACGCGTCCCACTGTTTGGCCACCTCCTTCTCCGGCTTGGTCATGACCAGACCCGACGGGCCGAAGAGCCGCGACGGCACCGGTTCGTCCTCAGTCGTCGGCAACGCGGTGCCGCGGAGTGTCCGCACCACCATGATGATTCCGGCGACGAACACGATCAGAACAAGCACCGCGAACACAACCGACAGCGTGCCCTGGATGAACGTGTTGCGAATGACCGCGTCGAGTTGGTCGGCGTTCTTCGCCGCGCCGAACGCCGTCTTACCCGCCTCCATCGCGTCGCGGTACTGGAAGTGCTGCGTCCAGTAGCCGACCTTCGGATCGCCCGAGAAGATCTTCTGCCACGACGCGGTCATCGTCACCGTCAGGTCCCACAACAGCGGGACGCCTGGTATCCACGCCCATTTCAGCAAGCCCTTCTTCACGACCACCACCGTCACGACCGTCAACGCGATTGCGGCCAGCAGTTGGTTGGCGATGCCGAACAGCGGGAACAGCGTGTTGATGCCACCGAGCGGATCGGTAACACCCATCAGCAGGATGCTGCCCCACGCCGCCACCACGATCAGGCTGCAGATCCACGCTCCCACACGCCAACTCGGGTCTTTGAGCCTGCGCAGCGGACCACCCACGTTGCTCAAGCCATCGGAGAGCATGAACCGGGCTACCCGGGTGCCGGCGTCGACGGTGGTCAGGATGAACAGCGCCTCGAACATGATCGCGAAGTGGTACCAGAACGCCTTGAGCGTGTCACCGCCGAAGACCTTGCTGAGAACCTCGGACATGCCGAACGCCAGCGTCGGCGCACCGCCGGTCCTGGAGACGATCGACTCCTCGCCGACGCTCTCGGCGGCTGCAGTGATCTGCTCGGCGTTCACCGGCGGGCTGTCGACCGGCAAGCTGTTGACATAGGCCGCAGCGGTCTGCGCGGTGGCTCCCGTCGAGGCCGCGGGGGCGTTGATCGCGAAGTACAGGTGCTGATTGAGGATCGCCGCGGTGATCAGCGCCATGATCGCGACGAACGACTCGGTGAGCATGCCGCCGTAGCCGATCAGGCGCATCTGTCCTTCCTTCTCCAACAGTTTGGGCGTGGTGCCCGAGGAGATCAGCCCGTGAAACCCTGACAGTGCGCCGCAGGCGATCGTGATGAACAGGAACGGGAACAGCGAGCCGGCGAACACCGGACCCGTGCCCTGACCGGCGAACGCCGAAACCGCCGGCGCCTCCATGACCGGTCGGGCCAACATGATCCCCACCGCCAGCAGCGCGATGGTGCCGACCTTCATGAACGTGGAGAGATAGTCGCGGGGCGCCAGCAGGAACCACACCGGCAGCACCGAGGCGGCGAACCCGTAGACGATGATGGCCCATGACAACGTCACTTTCGAAAGCGTGAACCAGTCGGCGCCCCAGGTTGTTTCGGCGACCCAACCGCCGGACACGACGGCGAGCAGCAGCAGGACGACACCGATCAGCGAAACCTCCGACACCCGGCCCGGGCGGAGGAACCGCAGATACAGGCCCATGAAGATCGCGATCGGAATTGTCATCGCGATCGAGAAGACGCCCCAAGGGCTTTCGGCGAGCGCGCCGACGACGACCAGCGCCAGCACCGCCAGCAGGATCACCATGATGCCGAGCACGCCGACGATGGCGGCCACGCCGCCGATCGTTCCGAGTTCGTCGCGGGCCATCTGACCGAGCGAGCGACCGCGCCGCCGGGTGGAGATCGCCAGCACGAGATAGTCCTGGACGCAACCCGCGACCACCGCACCGATGATGATCCAGACGGTGCCGGGCAGATAACCCATCTGCATGGCCAGGACTGGGCCGACGAGTGGTCCGGCACCGGCGATCGCCGCGAAGTGGTGGCCGAACAGCACCCGTCGATCGGTAGGCATGTAATCCGTGCCGTTCTCGAACAGCTCTGCGGGAGTGGCATGTTCGTCGTTCGGGCGGACGATCTTCATCTCGATGAGCCGGGCGTAGAACCGAAAACCGATGACGTAGGTGCAGATCGCGGCGATCACGAACCAGACGGCGTTGACCGTCTCGCCGCGGAAGAACGCGATCACCGCCCATGCCACTGCGCCGACGACGGCGATGATTCCGAAGATGATCCGATGCCGGACGGTGATCGGCGACCTGTCGATGATCGCTACCGGAGGCAGATCCTCGTCGGTGCGGATGTAGGTGACGTGGCCGTCGGTTTCTTCGGTGCGCTTGACGGCCGCGGTGGGGGATGCCATGAGGCGATCTTTTCATCGGCCGCGCCGGTGCCACGTCAAATCCGCGGCTTTAGCTTCCGCGCTGGTAGAAGGTGCGCACTGTGTCGATCGTGTCGGCTTCAGCGGGGCTCTTGTCGTCGCGGTAGCGAAGCACCCGGGCGAACCGCAAAGCCATCCCGCCGGGATAGCGTGAGGAGCCCTGGACGCCGTCGAACGCGATCTCGACGACCTGCTCGGGGCGCACCCTGACGACGTAACCGTCGGTGGGGCCGACGGCCAACTCGAGGAACCGCGCCGTCTGCCATTCGAGCATCGCGTCGGTCATCCCTTTGAAAGTCTTTCCGAGCATGACGAATTCACCGGTCTCGGGATCTCTGGCGCCGAGGTGGATGTTGGACAGCTTGCCGGTGCGACGGCCCGAGCCCCATTCCACCGCCAGCACCACGAGGTCGAGGGTGTGCACGGGCTTGACCTTGAGCCAACCGGCGCCGCGGCGTCCCGCTTCGTAGGGGGCATCGAGCGATTTGGCCATCACACCCTCGTGGCCCGCAGCAAGTGTTGCCTCCAGGAAGCCCTCGGCCTGGGCGGCGTCGGCGGTGATGAGACGGTCGACGCGGTTCGCCTTCGGCACCAGCGCGTCCAGCACCTCGATGCGCTCCCTGGTCGGCTTGTCGAACAGGTCGACACCGTCGACGTGCAGCAGGTCGAAGACGAAGACCGACAGCGGCTGTGCCGCCGCGGCGGCAGCGATGTCGGCGGAGCGACCGAAGCGCGACGCGGTCACCTGGAAGCGGTGCGGACGTCCGTCGGGCCGCAGGGCGATCGCCTCGGCATCGGCGATCAGGGTTGTGACGGGTAGGGCCAACGCCGCGTCGACCACCTCGGGGAGGCGCGCGGTCACGTCGTCGAGGCTGCGGGTGTAGACCGAGACCGTGTCACCGGACCGGTGCAGCTGTACACGGGCGCCATCCAGCTTCGCCTCGAAAACGGCTGTGCCACCAAGGCGTTCGAGCGCTTCGCCGACGCCGGCGGCCGTCTGCGCAAGCATCGGGCCGACGGGTCTGCCGACGGTGAGCGTGAACTGTTCGAGCGCTACCTCGCCGTCGGTCAGCGCAGCGGCCGCGACGGCGGGCAGTTCACCGCCGAGCATCGCCGCGCGTCGCACCGCGGCAGCCGGAACGTCTGCGGCTTTGGCGACTGCGTCGGCCATGACGCCGATCAGCGCACCCTGGCGCAACTCGCCGCCGAGCAGCCTGCGCAGAAACGTCTGCTCCGCTGCCGTCGCGGTGCTGAACAGTTCGCCGAGCAACCCGCTACGCCGCGCCTGGGATCCCTTGCCCGCGACCTGCCCGATCTCGGTGAAACGCGCATGCACGTCCGGGACCGTCAGAACCGCCGTCGTCGCCGGAGGCGGCAGTGAGCGCAAAGCGGCCCACCCGACGCCGATCTGGCGCTGGGGCAGTTCACCCGACAGCCACGACACGACGATTGACACCTGGCCGGCGTCGTCCTCCTCGCCGACGCGGCGCAGCAGATCGGCGATCCTGGCGGTCTTGGCCAGCCGTGACGACGAGGCGCCGACGTCGGCGGAGGCGGTGGCCACGTCGAGCAACTGCACGGGTTCAGCCTGTCACGGGTCCCTCGTTGAGCGCGTGGGCCCACACGCCAGTAGGGGATGACCGCATTTGTCCGTACTTTTCCGGCGTGTCGGTGTACAGACACGGTCACTCGCGCCAAAGGAGGGCTGGTCACGAGACGGTGAAGTCGACGCTGTGCCAGCCGGTGGCGCCGTCGGGCACGGGCGCGGCGACATCGCCGGTCTGCACGGCACCGGTGTTGTCGGTGGCCCGAACGGTGACAGTGTGGCGTCCCGGCTGGGTGGCCTGCCACTTGAAACTCCACAATCGCCAGGTGTCGTTGGAGTAGGCCGCGCCGAGATTGGCTCGCTGCCAGTCTCCTTGGCGGTCCGGGCCGTCGATGCGTACCTCGACGCCGCGCACCCCGCGGTGCTGCGCCCAGGCCACGCCGCCGAATGTCACCGCCCCGCGGGGTATCTGCTGACCGCTGCGTGGTACGTCGATCCGCGACGACGTCTTGATCGGCCCGCGCGCCGACCAACCGAGTCGCGTCCAGTACGCCTCGGCCCGGTCGAACCGCGTCACTTCCAGGTCGACGACCCACTTCGTCGCCGAGACATAGCCGTACAGGCCCGGCACCACCAGCCGCGTGGGATAGCCGTGCTCCGTCGGCAGCGGCTCGCCGTTCATGCCGACCGCCAGCATCGCGTCGCGATCGTCGGTGAGCGCGTCGACCGGAGTGCCCGCGGTGAACCCGTCGATCGACGTCGACAGCACCATGTCAGCGTCAGGATGAATCCCAGCTTCGGCCAACAGGTCTCGGGTTCGGTAGCCGGTCCACGTCGCATTGCCGATGAGGTTGCCCCCGACCGGGTTCGACACACATGTGAGCGTGACCAGCTTCTCGACGACGTCGAACCTTTCCAGATCGGCGAAGCGGTAGGTGATCTCGTGATCCACCATGCCGTGAATGCGCAACTGCCAGTTCTCGCGGCTCAACTGCGGAACGGCGAGCGCGGTGTCGATGCGGTAGAAGTCGGCGTTGCTCGTGACAAACGATGGCAACGCAACGCCTTTCGGCTGAACGGTCGGTGGCACGGGCGCAGCGGCCACGTCGATCGGCGGCAGCGCAAAGGCGTTGCGGTCGCCCGCGACGGACGTCGTCAGACGCGCGAGCACGACGCCGGCGACACCCGTCAGCGCCCCTGCCCCGAGGAAGCCCAGCGTCACCAGCGACAGCCGTCGTCCGTGGTCTGGACCGTCGTCGGCGGGTTGTGGCGCGTCGGTGAACCGGCCCGAGACGAGCAGGCGCAGCACGGCCACACCGCACGCGGTTCCGACCACGGTCGGCACGACGTCCAGCAGGTTCGATCCCGCGCGGGACAACACCGCAGCGCACCCGGCGACGCCTGCCGCGCCGATCGCCACGCTGCCGATCGGGAGGCGTTTCGTCTCGAACGCCGCCGTCGCCGCGGCCAGGACCGCGATGACCGCGAGCACGAGCATCGAAAGGACGAGTTTGTCTGTGGTGCCGAAGCTCTGGATCGCCCATTCCTTCACCGGGCCGGGCGTCAAATCGATGACACTGGAGCCCACCGCGGTGCGCGCGTCGGCCTGCGGACCTACGAACGCGGCGAGGAGTTGGGTCACTCCGAGAGCGACCGCGGCCGCCGCTATCCCGCCCATCGCGGTCGTGCTGCGGGCCGTCATGCCGCCAAAGTACTCACGTTGGCGACCCGAGAGGCTTACCGAAGGGTGACGTCAGCTAGGTTGCTTTACGATTCGGGCATTTTTTGGAAAGGGGAGACCCCAGGTGGAGATCTCGGGCAAGAAGGCGATCGTCGTCGGCGGTGCATCGGGCTTCGGCAAGGCGACGGCCGAGTTGTTGGCGCAGCGCGGCGCGGATGTGGCGGTGCTGGACCGTCCGCAGTCGAAGGGCAAGGAGGTGGCCGACGCGATCGGCGGCTCCTTCTTCGAGGTGGACGTCACCGACTTCGAAGGCACGGAGAAGGTGCTGAAGGAGGCCATCGACTCGCTGGGCGGACTGCACATCATCGTGACGACGGCCGGCGGCGGCGCCGCGGAGCGCACCGTCAAGAAGGACGGCCCGCACAGCCTGGACACGTTCCGCAAGTGCGTGGACCTCAACCTCATCGGCACCTTCAACATCAGCCGGCTGGCGGGCTGGCAGATGAGCCAGCAGGATCTCGTCGACGACGAGCAGGAGGAACGCGGCGTCATCATCAACACCGCCTCGATCGCCGCGTTCGAGGGACAGATCGGGCAGGTCGCCTACACCGCGTCCAAGGCCGCGATCGCCGGGATGTGCCTGACGATGGCTCGTGACATGGGCAGCCTCGGCATCCGGGCGCTGGCGATCGCGCCGAGCCTGTTCGCCACCGGCCTGACCGAGGGCATCCCCGACGAGTTCGCCAAGGCGCTGACCAAGGATGCGGCTTTCCCGAAGCGGCTGGGTAAGCCGGAGGAGTACGCGAAGCTGGTCGCCGCGATCGTCGAGAACCCGATGCTCAACGGCCAGTGCCTGCGGCTGGATGCGGGCCAGCGCTTCGCCCCCAAGTAAACCCGTGGCTGCCGGGCGGTCTGACACGATGACTGCATGCCCGACGACGTGCCTGTGCTGCCGACACTGAGTCAGGACGACCAGGCGGCGCTGCAGAAGTGGGCCCGACAGCGGGGGCTGGGGTCGACGGTGAGCGACGTCGAACCGCTGACCGGTGGAACGCAGAACATCGTGGTGCGGCTGCGCGTCGACGGCCGGCCCATGGTGCTGCGCAGACCGCCGGCGCACCCGCGGCCGACCAGTGACAAGACGATGCTGCGCGAGATCGCGGCGCTGCGCACACTGGCGGGCACGCCGGTGCCGCACCCCGGCTTCATCGCCGGGTGCGACGACCTGAGCGTCCTCGGGGTGGTGTTCTACCTGATGGAAGAGGTCGACGGCTTCAATCCCGGCGACGACATGGCGGAGGCCTACGAACGCGACCCGGTCATGCGCCATCAGGTGGGGCTGTCCTATGCGGCGAGTCTGGCGATGCTCGGGCAGGTCGAGTGGGAAGGCAGCCCGCTGGCCGAACTCAAGCGGCCCGGTTCGTTTCTGGAGCGCCAAGTGCCGCAGTTCCTTCGGCTGCTCGAAAGTTATCGGCACGACCGGTACGACCCCGAGTCGCTGGCCGTGACCGAGCTCGCCGAGTGGTTGTCGTCGAACCTGCCGCCGGAAGGCAGGCCCGGCGTCATGCACGGCGACCCGCATCTGAGCAATGTGCTGCTGCGTCGCGACAGGCCGGAGCTGGCGGCGTTCGTCGACTGGGAGATGTGCACGATCGGCGACCCGCTGCTGGACCTGGGCTGGATGCTGATCTGCTGGCCGCTGGAAACCAACACGATCACGGCGGGCGCGCGGCTGGCCGCGCTCGGCGGCCTCGCCAGCCGCCGAGAACTCCTCGACGCCTACCTCGGCGCCGGTGGCCGCGAAACATCCCACCTCGACTGGTACATCGCGATGGCGTGTTTCAAGCTGGGCATCGTCATCGAGGGCACCTGGTCGCGCTTCCTGGTCGGTCAGGCGAGCCGAGACGCGGGGGAGCGGCTGCACGCGAACGCGCAGAACCTCATCGACCTGGGCACCCGAGTCGTCAAGGGCGACAGCCCGTTCCAGCTCTAGCCCCGGTATGCGTCCACTCCCAGCTTGACCGCCAGCGCGACACCCGCAACTCCGATCAGCACCCGTAACGGCCCGGCCGGCGCATGCCGGACGACGATCGGCCCCAGGCGAGATCCGATGAGGCAGCCGAAGCCCAGCACCAGCACCGCCCACCAGTGCACCGGCGCCAGCGCTGCGAAGATCACCGCAGCGACCGCGTTCGCCGCGCCGAGGATCACGTTCTTGCCCGCGTTGGCATGCGCGAGCGACTCATGGCCGGTGCGCAGGAGGAGCGCAAGCAACAGCACCCCCGCGGCCGCGCCGAAATAGCCGCCGTAGAGACAGATCAGCAGGATCGCGGTGAACTCGAGAAGTGCTCGGGCGCGGTGACGCTCCGGCCCATCAGCAGAAGTATTGCGCGGCAACAGGATTGCGATCGAGGCGATGCCGAGCAGGATCGGTACCACCTTCTCGAAACCTTCGGCAGGTGTGGACAGCAGCAGCGCGGCGCCGGCCGCGCCGCCGAGCACGGCCACCGGCGCGGTGCGTCTGATCCAGCGGCCCTGGCCCTCGAGCTCAGGACGTGATCCCAACACCGATCCCACGCCGTTGAACACCAGCGCCACCGTGTTGGTCACATTCGCGGTCACCGGAGGCAGACCGAACAGGAGCAGGGCCGGATAGGTCGCCACGGAGGCCAGCCCGGCGATACTGCCGGTCAAGCCGCCGAGGACGCCGGCGGCGAACAGCAGTGCCCAGTTCACCGGCGGCCCGACGACATCCGCCACACGTTACGGCCCTCGATGTAGCCGGAGCCACGAGGCGGCGAAACCCCTTTGCGGTCGGGTAGCCCGCCGTCTACGATCGGACGCGTGCCGAGGCGACTCGTAGTAGCAACCCGCAGCGGGGTCTGATCCTGACCGACCCCTCGCTGTGGGTCGTCGCTACGTAGTCGGTCACTTCCTCACCAAGAGAAGACCGGCATATGACCATCTCGTTCGCAACAGAATCTGCTATCAGCGCAGCGCCGCCCACGTTCGCGGCTCACATCGACGCCCCGATACCGCGTGGCCTGCGCGAGGAGGCCGACGCGATGTCCTTTGAATCGTTTCTCGCCGAGTACTCACCCAGTTCGGGCCCGCTTCGACTGGGCGCATGGAGTCGCGCCGACGGTGATCGCCCCGCCACCCGGTTGGGCCCACAGGCGCGCAACTATCGGGCGACGCTCGCGATCGGCGACCGGATCTGCACGACATCGGCGGCGGCATCGGGACCCGTCGCCGCGCTGACGGCGATGCTCTACGAGAGCGGAATCTCGGTGGAAATGACCGCTTTTCACCAGATGCACGCCGGCGAACGCACCGCGACGTTCATCCGTGGCTCCGACGGTATGCGCGCCGAATGGGCCATGGGACTTTCCGACGATCCGACGCACTCAGCGTTGAGCGCGGTGATCGCCTGCGCCAATCGGCTGCTGGCGAACGCGTCAGTGCAGCGGGCGTAGCACGATCGGCATGCCGTCCATGGGCACGGGCATGCCGGCGTAGTCGTAGCGCGGTGTGTAACCCGGCCGCGGCAGCTCCAGGCGGTACTTGCGCAGGAGTCGGTGCATCACGGTCTTGATCTCGAGTTGGCCGAAAACCATGCCGATGCACTTGTGCGCACCGCCGCCGAACGGCGCGAACGCGTAGCGGTGTTTCTTGTGTTCGGAGCGGGGCTCGGCGAAGCGGTCGGGGTCGAACTTGTCGGGATCCGTCCACAGCTCCGGGAGCCGGTGGTTCATGCCGGGCCAGGTGACGATGTTGGTGCCCGCCGGAATGTAGTAGCCCAGCAGGTCGGTGTCGCGAACCGCCTGGCGAACGTTGAACGGCAACGGGGTGACCAACCGCAACGACTCGTTGATCACCAGGTCGAGGGTCTCGAGCTTCTCCAGCGCCTCGATGTCCAGCGGCCCGTCACCCAGCCGCGAGGACTCGTCGCGGCAACGTTCCTGCCACTCGGGGTTGGCCGCCAGGTGGTAACCCATCGTGGTGAGCGTCGAGGTCGAGGTGTCGTGCGCGGCCATCATCAAGAAGATCATGTGGTTGACGATGTCGTCGTCGCTGAACCTGTTGCCGTCCTCGTCCTCGCTGTGGCAGAGCACGGTGAGCATGTCGGTGCCGCCTGAGTTCCGGCGCTCTTTGACCCGCTCCTCGAAATAGTTCTCCAGCACCTTGCGCGCCTGCAGGCCGCGCCACCACTTGAACGGCGGCACGCTGGTCCTGATGATGGCCCCGCCGGCGCGCGTCGTCGTGGTGAAAGCCTGGTTCACCTTGGTGACCAGCTCGTGGTCGGTGCCCGGTTCATGTCCCATGAACACCACCGAGGCGATGTCGAGAGTGAGTTCCTTGAGCGCCGGATGCAGGAGGAAGCGCGGGTCGTTGGCGACCCAGTCCTCGGCCACCACCTTGGATGCGACCCGGTCGATGTGTTCGATGTAGCCGGACAGCCGGGTTCGGGTGAACGCCTCCTGCATGATCCGGCGATGGAACATGTGCTCTTCGAAGTCGAGCAACATCAGGCCGCGGTTGAAGAACGGGCCGATGACCGGGTGCCAGCCCTTTTGCGAGTAGTCCTTGTTCTTGTTGGAGAAGACGGCCTGGGTGGCGTCCGGCCCCAGCGCGGACACCGACGAGAGGGCGGGGGAGTACGCGTAGTGGACGGGCCCGTACTTGCGGTAGACGTCCAGTACATAGTCCGGACCGCCCCGGAACGCCTCGATCATGTGCCCGACGACCGGCAGGCCGGCATCGCCCATGACCGGTTTGAGGCTGCTTCCCGGCGGCGGCTCAGCCAGTGTGAACTGCTTCCACTCGCGGTTGTTGAGGCGCTTCTCGATCGGCCCGAGCGGCAGGTTGTTCAAGGTGGGGGTGAGGCGCCGCTTCGCCTGGTCGAGCAGGTAATCCGTGGTGCTGATCGTTGCCATTCGTTCTCCTGAACCCAAGGACTGTGGCCGTTGTCACTCTGATCATCATCCTGGATGGCAGACTTGACGCATGTCAAGTTTTGTCCTGCGGCGGCGCGGTGCGAAGGTCTAGGACGATGACCGCTCAACCAGCACCGCAATCGCGCCGCAGTCGCGGCGACCGGCAGCGCGACGCGATTGTCAACGCCGTGCGCGAACTGGTGCAGGAACGCCCCTTCGCCGACCTCTCGGTCAGCGCGATCAGCGAGCGTGCCGGTGTCGCCCGGTCGGGTTTCTACTTCTACTTCGATTCAAAGTATGCGGTGCTCGCGGTGATCCTCGCTGACGCCGGGGAGATGCTCGACAGCCTGACCCACCACTTCGCCCCGCGGGAGCCTGGTGAGACGCCCGCGGCGTTCGCCAAACGGATGGTCGGCAGCGCCGCCGCGGTCTACGCCAATGACGACCCGGTGCTGTCGGCGTGCGCGGTGGCCCGCAACACCGACGCCAAGATCCGCGAGATGATGGACGACTTCTACGACGGCATCATCGAGAAACTGATCGCGCTGCTCGAGCAGGATGCCGATGCGCAGCCGATCTCCGATGATCTGCCGGCGCTGGTGCGCACGCTGGCTGCGACGACGACGATGACGTTGACCCACGACAGCAGCTTCGTCGGCCGCGGCATCGACCCGAACCGCGCGGTCGAAGCCCTCGAGCGGCTGTGGATCGCCGCCTTCTGGGGCAGCTCCCAACCGAGGGGTGGTCAAGGGCGCTAGCACAGTATCCTCACGGCCATGGCGCCCAGCGGCTTTGCGAACAAGCGTTGTCTTCTGACGGGAGCCGCCAGCGGCATCGGCCGCGCCACCGCGCTGAAGCTGGCTGCCGAAGGCGCCGAACTGTATCTCACCGACCGCGATGCCGAGGGCCTGGAGCAGACGGTCGCCGACGCGCGGTCACTCGGCGCCGAGGTCGCCGAGCATCGTGCGCTTGACATCTCTGACTACGACGCCGTGGTCGCGTTCGCCGACGACATCCATTCGCGCCATCCCGCGATGGACATCGTGATGAACATCGCCGGTGTCTCAGCCTGGGGAACCGTGTCGACGCTGACCCATCAGCACTGGAAGTCGATGGTCGACATCAACCTCATGGGCCCGATCCACGTCATCGAGGCGTTCGTGCCGCCGATGGTCGCGGCGGGGACCGGCGGTCATCTCGTCAACGTCTCGTCGGCGGCCGGACTGGTGGCGCTGCCGTGGCACGCGGCCTACAGCGCGAGCAAGTACGGCTTGCGCGGTATGTCGGAGGTGTTGCGCTTCGACCTGGCGCGGCACCGCATCGGCGTCTCCGTCGTCGTTCCCGGCGCGGTGAAAACCCCTCTGGTGCAGACGGTCCAGATCGCCGGCGTGGATCGCGAGGATCCACGGGTGAAGAAGTGGACCGATCGGTTCGGTGGCCATGCCGTGTCACCCGAGCGCGCTGCCGACTGCATCCTCAAGGGCGTTCGCCGCAACCGGTTCCTGATCTACACCTCAGCCGACATCCGGGCGCTGTATCTGTTCAAGCGCACCATGTGGTGGCCGTACAGCGTCGCGATGCGTCAGGCGAACGTGTTGTTCACCAAGGCATTGCGGCCCGCGGCGCGCCGCTAGCGCCGGCCCCACTCCCAGGGCGGCGACGTGAGCATGCCCAACCCGTCGATGCGGGTTTCGCCGAAGTCCTTGTAGAGCGCGATCTCTACTGCGTCATCACCTTCGGCATCGGCGACGGGGACCGTGTCGAGAAAGTCGAGCAATGCCGTGGAATGGGTGACGACGACGACCTGCGCGTTGACCGCGGCCGCGCGGATCAACGACGCCAGCGGGCGCACCAGGTCTGGATGCAACGAAGTCTCGGGTTCGTTGAGCACCATGAGAGAAGGGGGCTGGGGGCTCAGTAATGCCGCCGCCCAGAGCAGGAATCGCAATGTGCCGTCGGACAGTTCGGCCGCGCGCAACGGACGCAGCATGCCGCGCTGCTCCAGTTGAAGGTCGAAGAGACCGTCGTTGGCCGATACGAAAACCGATGCACCGTCGAAGGCCTCAGCCACGGCGCGCTGAAGATCGTCGAAGCCGGCCTCGATGATTGTCTGGATCGCTGCCGCCAGGTCGGCACCGTCGTCGGAGAGCACAGGTGTCCTCGTTCCGACATGGCGCTGCCGACATGGTGCGGTGGCGTCGACCCGGAAACCGTCGTAGAACCGCCAGTCACGCAGGCGGTCCCGGACGGCAGCGAGTTCCGGATGCGCGTCGGGATGGGCGAACTCGGCGAGCACGCTTCGGTAGGTCGGCAACGACTGCGACAGCTTGTCGAAGCCGCGGCCCGTCTGCGAGCTCGACTCCAGATAATCGCGGGTTCTGCGCACCAACGTCGAACTGCTCCGCATCACCCGGCCCGCGAACACGACTTCACGTTTGATCTCCGGATCGAGATCGAACATCGAGCTGATTCCGGCCATCTGAGGCAGACCGAGATCGACGAGGTAACCGAAGTCGTCGGACGCGAAGCCGAGTTCCAGTGCCACGGGGGATGTTCGGCGGGTGCCCTCGGCCCGTCCCGTCCGGCGCGCACGCTCGAGGTGCTCAGGACCGGCCCACAGCACCGACCGCAGGCCGCCCTCGCGCGCCAGCGATCCGATCACCTCACCCCGGCCGCAGTCCGCCAGCAGTCTCAGTGCGCGGTACAGCGACGACTTGCCGGTGCCGTTGGCGCCCGTGACGACGGTGAGCCGGCCCAGTGGTAGGACGACGTCGCGCAGCGACCGGTATCCGCGGATGGCGATCGTGTGCAGCATGACGGCAGCGTATTGCGGGGGTGTGACTAGTAGCCGCCCTCGGGCGGCGCCAGCTCCAGTCGCACGCCCAGCAGTCGGACGGGCCGGTCGAGCTCGAACTGGCCGAGGAGATCGAGCGCTGTCCGCGTGACGATCTCCGCGTCGACCGCCGGCTCGGGTAGCTTGCGGATCTTGCTTCTGGTGTAGAACGTCTTGGTCCGCACCGTCACGGCAACCCGGGTGACGACGCGGTTCTGTGCGACTACTTCGGCCAGGGTCTGTCGCGCCAAATCTGCTACGGCGGCGTCCATCTCGGCGCGGTCGGTGAGGTCGCTGGGGAAGGTGACGACATGGCTGCGCGAGCGCGGCACCCAGGGGGCGGCGCTGACGTCGGCGTCGCCGCCACCCTTGGCGAGCAGCAGGATCCACAGCCCGGTGGTGGGCCCGAAGGTCTCGCTGAGCACCGAAGCGTCGGTGGCGGCGAGGTCGCTGACTGTGTCGATGCCCAGCGCCGCAAGCTTTTTCGCCGTCTTCGGGCCGACGCCCCACAGGGCGCTGACGTCGCGGTCGCCCATCACCGCCATCCAATTCTCGTCGGTGAGTTGGTAGATGCCGCGTGCCTCGGCGCATCCGCGCTTCGGTTTGCCGAACCCGGTGGCGACCTTGGCGCGCTGCTTGTTGTCGCTGATGCCCACCGAACACGACAGGCCGGTTTCGGCGCTGATCACCTCGCGGATCCGCGCTGCCAACTCGAATGGGCTTTGCGAGTCGTCGAGATCGGCGCCGACGTAGGCCTCGTCCCACCCCCATACCTCCACCGGGTGGCCGAGGTCGCGTAGCAGGCCCATCACATGCTCGGACGCCTCGTCGTAGGCCGCGGTGTCCAGTGGCAGGAACGTCGCCTCCGGGCACTTGCGGGCGGCGGTGCGCAAGGGCATGCCCGCGTGCACCCCGTATGCGCGGGCCGGGTACGAGGCGCACGTGACGACCTTGCGCGGCTCGTTGGGGTCGCCGTTGCCGCCCACGATGATCGGTGCGGCGGCGAGTTCGGGGTGGCGACGGATCTCGACCGCGGCCTGGAACTGGTCGAGGTCGACGTGCAGAATCCAGCGCCTCATCGGAGCTGACCGCTCATCGCCCGCACAGCTTGCGGGCCAACGATTCCCAGGCGTCGCCGAGTGACTCGAGCGTCGCGCCGCGCACGTTGAGTTCGTGGTGCACGTAGTCCGCGTCGAGCAATGCGAGCAAGGCGGTGGCGTGTGCGTCGAGGCTGCCGGTTGTGCCTGCGGCCTCCAACAGCACTCGCACGTGCCGGTGGTGCAGGGTCGCGGCGGCGTTGAACCGCGTCTGCGGATCGCGGTTGGCATCGGAGAGCAGCGCGTGGTGGCGGTGCACGAACCGCAGTCGGTCGCGGCCATAGGCGAGCAGGCGGTCGAGCGGCGGGGCGCCGGGCCCCAGCGGCGGCGGGCCGAACAGGAACGCCTGCTGGTGGGCCTTCTCGTCCTCGTCGAGCAGCACGATCATCAGCCCCGCGCGGCTGCCGAACCGGCGGAACAAGGTGCCTTTGCCGACGCCGGCGGCGGTGGCGATGTCGTCGGTGGTGACGGCGTCGGCCCCGCGTTCGGCGATCAGGCGCCGCGCGGCGTCGAGAAGTAGGGTCCGGTTGCGCGCGGCGTCGCCGCGCTCGGAGGGAGCCTGGTCGGTGACCGGCAGCTCGCTGAGGGGACGAGGTGCGGCCATGACGTCAGTTTAGTTCAGCCGGAATTAATCGGACCACGGTCCGGTTGTGCTGTGGGAAGATGTCCACCGACGACCGAAGGGAACATGAACATGTCGGACACCATCAAGGTGCTGGTGCTGTTGGGCAGCCTGCGGGCCGCGTCAATCAACCGGCAGCTGGTCGAGCTTGCGGTCGAGACCGCACCCGACGGAGTGGACCTGCAGTGGTTCGATCGCCTCGGTGAGCTGCCCTTCTACAACGAGGACATCGACAACGAGGACGTCGCCGAACCGGTGGTGGCGCTGCGGCGGGCCGCCGCGGAGGCCGACGCGGCCCTGGTCGTCACCCCCGAGTACAACGGCAGCATCCCGGGCGTGCTGAAGAACGCGATCGACTGGTTGTCCCGGCCCTACGGCAACAGCGCGCTCCAGGGCAAGCCGCTCGCGGTCGTCGGTGCGGCGCTCGGACAGTACGGCGGTGTGTGGGCGCATGACGAGACGCGCAAGTCGTTCGGGATCGCCGGCCCGCGGGTCGTCGAGGATCTCAAGCTGTCCGTCTCGACCAAGGCGTTCGACGGTCGGCACCCACGGGAGAACGAGGAAGTCGCCGCGAACCTGCGCGACATCGTCGGGAAGCTGGCCGCCGAGGTCAGCTGACCGCCAGTTGCAGCCGCCGGCCACTTCGTCTCTCGACGGGGGCTGGCGGCTTTGCTGTTTGGGCGCGGTTCGCGAGGCTTGTCGGTGCCGACTGCTATACCTGCCGCATGCGAGCGACACGCGGCAAATGTGATCTGCGACACGCCGAGGATTGGCTTGACGAACTGCTTACGACCTGGGAATTCCAAAATTGTCATTCAGAACATCTGGTATTCCTTCGCAATGTCGGACACTAGGTGTAGTGTTTCGAGCACCGACAGGCCCCACGAACTCCCAAGCTCTCCGAGGGTCGGCCGGAGTCCCGAATCCGGCCGTGTCGGCGTCAAGGCACCCCGGAAGGCGGCCCCGGGCGGCAGGAATTTACGGGGTCTCCGGACCGCTGAAATTCAGTGAATCTCGGCCGAATGAAGTATCCGACCAGTTGCCAGTTCAGTGCCAGTTGTAGAGGAGCCGTACCGCAGATGACTCAGCACTCGATCACCGTGTACACCAAGCCGGCATGCGTGCAGTGCAACGCCACCTACAAGGCGCTGGACAAGCAGGGCATCGCCTACGAGACCGTCGACATCAGCCTGGACAGCGAGGCGCGCGACTACGTGATGGCGCTCGGCTATCTGCAGGCGCCGGTCGTGGTCGTCGGCAACGAGCACTGGTCCGGATTCCGGCCCGACCGCATCAAGGCGCTCGGAGCTGTCGCGGTCACGGCTTAGGAGCACTCGAGAGGGCAGGAAGAGGAGGAAGCGGTGAGTAATCTCGTCTACTTCTCCAGCGTTTCGGAGAACACCCACCGCTTCGTCGCGAAGCTGGGTCTGCCCGCCACCCGGATTCCGCTGCACGGGCGCATCGAGGTCGACGAGCCCTACGTGCTGGTGCTGCCCACCTACGGCGGTGGGCGCGCCACGCCGGACATCAACGACGGTGGCTATGTGCCCAAGCAGGTCATCGCGTTTCTCAACAATGAACACAACCGGTCGTTGATCCGCGGCGTCATCGCCGCGGGCAACAACAACTTCGGCGCCGAGTTCGCCTATGCGGGCAATGTCGTATCCCGCAAGTGTGGCGTGCCGTACCTGTACCGCTTCGAACTGATGGGAACCCCGGACGACGTAGCCGCCGTCCGATCGGGCTTGGAAGAGTTTTGGAAGGACCAGACGTGTCACCAACCGCCACAGCTGCAGAGCCTGTAACGTCCGCCGCGCCCGCCACGCTGCCGGGCGAGATGGACTACCACGCGCTCAACGCGATGCTGAATCTGTACGACGCGGACGGAAAGATTCAGTTCGACAAAGACGTGCTCGCCGCGAGGCAGTACTTCTTGGAACACGTCAACCAGAACACCGTGTTCTTCCACAATCAGGACGAGAAGCTCGACTACCTGATCCAGAAGGATTATTACGAGCGCGAGGTGCTCGACCAGTACTCGCGCAACTTCGTCAAGACCCTGCTCGATCGCGCGTACGCCAAGAAGTTCCGGTTCCCGACGTTCGTCGGAGCGTTCAAGTACTACACGTCCTACACCCTGAAGACCTTCGACGGGAAGCGCTACCTCGAGCGCTTCGAGGACCGCGTCGTGATGGTGGCGCTGACGCTGGCCGCCGGGGACACGTCGCTGGCCGAGAAGCTGGTCGACGAGATCATGGACGGCCGCTTCCAGCCGGCCACCCCGACGTTCCTCAACTCGGGCAAGAAGCAGCGCGGCGAGCCGGTCAGCTGCTTCCTCCTTCGAATCGAAGACAACATGGAATCGATCGGCCGCTCGATCAACTCTGCGCTGCAGCTGTCCAAGCGCGGTGGCGGAGTTGCGTTGCTGCTGACGAACATTCGCGAGCATGGTGCCCCGATCAAGAACATCGAGAACCAGAGCTCGGGCGTCATCCCGATCATGAAGCTGCTCGAGGACTCGTTCTCCTACGCCAACCAGCTCGGCGCGCGGCAGGGTGCGGGTGCGGTGTACCTGCATGCGCACCACCCGGACATCTACCGCTTCCTGGACACCAAGCGGGAGAACGCCGACGAGAAGATCCGGATCAAGACGCTGAGCCTCGGCGTCGTGATCCCCGACATCACGTTCGAGCTGGCCAAGAAGAACGAGGACATGTACCTGTTCTCGCCGTACGACGTCGAACGCGTCTACGGCATGCCGTTCGCCGACATCTCGGTCACCGAGAAGTACTACGAGATGGTCGACGACGCGCGCATCCGCAAGACGAAGATCAAGGCCCGCGAGTTCTTCCAGACACTGGCCGAGCTGCAGTTCGAGTCGGGCTATCCGTACATCATGTTCGAGGACACGGTGAACCGGGCCAACCCGATCGACGGCAAGATCACGCATTCCAACCTGTGCTCGGAGATCCTGCAGGTGTCGACGCCGTCGCTGTTCAACGAAGACCTGTCGTACGCCAAGGTGGGCAAGGACATCTCGTGCAACCTCGGTTCGCTGAACATCGCCAAGGCCATGGACTCGCCGGACTTCGCGCAAACCGTCGAGGTGGCGATCCGGGCGCTGACCGCGGTGTCGGATCAGACGCACATCGCGTCGGTGCCGTCGATCGAGCAGGGCAACAACGACTCTCATGCGATCGGGCTGGGGCAGATGAATCTGCACGGCTACCTGGCC
>NZ_LZKP01000008.1 GCF_001672895.1 Mycobacterium sp. E740
AACAGGATCCGGCTGGGCAGGATGCAGCTCTGCCCCGACATCACGCATGCCATCATCACCGCCAACGGCAGAGCCGAGTTCAGGTCGGCGTCGTCGAGCACGATGTGCGCGGACTTGCCGCCCAACTCCAGCAGCGTCTTCTTCACCGTCGGCGCTGCCGATGGCGGCGATGATGGCATGCGTGATGTCGGGGCAGAGCTGCATCCTGCCCAGCCGGATCCTGTTGCCGCGCAGTCGATACGACGAAGGCGTCGAGATCCTCAAGACGATGATGGAGGGCTTCCCGGTCGGTGATCCGTGGACGCCGGGCAACATGCAGGGCCCGCAGATCAGCGAGACGCAACGGAAGAAGGTACTCGGGTTGGTCAAGAGCGGCATCGACTCGGGCGCGCGTCTCGTCACCGGCGGCGGCATTCCGGAGAACCTGCCGACCGGCTACTACACCCAGCCGACCCTGCTCGCCGACGTCGATCCCAATTCCCAAGTGGCACAGGAGGAGATCTTCGGGCCCGTTCTCACCGTCACCCCGTACGACACCGACGACGAGGCGGTCGCGATCGCCAACAACTCGATCTACGGCCTGTCCGGCGAGGTGAGCAGCACTGACGTGGACCGCGCGTTCGACGTGGCCAAGCGCATGCGCACCGGCAACGTGACGATCAACGGTAAGAGCCACTTCGGCATCGGCAGCCCGTTCGGTGGCACCAAGCAGAGCGGTCTGGGCTATCGCAACGGCGAAGAGGGATACAAGGAGTACCTGGAAGCCAAGACCATCGGCATGCCGGAGTGAGCGATGCTTGCGAGCGAACCACGGATATGAGCGACGAAGCCGAGATCTCCGCGCTGCTGTACCGCTACGCACGCGCCGTCGATACCAAGGACTGGGAGCTGTACCGCTCGGTCTTCACCGACGACGCGATCGTGGACTACTCGTCGGCGGGCATCCCGGCGGCCGGCCGCGACGAGATCGCCGAGCTGTTCAGCCAGGCGTTCACCGCGATCCCGTGGAGCATGCACTACATCACGAACATCGAGATCCTCGAGAGCGGTCCGGACACGGCGACGGTCCGCGCGATGTTCTACAACCCGATGCAGCTGTCCGGCATGACCGAGCAAAGCTCTTGTGGCGGTTACTATTTCCACGACCTGGTGCGCACCGCCGACGGCTGGCGCAGCCGCCATCTGCGCGAGGACAACGTGTGGTTCATCAACCGGCCTGACACACCTGCCTCATAACGACACGATTTGCAGCAGAAGTTCGAGAAGCGCGCGACAAAACGTTGGTCGGTGTGACAGCTCAGCTCAGCTCAGCTCAGCACAGCTCAGCTCTGCGCCGCCAGCTGCCCGCACGCGGCGGCGATCTCGCGACCGCGGGTGTCGCGCACCGTGCATGACACGCCGCGCTCCCGCACCCGTCGCACGAACTCGCGTTCGGCGGGCTTGGGACTGGCATCCCATTCGCTGCCGGGCGTCGGGTTCAGCGGTATGACGTTGACGTGGGCCAGCGCACCGAGCGCTCCATGCAGCCGCTTGCCCAAAAGGTCAGCGCGCCAAGGCTGGTCGTTGACATCGCGGATCAACGCATACTCGATCGACACCCGCCGGCCGGTCACGTCGGCGTAGTACCGGGCGGCGTCGAGCGCCTCGGACACCTTCCAGCGGTTGTTCACCGGGACGAGCGTGTCGCGCAGCTCGTCGTCGGGGGCGTGCAACGACAGCGCCAGCGTGACCCCGAGCCGTTCGTCGGCGAGCTTCCGGATCGCCGGCGCCAGCCCGACGGTCGACACGGTGACCGACCGCGCCGAGATACCGAAGCCGTTGGGCGCGGGCGCGATGATCCGCCGCACCGCGGCCAGCACGCGGTTGTAGTTCGCCAGCGGTTCGCCCATCCCCATGAACACGATGTTCGACAGCCTGCCCCCGCGCGCCACCGGCGTGATGCCCTCGCCGTCGCGGTCACGCAGCTCGACCGCGGCCGCGCGCACCTGCTCGAGGATCTCGGCGGTCGACAGGTTGCGCTTGAGGCCGCCCTGGCCGGTCGCGCAGAACGGACACGCCATTCCGCAGCCCGCTTGCGACGAGATGCACACGGTGTTGCGCTGCGGATAACGCATCAGCACCGACTCGAACGTCGTACCGTCCACGGCACGCCACAACACCTTGCGCGTCTCGCCCGCATCGGTCTCGATCTCGCGCACCGCGTGCAGCAGCTCCGGGAACAGCGCCCCGGCCACCTGGTCGCGCACGGCTGCGGGCAGGTCGGTCATCGCGTGCGAGTCCGCGATCAGCCTTCCGTAGTACTGGTTGGCCAACTGCTTGGCGCGAAACGCCGGCAACCCCAGTTCGCTGACGGCTGTGCCGCGCCCACCCTCGTCGAGGTCGGCGAAGTGCCGCGGCGGCATCGAGCGTCGCGGCGGATCGAACACGAGCGGCAGGGCCGCGGAGGGGTCGGGCATGATCGCCACCCAGTATTCCATCGGCCCCGCGAGCAGCTCAGATGAGCGCGTGCCGATGTTCGTCGAGGGGTTCGCCCGCCGCGGTCGCGAAATCCTCGAGGACCTCCGCGAGCAGGTCCCGCTGACGCGGGGGCATCTGGCGCAGCACGCCGCGGATTGCGTTGCGTCGATGGTGGATCACGCGGTCGATCAGCGCTTGCCCGTCTGCGGTGAGCGTAAGCGCGATGTTGCGCCGGTCGGCCGGATCCTCGCGCCGGTCGAGCATGCCGATCTTGAGCAGCCGGTCGCAGATCCTGCTGGCGTTGGACGGGCTGACGCCCAGACCCTCCGCAACTCCCGCGAGGTTCATCGCCCCGCGCGTGGTGATCATCATCATCACCCGCAGCTGTGGCACGGTCACCACATCGTCGACGGTGGAGATCGACGCCGCGGTGATGCCGACCAGAGCCCGCGACGCCCGCATGACCGATTCCACCTGGTCACTCGTCACACCGCCGCGTCCGGCCATGTCCGCCTCACTTCCCCGAAGATAATAGTTATCAAAGCGCAATTGTTTGGTGTTTGCAATTACTGCCGGACGGCAAGTCATCTTCGTATGCAGGCATTGACAGTCACGCCCGGCAAGGCCGGCACCCTCTCCGTCGCCGATGTGGAGGAACCGCATCGCGGATCCGATGATCTGTTGGTAGACGGCCTGGCGATCGGCGTGTGCGGCACCGACAAGGAGATCGCGAGCGGGCAGTACGGCTGGGCGCCCCCCGGCCAGGACTCGCTGGTGATCGGCCATGAATCGCTGGGGCGGGTGGCCGAGGCGCCGTCCGGCAGCACGTTCTCAGCCGGCGACCTGGTGGTGGGTGTGGTGCGCCGGCCCGACCCGGTGCCGTGTCGCGCGTGCGCACACGGCGAGTTCGACATGTGTCGCAATGGCCGCTACACCGAACGCGGCATCAAGGAGATCGACGGCTACGGCAGCAGCCGGTGGCGCGTCGAAACCGACTACGCGGTCGCGCTCGACGACAGCCTCGAGGACGTCGGCATGCTCATGGAGCCGACGACTGTGGTGGCCAAGGCTTGGGAGCAGGTGCGGCGCGTCGGCCAGCGTGCCTACTTCGAACCCGAGCGGGCGCTGATCACCGGCGCCGGTCCCATCGGCCTGCTGGCCGCCCTGCTGTCGGTCCAGCAGGGCCTGGACACCCACATCCTCGACCGCGTCACCGACGGACCCAAACCCGCGATCGCCGCGGCGCTGGGTGCGACGTATCACCACGACGACATCGACGACGTCGCGTCCCGCCTGCAGCCCGACGTGGTGATCGAGGCGACCGGGGCGGGGCCGGTGGTGTTCGGGGCCATCGCCAACACGTCTGCCTACGGCATCGTCTGCCTGACCGGCGTGTCTCCCACCGGACGACGGCTGCAGATCGACGCCGGTGCCGTCAACCGGGAACTGGTGTTGGAGAACGACGCCGTCGTGGGTTCGGTCAACGCCAACCTGCGCCACTACCGGCAGGCCGCCGACGCGCTGGCCAAAGCCGACAAGGATTGGCTCGCCAGCCTGATCACCCGGCGCGTGCCGCTGCACAAGGCCACCGACGCCTTCACCGCGCAGCCCGATGACGTGAAGGTGGTCATCACGCTCGACGACGGGCACTGACCGTGGCAGCGATCGAAGACTATGCGCTGATCGGAGATCTGCAGACCGCGGCGCTCGTCGGCCGCGACGGAGCGGTCGACTGGCTCTGCCTTCCTCACTTCGACTCACCTGCCTGTTTTGCGGCGCTGCTCGGCGGCCAGGACGCCGGGACGTGGCGCGTGGCCCCGGCCGAGGGCGGCCCCGCGACGCGCCGGCAGTACCGCGACGACTCGCTGGTGCTCGAAACCGAGTGGGACACCGACGACGGACGCGTCCGCCTCATCGACTTCATGCCACCGCGCGGAGAGGCCGCCGACGTGGTCCGCATCGTCGAGGGAGTCAGCGGCAAGGTTCCGATGACGATGACCCTGTGCCTGCGCTTCGACTACGGCCACGTGGTGCCGTGGGTGCGCCGCAGCGACGGCGGCGTGTCGGCCATCGCCGGTCCGGACGCGGTCTGGCTGCGCACGCCGGTCCAGACACACGGACACGGATTGACCACCGTCGCCGAGTTCACCGTCGCCGAGGGTCAACGCATTCCGTTCGTCCTCACCCATCAGCTCTCCCATCTGCCACCACCGAAGCCCGCCGACGCCGAGCAGGCGCTGGCGAAAACCGAACGCTGGTGGAGCGACTGGATGAAGCAGTGCCAGTACAACGGCCGCTGGCAGGCCGAGGTGCGCCGCGCCCTGCTGCTGCTCAAAGCGCTCACCTTCACCCCCACCGGCGGCATCCTCGCCGCGGCCACGACGTCACTGCCCGAGCAGGTCGGCGGCCCTCGCAACTGGGACTACCGCTACTGCTGGCTTCGCGACGCCACGTTCACGTTGCAGGCGCTGCTCGGCACCGGCTTCGTCGAGGAGGCCCGGGCGTGGCGCGAATGGCTGGTGCGCGCGGTCGCCGGAGATCCGGCCGACCTGCAGATCATGTACGGCCTCGACGGGCGGCGGCGACTGCCCGAATTCGAACTCCCGTGGCTGCCCGGATACGAGAAGTCTTCCCCGGTGCGGGTCGGCAACGCCGCCGCGGCGCAACTGCAACTCGACGTGTGGGGTGAAGTCCTCGACGGCCTGCACCTGGCCCGCGACGCCGGCCTGCCAACCGACGACACGGCCTGGGACGTCCAATGCGCACTGCTCGACTTCCTGGAGGGCAACTGGACCGAACCCGACTGCAGTCTGTGGGAAATCCGCGGCCCCAGACGCCATTTCGTGCACTCGAAGGTCATGGCGTGGGCCGGGGTGGACCGCGCGGTGCGAACCGTCGAACATCATGACCTGTCGGGACCACTGGACCGATGGCGCCAGCTGCGCGACGAGATTCACGACGACATCTGCAACCGTGGCTACAACGCCGAACGCGGAACCTTCACCCAGTCCTACGGCTCCGACGACCTCGACGCGGCACTGCTGCTGCTCCCCCGCGTCGGCTTCCTGCCCTACGACGATCCCCGCATCGTCGGCACCATCACCGCGGTGCAAGAGGAACTCAGCTGCGACGGGCTGCTGTTGCGCTACCACCCGCAGCGCAGCGACGACGGCCTGCCCGGCGGCGAAGGCGTCTTTCTCGCGTGCAGCTTCTGGCTCGTCGACGCACTGTGTGGCATCGGCCGCGACGACGAAGCCACCGCTCTCTACGAGCGACTGCTCGGGCTGCGCAACGACGTCGGAATGCTCAGCGAGGAGTACGACCCGAAAGCCCAGCGCCATCTCGGCAACACGCCCCAGGCGTTCAGCCTCGTCGGGATGATCAACAGTGCGCGACAGCTCAGCGGACACCACACCACCACCTCGGCACACAGCGGCCAACAGCATCTGCATCCCGACGACTAGGCGGTGACGGACGACAAGTCTTAATTGATTCCCAGGACGCAATCGTTGCGCAACAGCAATCAAAGGCGTAGGACGGAGATAACGGCCCACGCACGGATCGATCCGAAGAGGAGCAGCCATGCCTGATCAGACCGTCGCCGACTACCTGCTCGACCGGTTACGCGCCTGGGGAGTGCGGCAGGTGTTCGCCTATCCCGGTGACGGGATCAACGCGATCCTGGCCGCCTGGGGGCGCGCCGACGACAACCCGCAGTTCATCCAGTCCCGGCACGAGGAGATGAGCGCGTTCGAGGCCGTCGGCTATGCCAAGTTCAGCGGAACCTTCGGGGTCTGCATGGCGACGTCGGGTCCCGGCGCGGTCCATCTTCTCAACGGTCTCTACGACGCCAAACTCGACCACGTCCCGGTCGTGGCGATCGTCGGACAGACCAATCGCAGCGCGATGGGCGGCTCCTACCAGCAGGAGATAGACCTGCTCAGCCTCTACAAAGACGTCGCCGCCGACTACGTGCAGATGGTCACGGTGCCCGAGCAGCTCCCCAATGTCCTCGATCGGGCCATCCGCACCGCGGTGGGACGCCGCGCTCCGACGGCACTGATCATCCCCGCCGACGTCCAGGAGCTGCCTTACAGCCCGCCAGAGCACGCGTTCAAGATGGTGCCGTCGAGTCTCGGCGTCGACTGGCCGGCCGTCACCCCCGACGACGCCGCGATCGGTCGCGCCGCCGAAATCCTCAACGCGGGAACGAAAGTCGCCATGCTCGTCGGCAACGGCGCCCGCGGGGCCGAGGCCGAACTGTCCGAGGTCGCCGACCTGCTCGGCGCCGGAGCGGCCAAAGCGCTGCTGGGCAAGGATGTGCTGTCCGACGAACTCCCGTGGGTGACAGGTTCCATCGGCCTGCTGGGCACGCGACCCAGCTACGAGTTGATGCGCGACTGCGACACGTTGCTCACCATCGGGTCGAGTTTCCCCTACTCCCAATTCCTCCCCGAATTCGGGCAGGCGCGCAGCGTGCAGATCGACATCGACCCCACGCTGATCGGGATGCGCTACCCCTACGACGTCAATCTCGTCGCGGACGCGAAAGCCGGCCTGCGAGCGCTGATCCCCCACCTGAAACGCAAGGCCGACCGCTCGTGGCGAGAGACGATCGAGTCGAACGTCAACCGCTGGTGGGAAACGATGGCCAAGGAGGCCGGCGTCGACACCGAAGTGGTCAACCCGCTGCGCCTGTTCTCCGAATTCTCGGCGCAACTTCCCGACGACGCGATCGTCACCGCCGATTCGGGGTCCGCCGCCAACTGGTACGCCCGGCAGCTTCGCTTCCGCCCGGGCATCCGCGGTTCACTGTCGGGAACACTGGCGACGATGGGCCCCGGCGTCCCGTACGCGATCGGCGCCAAGTTCGCCCACCCCGACCGTCCCGTCGTCGCCTTCGTCGGCGACGGCGCCATGCAGATGAACGGTATGGCCGAGCTGATCACCATCAAGCACTACTACGAGCAGTGGGCCGATCCGCGGCTGATCGTGGCGATCCTGCACAACAACGACCTCAACCAGGTGACGTGGGAGATGCGCGCAATGAACGGATCGCCGAAATTCGCTGCCTCCCAGACACTTCCGGATGTCGACTTCGCCGGATTCGCGGCAAGCCTCGGACTGGGGGCATACACCGTCCGCGACCCCGGCGAGCTGGCCGACGTGTGGCGCTCGGCTCTGTCGGCCGACCGCCCCACCGTGCTCGACGTACACACCGATCCGAACATGCCGCCCATCCCGCCGCACGCCACCTTCGAACAGGCCAAGGCGACCGTCACCGCGGTGCTCAAGGGCGACGAGGACAGCCGCGGCTTCATCAAGCAAGGCCTCAAGACGAAGGTGCAAGAGTTCTTACCGCACTCCCGCTCATGACGAGCACCGACGAGGCCGTACTGCCGAAGGCCCGCGCGGTCACCCCCGCTGTCGCCGTCACCGGCCTGCACGCCGCCGCCTACACCATTCCCACCGACGTGCCGGAGGCCGACGGGACACTGGCGTGGGACCACACCACCCTGGTGGTCGCCAGCGCCGAGTGTGGGCAGGTCACCGGAACAGGGTGGACGTACGGACACCCGGCCTGTGTGGACGTCATCGCCGAGAACCTCGCCGCACACGTCGTCGGTCGCGACGCCCTCGACGTCGGCGGGGCCTTCGACGCCATGACCAAAGCCGTGCGCAACATCGGACGGGGCGGAATCGCCGGGCAGGCGCTCTCCGCGGTCGACGTGGCGCTGTGGGACCTCAAGGCAAGACTGCTCGGCACACCGCTGCACCGGCTCCTCGGCGCGGTCCGCGACACGGTACCGGTATACGGCAGTGGCGGATTCACCACCTACGACCACCATCAGCTGTGCGATCAGTTGAGAGGCTGGGTGCACGACCTCGGCATCCCGCGCGTCAAGATCAAGATCGGGCAGTCGTGGGGAACGTGCACCGCGCGCGACATGTCGCGAATGCACCAGGCCCGCGCGGTGATCGGTTCCAACGCCCAACTGTTCGTCGACGCCAATGGCGCCTACACCGCCAAACAGGCCATCCGGTTGATGTCGGCGGTCGACGAGCTCGAAGTCACCTGGCTGGAGGAACCGGTCTCGTCCGACGACCTCACCGGGCTGCGTGCGGTGCGCGACGCGGTCAGCGCCGATGTCACGGCAGGCGAATACGGTTACCGGTTAGATGATTTCGTCCCGCTGTGCGCCGTGGTGGACTGCCTGCAGGCCGACGTCTCGCGGTGCGGCGGGCTCACCGAGTGGCAGCGCGTGGCCGCCCTGGCCGCCGCGCACCACCTCGACATCTCCGGCCACTGCGCACCGTGGTTGCACGCCAGTGTCGGCGCAGCGACGCCGAACCTACGCCACCTCGAGTGGTTCCACGATCACGCGCGCATCGAGACACGGTACTTCGAGGGCGCGACGCCGCCCGTCGACGGCGCGCTGCGACCCGATCCAGCCAGCGCCGGACACGGCCTCGCCGTACGCAGTCCCGATCTCGAACCGTACCGCGTCCGTTGACACCGAAGGACTTTCGACCATGAGCGCTCTCCTCTACGACAAGCTCGCCGCCGAACTCGACCGTGAAATCGCAGGAGAGATCCGGTTCGACGCCGGATCGCGCGCCGCATACTCCACCGACGCGTCGAACTACCGCCAGGTGCCCATCGGCGTCGTCGTACCCCACACACCCGACGACGCGGCCGCTGCCGTCGCGGTGTGCCGGGACAACGACATCCCCGTGCTCTCCCGCGGCGGCGGCACCAGCCTCGCCGGGCAATGCTGCAACGCCGCAGTGGTGCTCGACTGGAGCAAATACTGCACCCGCGTCCACACCGTCGACACCGACAACGGTACGGCCGTCGTCGAACCGGGCATCAAGCTCGACGTCCTCAATGACCGGCTCGCCCCCACCGGCTGGATGGTCGGACCCAAACCGTCGACACATGTGAGCTGCACGATCGGTGGGATGATCGGCAACAACTCCTGCGGCTCCACCGCGCAGGCGTACGGCAAGATGGTCGATTCGGTTCGCGCGCTGGAGATCTTGACCTACGACGGCGTGCGGCGCTGGGTCGGTGCAGCCGACGACACCGAGGTCGAGCAGATCATCGCCACGGGCGGCCGGGTCGGCGAACTCTACGGCGGGCTACGGTCGATCATTACCGAATTCGCCGACGACATCCGGGCCAAGTACCCCCACATCCCGCGCCGGGTGTCGGGATACAACCTCGACAGCCTGTTGCCGGAGAATGGCTTTCACCTCGCCAAAGCCTTGGTCGGCAGTGAGAGCACCCTGGTCACCCTCACGCGCGCCGAGATCGAACTGGTCCGGCGGCCCGCCGCGAGCGCGCTGGTGCTGTTGGGCTTTAGCGACATCGCCGCCGCCGCGGACGCGGTCCCCGCCGTCCTGGAGCACGAGCCGTCCGCGCTGGAAGGGCTGGACCATCGGCTGGTCGAACTCGAACACTCCCGGCGGCTGGCCGAGAAGGCGCTGCACCAACTTCCGCGCGGCCGCGGCTGGCTCATGGTGCAGATGGACGGCGAAGACCAGGACGACGCCGACCACCGGGCCAAAGCCCTGATCGAGGCGCTGCAGAAGGTGGCCGACTGCGATGCCGCGGTCCTGGACGACCCGCTGCACAAGAAACAGGTGTGGGCGGCCCGCGAGGCCGGCCTCGGGGCGACGGCCTATCCACCGGTCGGCCCGGAGACGCACGAAGGGTGGGAGGACGCGGCGGTCCCGCCACAACGCCTGGGTGACTACCTGCGCGACTTCCGCAAGCTGCTGGACCGCTACGACTACGAATCATCATCCCTCTACGGGCATTTCGGGCAGGGCTGCGTGCACACCCGGATCCCGTTCGACCTGCGCACGGCCGACGGAATCGCCAAATATCGGCGGTTCGCCTACGACGCGGCCCACCTCGTCGTCGACTACGGCGGGTCATTGTCCGGTGAGCACGGCGACGGGCAGTCGCGCGGCGAACTGCTGCCGATCATGTTCGGGGAGCGCGTCGTGCACGCGTTCGAGAAGACCAAGGCACTGTTCGATCCCGGCAATCACATGAACCCGGGGAAGATCGTCCACCCCTACCGCCTCGACGAGAACCTGCGCTTCGGCACCGGGTATCTGCCGATAGAACCCGCGACGGCGTTCGCCTATGCCGAAGACGGGCACCGCTTCTCGCACGCGGCCGCGCGCTGCGTCGGTGTCGGGAAATGTCGCGGCGACGAGTCCGGTGTCATGTGTCCCAGCTATCGCGCCACCGGGGAGGAACACCACTCGACCCGCGGCCGTGCCCGGTTGCTGTTCGAGATGCTGCAAGGCGAGGTGATCACCGACGGGTGGGCCTCGACCGAGGTGCGCGACGCCCTCGACCTCTGCCTCGCCTGCAAGGGCTGCCTGAGTGACTGTCCGGTCAACGTCGACATGGCAACGTACAAGGCGGAGTTCCTCTTTCACCACTACCACCACCGACTGCGCCCGATGGCCCACTACTCGATGGGATGGATTCCGCTGTGGGCGCGGTTGGCGGCGGCGGCGCCCCGGCTGGTCAACGCCGTGGCCCACACACCGCGACTGGACGCCGCGCTCAAAGCCGCCGGCGGAATCGACGGCCACCGCGACGTGCCGCGCTTTGCGGCGCAACGCTTCACCTCGTGGTGGCGCGAGCAGCCCCGTCCGGTCGGTGACCGCGGACCGGTGCTGTTGTGGCCGGACACGTTCACCAACAACTTCGATCCGGCCATCGCGCGCGACGCCGTGGAGGTGCTGCAGTCGGCCGGCTTCACCGTCACCGTTCCCGACCGGACGCTCTGCTGTGGACTGACCTGGATCTCCACCGGTCAACTCGGCGTCGCGAAGAAGGTCCTGGGCCGGACACTGCGGGCGCTGCGGCCCGCGCTGCGCGCCGGCACTCCGGTCCTGGTGCTCGAACCCAGTTGCGCCGCGGTGTTCCGCTCCGATGCGCTCGATCTGCTGCACGGCAACGAAGACGCGCACCGGCTCGCGGCCCAGACCTACACGATCGGTGAACTTCTGCACCGGAAAGCGCCCGACTGGCATCCTCCTCGCAGCGGGGGCCGCGCGCTCGTTCAGCCCCACTGCCACCAGCACGCGGTGCTGCACTACACGCACGAGAAGGAACTCCTCGACGACGCCGGTGTCGACGCAGAGGTACTGGACGCCGGATGTTGCGGTCTGGCAGGCAATTTCGGCTTCCAACGCGGCCATCACGACGTCTCCGTCGCATGTGCCGAGGACAAACTCCTGCCCGCGCTGCGCGCCGTCGAACCCGACACATCGGTGCTCGCCGACGGGTTCAGCTGCCGAACCCAGATCCGTGACCTCGCCGGACACTGCACCCCGCGACACACCGCCTCCGTCCTCGCCGACGCCGTCAGGGCTCGAAAGGAGCAGCCACGATGAGCACCGTCACCGACTCCGACGAGACCGAGACCGACCGGCTGCGCCTGGAGGTCGCCCACTTGCGGGAGAAGCTGGCCGGCCAACCCGCCATCGAACAAGCCAAGGGGATGCTCATGCAGACCTTCGGCATCTCCGCCGACGACGCGTTCGACATCCTTCGCGTGCTGTCGCAGAACAGCAACGTGAGGTTGCGCTGGATCGCGCACTGCATCGTCGAGTCCTGGACGCGGCGCGGTCCTCGTGCCGACTTCGACGCGGCGTCGGAATTTCTGGTGGATCTGCGCGAGCGGTTACGCGCGCTACACGCGACGATGTGCGCTGACTGAAGCCACCGCAGTCTCTGACACTGCGCGCGACACGCCGCGCAGTACCGCCGCTGAGCGCGGGTCTGGGCGCAAGATGCTACGAATGTGGCCCTGCGACGTCTGCCGCACTTGATGCACGCCCACAATCGTGTGCGCCTCGCCGTCGTCCTGCTCCTGCTGGCCGGTGTGCTCGCGCTGATACTGACCAGCTGCCCGAGTAACCGCGACGGGATGCCCGGCAAATTGGCGTCGGCCAAGGAGGAAACGGAGTCGGCGGCGCGCATGGGCGCGCAAGCGCTCGATCTCTGGATCAAGCGCCGGTCGACGGGGAATCTGACCGCGGTGCAACTCAGCGATGCGCGCGACCAGATCGCCAAAGCCTATTCGGGTATCGCGGTACTCAGGGCCGAAGATCCGCAGGACCTACGCCGTCAGTCCCTGCTGACCGAGACGATGACAACCCTCATCGGTCAGCTCAACACCGCCAACGCCGTGGTGCGCGCGGTGGACGGCCAGCCCGACGCGCGGCAACTGCGTCAGTCCATGCTCGACGCCGTCGACCGCCTCACGGCGACGTACCGATGAAACGCATCTTCGCCGTAGCCCTCGGCATCCTCACCGCGATCGGCGGCTTCCTCGACATCGGTGACCTGGTGACCAACGCCGTGGTCGGTTCACGGTTCGGCCTCGGGCTCGTCTGGGTCATACCGGTCGGCGTGCTCGGCATCTGCCTGTTCGCCCAGATGTCCGGCCGGGTGGCTGCGGTCAGCGGACGGGCCACGTTCGAGATCATCCGCGAACGCCTGGGCCCACGCACCGCGGCGGCCAACCTGGGCGCCTCGTTCTTCATCAACCTGATGACCGTCACCGCCGAGATCGGCGGCGTCGCACTGGCTTTGCAGCTGGCCACCGACGTCGGCCCCAACCTCTGGTTCCCGGTGGTGGCATTCGCGGTCTGGGTGGTCATCTGGCGGGTGAAGTTCTCCCACATGGAAAACGTCACCGGCATGCTCGGGCTGGCGCTGATCGTCTTCGCCGTCGCGGTGTTCCTGCTGTCACCCGACTGGGGCGAGCTGGCCGCCCAGGCCACCGGACCCACCATCCCGGAGACCGAATCGGCGGCCACCTACTGGTACTTCGCGGTCGCGTTGTTCGGCGCGGCGATGACGCCTTACGAGGTCTTCTTCTTCTCCTCCGGGGCAGTGGAAGAGGGCTGGACCGTCAAGGACCTCAGCACCTCACGGCTCAACGTGCTGGTCGGATTCCCGCTGGGTGGGGTGCTCTCGGTCGCGATCGCCGCCTGCGCGACAATCGTGCTGCTACCGGCGCAGATCGAGGTCACCTCACTGTCGGAGGTGGTGATGCCGATCGTGGCCGCCGGCGGCCAGCTGGCCCTGGCCTTCGCGATCGTCGGTATCGTCGCCGCCACCTTCGGCGCCGCGCTCGAGACCACCCTGTCCTCGGGTTACACCCTGGCCCAGTTCCTCGGCTGGACGTGGGGCAAATTCCGTCGCCCGGCCGAGGCGTCGCGGTTTCACGTCGTCATGCTCGTGGCGCTGATCGTCTGTACCGCAGTGCTTTTCAGCGGAGTCGACCCCATCCAGGTTACCGAGTTCTCTGTGGTGTTCTCCGCGATCGCGCTGCCGCTGACGTATCTGCCGATCCTGATCGTGGCCAACGATCCCGGTTACATGGGCGACCACGTGAACGGCCGGGTCACCAACGCGTTGGCGTCGGTGTACCTGGTCATCATCCTCGTCGCGTCGCTGGCCGCGATCCCGCTGATGATCGTGACAGGAGCGGGTCAATGAGCTCGTACGACTTTCCCGAAGCCCCGCACCGCGGGCGGCTGCTCGACGCGCGACTGCAGTTACTGGACCGGCAACTCGTCGACGACGACGGCGACCCCGTCGGCATCGTCGACGACCTCGAACTCGACGGCATCTCCGTCGGCGCCGACCTCGACAGCGGCGCTCCGGCGCCCACCGTAAGCGCGATCCTGACCGGCGACGTGCTCATCACCCGTATCTTCGGCGGCCGCCCTCCGGTCTCGCGGATGCAGTCGATCGCCTGGCAGGCGGTCGCCAAGATCGGTGCCGTCGTCCAGGTCAACATCGACGACACCGACCTGGACCCGCCGTGGATCGAGAGGTGGTTGCGCGAACGGCTGATCGTCCACATACCGGGAGGACGCCATGCAGCTGAGTGAGATCCTCGGCCTGCCGGTGTGCGACGCGGACGCGCAGCCGGTGGGCACCGTGATCGACGTCCGGCTGAGCACCCGCGATCGAGGCGATCCCGCCTCCGCCACGCCGCAACTGTTCGGCCTGATCGTCAGCCCGCACACCCGTTCGTCGTATCTCGGTTACGAGCGCTCCGGCGTCAACAAGCCCCGCACGCTGGCCGCACTCCTGCGCTGGCGGCACCGCGGCACGCACCTGGTCCTGTGGAACGACGTCGCCCGCATCGACTCGGATTCCGTGACGCTTCGCGGCGGCTACCGGCGCTATTCGCCCGTCCTGCCGGCGTCGTGACCGGCGCGGCTATGCCAGGAGCGTCAGCACGATCCAGCCGACCACGACCGAGGGCAGCATCGCGTCGATACGGTCCATGATCCCGCCGTGCCCGGGCAGCAGCGAGCCCATGTCCTTGATCTCGAGGTCACGTTTGACCTGAGACTCGACCAGGTCGCCGAGCACTCCGGTGATCACCAGCATCAGGCCCAACGGGACGCCGACCCACGCCGGCTTGTCCAGCAGGAACACCAACGAGAGCACCGCAGCCGCGATGCCGAACAGCAGCGAGCCGCCCAGCCCCTCCCATGACTTCTTCGGGCTGATCGCGGGTGCCAGCAGATGCTTGCCGAACAGCACCCCGGCCGCATAGCCACCGATGTCGGCGAACACGACCGTGGCGATCACCGTGAACACCCGGAAGCCACCGTCGTCCTGGAAGATCAGCAGTGCGCTGAAGCCGGCGAAGAACGGCACCCACGTCGCGAGCAGCACCGAAGCGGAGATGTCGCGCAGGTAGTTGACCGGCTGATGGCGCAGGCCCTGACCGACGAGGCGCCACACCATGCAGACGACGATGGTCCCGCCGTAGGCGCCGAGGAGGCCGGCCGGGCCGAACGGCCAGGTCAGCCAGATCATCGCCTGCCCGCCCAACAGCAGCGGTAGCGCGGGCAGTGCATAGCCCGCGTCACCGAGCCGCCGGATCACCTCGTGGGTAGCGATCGGGATGAAGACCGCCAGCACCGCCAGCCAGCCGATCTTCGCGAACAGCAGCGTGCCGATCGCCATCGCGCCGAGGAGCACTCCGACCGCGATCGCCGCGGGCAGGTCACGGCCCGCCCGCGACTTCTTCTTGGGCGGTTCTTCGACCGGCGTCTCTGCCACGGGAGTCTCGTGCTGTTCGGTCACTAGACCTCCAGCAGTTCGCCTTCTTTGTGCTTGACGAGTTCGTCGATCTGGCTGGTGTAGGTCGCGGTGGACTTGTCGAGATCCTTCTCCGCGCGCGCCACCTCGTCCTCGCCTGCCTCGCCGTCCTTCTTGATGCGGTGCAGCTCTTCCATTGCCTTGCGGCGGATGTTGCGGACCGACACCTTCGCGTCCTCGCCCTTTGCCTTCGCTTGTTTGACGAGGTCGCGGCGGCGCTCCTCGGTCAGCTGCGGGATGGCGACGCGGATGACGTTTCCGTCGTTGGTGGGGTTCACACCGAGGTCGGAGTGGCGGATCGCATCCTCGATGTTGCGCAGCTGGTTGGCCTCGTAAGGCTTGATCACCACCAGCCGGGCCTCGGGCACGTTGATGCTCGACAGTTGTGTGATCGGCGTGGCCGCTCCGTAGTAGTCGACGTGGACGCGCGCGAACATCCCGGGGTTGGCGCGGCCGGTGCGGATCGACGACAGGTCGTCACGCGCGACCGACACCGCCTTCTCCATCTTCTCCTCGGCGTCGAAGAGGGTTTCGTCGATCACGGTGCTTCTCCTTCATCGGCCTGGTGATCCGCGTACGTCGTCTTCGTCGTGCCCCTCGCGCACAGCTCAGGTGGTGACCAGCGTTCCGATCTTCTCACCCGCGACCGCTCGCGCGATATTGCCGTCGGTGAGCAGGTTGAACACCAGGATGGGCATGCCGTTGTCCATGCACAGGCTGAACGCGGTGGCGTCGGCGACCTTCAGTCCGCGGTCGATGACCTCGCGGTGGCTGATCGCGGTGAGCAGCTCGGCGTCGGAATGCTGGCGCGGGTCGGCGGTGAAGACACCGTCGACGGCCTTGGCCATCAGCACCACTTCCGCGCCGATCTCCAGCGCGCGTTGGGCAGCGGTGGTGTCGGTGGAGAAGTACGGCAGACCCATACCGGCCCCGAAGATCACGACGCGCCCCTTCTCGAGATGTCGCACCGCCCGCAGCGGGATGTAGGGCTCGGCGACCTGCCCCATAGTGATCGCGGTCTGGACCCGGGTCGCGATGCCTTCTCTTTCCAGGAAGTCCTGCAGGGCAAGGCTGTTCATGACGGTGCCGAGCATGCCCATGTAGTCGCTTCGGGTGCGTTCCATCCCGCGCTGCTGGAGTTGCGCTCCGCGGAAGAAGTTGCCGCCGCCGATGACGACCGCGACCTGCACGCCGCTGCGGACCACTTCGGCGATCTGGCGCGCCACAAGGTGCACTACGTCCGGGTCGAGGCCCACTTCCCCGCCGCCGAACATCTCGCCGCCGAGCTTGAGCAGGACACGGCTGTACATCGGCCTGATCGAATCCACCGGAGCCGCTTGGCCGGCGACATGTGGCACCGGAGCCGCTTGGCCGGCGACATCTGGCTCCGCCATCCGACTCCTTCGGGGTCCTCGCTGAGATCCCCTTTATCCTGCCTCATCGGCGGCCGAAGAGCCGCGACCGGGTCGCGACTTGCGCAAGTCAGTCCGGCAGATGGGCCGTCAGCAGCCAGGCGGGCACGGACTTGCGTCCTTTCGGCTCGTCGCGCACATCGGTCACCGGGAAGAACTCCTCGAAGCCCTCCGGGAACACGGCGTGGATACGCGCAGGCCTGATCTCGTCGATAGTCCAGTACTTCGACACGACGTCGCGCAGCTCGTCCTCGGTGACCGGGTTGGCCGGACCGTCGGGCATTCCCGACTTGTCGAACACGAGCACGAAGTAGGAGGCGCCCGGCGCCGCGGCTCGCACTATCGAGCGCTGGTAGCCCTCGCGTAGTTCGACCGGCATCGAGTGGAACAGCGTCGAGTCGACGATCGTGCCAAACCGGCCGTCGTAGCCGTCGAAATCGCTGATGTCCGCGACGTCGAAGGTGGCGTTGTCCAGGCCGCGCTTCTCGGCCTCCTCGCGCGCCAGCCTGATCGCGGTCGGCGACTGGTCGAGACCGACCGTGGTGAAACCGCGCTCCGCGAGGTCCAGGGCGATGGCGGCCTCACCGCAACCGGCGTCGAGCACGTCGCCGTGGAACTTGCCCTGCTCGATCAGGGCGGCGAGCTCGGGCTGCGGTTCGCCGATGCTCCACGGCGGCTTGGCGCCGCTCATCTCGGGCGCCTCGCCCTTGTATGCGCTTTCAAACATCTCGCCGGTGGGTTCGGTCATGATTCGTTGATATCAATCTCCTTGATATATGTCAAGATAGTTGACATGGAAGGCGCCCTGGAGGATCAGCCACTGGGTTTCCTGTTGTCCCGGGTGGCGAACGCGTTGCGTGCCGAGGTCACCGCGACGGTCCTCGAACCCCTGGGCGTGGCGTTCCCGCAGTACCTGTGCATGCGGATCCTGTCGCAGCACCCCGGGCGGTCGAACGCCGAGCTGGCCCGCGACTTCAACGTCTCGCCGCAGGCGATGAACATGGTGTTGCGCGGCTTGGAGGACCGCGGCCTGGTCACCCGGCCGCAGCGGGTGACGTCGGGGCGCTCACTACCGGCACAGCTGACCCGCGAGGGCCGAGAGTTGTTGGAGAACAGCAACTCTGGCGTGCGCGCGGCCGAGCGCAAGTTGATGGCCAACCTGTCGCAGCGACAGCAGCACGAGTTCAAGCGGATCCTGGCGACACTCGGTACCGACTGACTTCTGCGAGACTACGGTCCATGAAGATCGTCCTGGCGCCGGACTCGTTCAAGGAGTCGATGACCGCGCCCGAAGCGGTCGCCGCGATGCGCGCCGGCGTGGCAGCGGTGCTGCCGGACGCCGAGGTCGCCGGCGTACCGATGGCCGACGGCGGAGAAGGGACCGTCGACGCCGTCGTCGAAGCGCTGCACGGCCGCCATGTCGAGGTGCCCGTCCGTGATGCGCTGGGACGCACGGTCACCGCTCGATACGGCTTCGTGCCGCTGCGTCAGCTCGCCGTGATCGAGATGGCAGCCGCCGCCGGCCTGGAACTCGTTCCGCCTGCCCTACGAGACATTCTGCGCGCCAGCACCTTTGGCGTAGGTGAGCTGATCCGGTCGGCCTTGGACCGCGGCGCCGAGGACTTCCTGATCGGGCTCGGCGGCTCGGCGACCAACGACGGCGGCACGGGCATGCTCACCGCGCTTGGCGCAAGATTCCTCGACGCCGACGGCGCGCCGCTCACACCGGGCGGCGCGGATCTCGAACGCCTGGAACACATCGACCTCACGGGCCTCGATCCCCGGCTGCGCGATGCGCGTATCCGGGTGGCCTGCGACGTCACCGCGCCACTGCTCGGGCCCGGCGGCGCCAGCGCGGTGTTCGGGCCGCAGAAGGGGGCGACCCCCTCCGACGTGACGCGTCTCGAGTGCGGGTTGTCGCGGCTGGCCACTGTTGCCTCCGCGACTCTCGGCGGCACCCAGCCGCAGCGCCCAGGGGCGGGCGCAGCCGGCGGCATGGGTTTTGCGCTCGTCGAATTCCTCGGCGCCACAAGCAGACCGGGTGTCGAAGAAGTCGCCGAAACCGTCGGTCTGGATCGAGCGCTGCACGGTGCCGACTGGGTGTTCACCGGTGAAGGCAGCGTGGACGCGCAGACAGTCATGGGCAAGACGCCGTTCGGCGTCGCTGCGGCCGCGGCGCGCGTCGGCGTCCCGGTGATCGTCTTCGCCGGCCGGGTAGGCGCGGACGCCACGGTGCTGCTGGATCACGGCGTCGAGCGGATGGTCGCGATCACCGCCGAAGGAACCCCGATCGAACAGGCGCTGCGTGACGGTGCTGCGGCGCTCACCCGCGCCACGGCCGACGTCTGCCGCGACCTCTCCTAGCGCGGGTCTTTCAGCCCTGGATGCGCCGCCAGGGCCGTGCTTCCTCGAGTTCGTACGCGAGCCGCAACAACCGGCCCTCGTGGCCCACCGGTGCTGCGAACATCATCCCGATCGGCAGGCCGCTCGCGGATTCGGCGAGCGGCAGCGAGATCGCCGGCTCGCCGGTGGCGTTCTGCAGCGGCGTGAACGCAACCCATTCGACGAGGCGGTCGATGATCTGCTGGTAGTCCAGCGTCGGGTCGAAGTGGCCGATCCGCGGTGTGGCGTCGGCCAGCGTCGGCGTCAGCACCACGTCGTAGGTCTCGGTGAGGCGCGAGGTGATCCGGCGCACCCGCGCCAGCCGCGCGATCGCCCACGGCACTCGATGCAGGTTTCGCGACGCGTTGCGGTCGAGGCCCAGCGTCAGGTTGTCGAGGCGTCCGCGGTCGAAAGTGGGACCCAACGTGCGGCGTCCGCTGCGAACGAGGGCGAACGCCAAAAACGACCAGTACAGCAGGAAGTCCGTCATGAAGTGCGACGGCACGGGGTTGTCGATGGTGGTGACCTTGTGTCCCAGCTCCTCGAGCAGCGCCGCGTTCTTCAGCGTCAGCTCACGCACCTCCGGGCTGGCTTCTCGGGCGATCGACTGGGTGCACACCGCGATCCGCAGCCGCTGCCCGCCGGAGCTGGTGACGTCGCCGATCTGCGGCAGCCGCGGGTTGCGGTACACCCGCTCCATCTCGCGGTAGAAGGCCGCGGTGTCGCGCACGGACCGGGTGACCACGCCGTTGGCGACAATGCGCAGCGGCATCTGGCGCAGCTTGCTGTCCAGCGGCAAGCGGCCACGCGACGGCTTGAGCCCCACCAAACCGTTGCAGGCCGCCGGGATCCTGATAGAGCCACCACCGTCGTTGGCGTGTGCGATCGGCACCGCGCCGGCCGCGACGAACGCCGCCGATCCCGACGACGACGCGCCCGCGGTGTGCTCGGGGTTCCACGGGTTGCGCACCGGGCCGAGCCGCGGATGTTCAGCCGAGGCGCTGAAGCCAAACTCGGACATTCGCGTTTTGCCCAGCGTGACCAGGCCCGTCTGCACGAACGAGCGCGCGAACGCGCCGTGTGCGCGTTCCGGGCGGGGCTCCCACGCGTCGGTACCGCTCATCGTCGGCATGCCCTCGACCGCCACGTTGTCCTTCTGATAGGACGGCACCCCGGCGAAGTAGCCACCGGACCGGCGGGGCGCGGCGGCATCGGTGCGGGCCCGGTCGAATGCCTCGAACGCCACGCCGTTCAGCGCCGGGTTGAGGCGCTCCGTGCGGGCGATGGCGGCGTCGACGAGTTCGATTGGCGATACCTCACGCGAAGCGAGCGCTTGCACCATCCCGACAGCATCGAGATCACCGAGTGCGTCGTCGCCGAAGGCGTGTATGCGTTCCATGCCGTGACGGTACCAACTCGTACCGTGGCGCCGTCAGAGCATGCTCAGCACAGGAGGCTTACGCCTGGCCGACCTCGAAGCGGACGAACCGGGTCACGGTCACGCCCGCCTCGTCCAGCAGAGCCTTGACGGTCTTCTTGTTGTCGGACACCGACGGCTGGTCGAGCAGCACGACGTCCTTGTAGAAGCCGGTGACCCTGCCCTCGACGATCTTCGGCAGCGCCTGCTCGGGCTTGCCCTCGTTGCGGGCCGTCTCCTCGGCGATACGGCGCTCGTTGGCGACGACATCCTCGGGCACGTCCTCGCGGGTGAGGTACTTGGCCTTGAGCGCGGCGATCTGCAGGGCGACCGCGTGAGCGGCGGACTTGTCGTCTCCGGTGTACTCGACCAGTACGCCGACGCCCGGCGGCAGGTCCGCGGCGCGCTTGTGCAGATAGGTCTCGACAGTGCCGTCGAAGTAGGCGACGCGGCGCAGCTCGAGCTTCTCGCCGATCTTCGCCGACAGGTCCGCGATGAGCTGTTCGACGGTCTGGTCACCGACCTTGGCGGACTTGAGCGCGTCGACGTCGCCCGCCTTGGCGGCGGCCGCCGCGGCGACGATCTGCTCGGCGACCGACTGGAACTCGGCGTTCTTGGCGACGAAGTCGGTCTCGGAGTTCAGCTCGATCAGCGCGCCGTCCTTCGCGGCGACCAGGCCCTCGGCCGTCGCGCGCTCGGCGCGCTTACCGACATCTTTGGCGCCCTTGATGCGCAGCAGCTCGACGGCCTTGTCGAAGTCGCCGTCGGCCTCGACGAGCGCGTTCTTGCTGTCGAGCATGCCGGCGCCGGTCAGCTCCCGCAGTCGCTTGACGTCGGCGGCGGTGTAGTTGGCCATATCAGGTCTCCCTAAGCGTCTGGAGTCGTCGGTTCGGTCTGGATGTCCGCCTCCGGAGTGCCGGGCTCGGCACCTGCGGCGGTGGGCGACGCGGTCACGGTGCTCGTCGCGGTGGCCAGCAGTTCCTGCTCCCACTCGGCGAGCGGCTCGGCGGCCTCAGCGTCCGGCTTGTCGCCGTCGCGGCCCACGCCCGCGCGCGCCTGCAGGCCCTCGGCGACCGCGGCGGCGATCACCTTGGTCAGCAATGCGGCTGAGCGGATCGCGTCGTCGTTGCCCGGGATCGGGTAGTCGACGAGATCGGGGTCGCAGTTGGTGTCGAGGATCGCGATGACCGGGATGCCCAGCTTGCGTGCCTCGCCGACGGCGATGTGCTCCTTGTTGGTGTCGACGACCCACACGGCCGAGGGCACCTTGGCCATGTCGCGAATACCGCCGAGGCTGCGCTCGAGCTTGTTCTTCTCGCGGGTCAGCATCAAGATCTCTTTCTTGGTGCGGCCCTCGAAGCCACCGGTCTGCTCCATCGTCTCGAGTTCCTTGAGACGCTGCAGCCGCTTGTGCACGGTCGAGAAGTTGGTGAGCATGCCGCCCAGCCAGCGCTGGTTCACATAGGGCATGCCGACCCGGGTCGCCTCTTCGGCGATCGACTCCTGCGCCTGCTTCTTGGTGCCGACGAACATGATCGTGCCGCCGTGCGCGACGGTCTCCTTGACGAACTCGTACGCCTTGTCGATGTAGGTCAGCGTCTGCTGCAGATCGATGATGTAGATGCCGTTGCGGTCGGTGAAGATGAACCGCTTCATCTTGGGATTCCAGCGGCGGGTCTGATGCCCGAAGTGGGCGCCGCTGTCGAGCAGCTGTTTCATGGTCACAACAGCCATGAGTCCATGGTTCCTTTTCGTCGGTTGATGCCAGCGTCGGGTGACGCCTGGCCCTGGTGCCCGCTCGGAATGCCAGACCCGTCTCGGACAATCCGAGTCGGGACCGACGGCATCCGGGTTACGACCTAGTGGAACGGGCCGTGGTGCAGACACGCGAAGTCAGCCCGCGCAAGCGAGCTGCGGTTAGCAGTTTACACCGGGTGAGGGCGTGCTTTTGCACAGCGACCGGTTCATCCCCAGGGCGGCACGACGGGCCTGGTGCCGGTGCGGCCGTCGCGGTGAGCTGGTCGGATGCGGTGGTCTGCGCTGGCGGTGGTCACGCTCGTCCTCGGGTTGGCGGGGGTGGCGCCCGCAACAGCCGAGTCCGGCCGGTTCGCTTGGCCACTGCGGCCACGCCCGGAGGTGACGCGGGTGTTCGACGCCCCGTCCCCGAACTGGACGCCCGGGCATCGCGGTGTCGATCTGGCTGGCAGCGCTGGTCAGCGAGTGCTCGCCGCGGCCGAGGGCGTCGTGGTGTTCGCAAGCCAGCTGGCTGGTAGGCCCGTCGTGTCGATAGCGCACCCCGGCGGCCTGCGGACCAGCTACGAACCGGTGCGGGCGACGGTGAAGCCGGGGCAATCCGTCGATCCGGAGACCGTGATCGGGGTGTTGGAGGCCGGGCATCCCGGCTGTCCGGTGGCCGCGTGTCTGCACTGGGGCGCGATGTGGGGTCCCGCGTCGCGGGCCGACTACGTCGACCCGCTCGGTCTGGTGGTCACCACCCCGATCCGCCTCAAACCCCTCGGCGGTGGTTGATCGACTTCCGCAAGCGACCGTGTTTGCACACGACACGCCGTCGAGAGGTGTGCATTTAGCGGTCGCTCGCGGCGGTTAAGCGCGCGGGTGCGCCTGGTCGTGGACCGCCCGCAGCCGTGCGACCGTGACATGTGTGTAGAGCTGCGTGGTGGCCAGCGTCGAGTGCCCGAGCAGTTCCTGGACGACGCGCAGGTCCGCTCCCCCTTCGAGCAGATGCGTTGCGGCACTGTGCCGCAGACCGTGCGGTCCGATGTCGGGCGCACCGTCGACCGCGGCGACGGTCTGGTGCACGACGGTGCGCGCCTGCCGGGGGTCGAGCCGGCGACCGCGCGCACCCAGCAGCAGGGCCGGTCCGGAACTAGCGGTCACCAGCTGAGGCCGACCGTCGCTCAGCCAGGCGGCCAGCGCTGCTTGCCCCGGCTCGCCGTACGGCACCGTGCGTTGCTTGTCGCCCTTGCCGGTTACGCGCAGTAGCCGCCGCGAGGTGTCGACGTCGTCGACGTCGAGCCCGCACAGCTCGCTGACGCGAATTCCGGTGGCGTACAACAACTCCACGATCAACTGATCGCGCAAGGCCAGTGGATCGCCTTGCTGCGCACCGGATTTCGCAGCTGCCATCGCGTCGAGCGCCTGATCCTCGCGCAGGACGGCCGGCAGAGAGCGGCGGGCCTTCGGCACCTGAAGCCGGACGGCCGGATCGGTCGCCAACACGCCACGGCGCACCGCCCATGCGGTGAAAGTCTTGATCGCGGACGTGCGCCGGGCCAGCGTCGTGCGCGCCGACCCGGATGCGGCCTGTGTGGCCAGCCACGACCGCAGTACCGGCAAGCTCAGAGCGGTCACTCCTTCGTCGCCCCGCTCGGCCATGAACGCGGACAACGACCGCAGGTCTGCGAGATAGGCGCGACGGGTGTGCTCGGAACGACCTCGTTCGAGCGCGAGGTACTCGTCGAACTCCGCCAGGACTGCGTCCACCGCCCTACCGTCGCAGAGCACCGACGGGTGTCTAGCCGACGCGCCGCAGTGTGTCCGGAGTGAGATCGGCCAGCGTGGGATAGCCGTCGACCGCCATCGTGAGGTCGGTCTCGGCGAGCAGGGAGCGCAGCACGTGGACGACGCCGTCGACACCGCCCAAGGCCAGCCCGTACGCGTAGGGCCTGCCGACTCCGACAGCGGTGGCGCCGAGGGCCAGCGCCTTGACGATGTCGGCGCCGCTGCGGATTCCGGAGTCGAAGAGCACCGGCAGACCGTCGGCCGCCTCCACCACGCCGGGTAGGCAGTCGATGGCCGCGAGCCCGCCGTTGGCCTGCCGGCCGCCGTGGTTGGAGCAGTAGATCGCGTCGACGCCGCCGTCCTTGGCCCGGCGCGTGTCGTCGGGGTGACAGATGCCTTTGACGATGAGGGGCAATTCGGTCAGCGACCGCAGCCACGGCAGGTCGTCCCACGTCAGCGGGTTTCCGAAGAGGCTGACCCAGTGCAGGACCGCGGCTTGCGGGTTCTCCTCGGGCGGCTGCGCCAAGCCGGCGCGGAACACCGGGTCGCTGGTGTAGTTGGCCAGACACTTGCCGCGCAGCTGCGGGAAGTTCGACGTCGACAGGTCGCGGGGACGCCAGCCGGGCACCCAGGTGTCGAGGGTGACGACGATGCCTTTGTATCCGGCGGCTTCCGCGCGGTTGACCAGGCTTGCGGCGAGTTCTCGGTCGGTAGGCGTGTACAACTGGAAAAAGCCTGGGGTGTCACCGAATTCGGCGGCGACGTCCTCCAGCGGATCTTCGGTCAACGTCGAGACCACCATCGGCACACCGGTGCGCGCCGCGGCCCGGGCGGTGGCCACGTCGCCGTGGCCGTCCTGTGCGCAGATGCCGATCACGCCGATCGGGGCCATGAACACCGGCGACGGCAGCGTCAGTCCGAACAGGTTTACGGACAGGTCGCGGTCGCGGGTGGCGCGAAACATCCTCGGCATCAGGCCCCAGTTGTCGAACGCGGTCCGGTTGAGCCGTTGCGTCCGCTCGTCACCGGCGCCGCCGGCGACGTAGGAGTACACCGACGGCGGCATCGCCGACTCGGCCTTGGCCTCCCAATCCGCGAACGTCATGGGCATCGTCGGCACGACACCGGACAGACCTTGCAGGTAGATCTCGAACTGGTAGTTACCGAACGTCATGCCGCCCCTTCGCCTTCTACCTGCCGACTTACAGCCGCAGTCGAAGACTGTAGCTCCCGGATCTCCGTGTGCCACTCACCAGGGCACCGTCCATTGTGCGGTAGAAAGCGCAGCGGCCGCCGGCGTAGCAGTCTTGTGGTGGAAACGGTTGTGTCAGAAGCGCTTCGCCACGCCCGGCGGCGTGTCCGGTTCGGAGAACACGCGACGCCGGGCGGGCCTGTCCTCGACTAGTTCGCCGGCGGCTCGATGTCGGTGCCTCCGTTGGATGCCGTGGCGCTGTAGCCGTTGTTGCCGTCGCTCAATGAGCCCGCGTAGGCGTTGGTATCAGTGCCGTCGACGCTGTTCGTACCGGTCGCGGTGTTGTTCGTATTGCTGCTGCCTCCAGCCCCGGCCGCGGCGGTCATCGTCGCGTCGTTTGCGGTGTTGGTTACAGACGCATTGTTGCCGCTGTTGTTGTCGCCGTTGGTGCCGGCGTCGGCCACGAGGCCGAAGTCGCCGGTGCTGCCGCTGTTCGTGGCAGTGGCGGTGTTGTTCGTGTTGCCGTTGCCGCTCACGCCGGCCCCGGCCAGGACAAAGCTGTCGCTGCTGCCCGTATTGGTGGCGGTCGCGACGTTGCCACTGCTGTTGCTGCCCGGATCGCCACCGAACTCCGGTGTCGTGCCGCCGCCGGCGAAGGCGAAGGTGTTGTCGCCGGTGGCTGTGGCGGTGTTGTTGGTGTTGTTGTCGCCGAAGGATCCCGCGCTCGCCAGGTTGTTGTCGCCGGTGGCGGTCGCGGTGTTGTTGCTGTTGCCCGTGCCGTCAGCGCCTGCGTAAGCGGCGCTGTTTTCACCTCTGGCGGAGGCGGTGTTGTTGTTGCTGCCGGTGCCGGAACCCGCGACAGCGGTGCTGTTGTCACCGTTGGCCTTGGCCTTGTTCTTGGCGCCGCCGGCCGCCGTCGCATTGGCACCATCACCGGTGGCGGTGGCGCTGCTGTTGTTGCCGCTGTCCACGCTCGCTGTAGCGCCGTCGCCTCTGGCCTTGGCTTTTGTGCCGGTGCTGCCTTCCGGGGTGAAGGCGGTCGCGGTGCCGCTTCGTTTCTTCTCCACACCGTTCTTGGAAACGGCCACGTTCTTGGCTGGCTTGGGCGCCGCCTGCGCGGACTCCCCGGTCGACGAGCTCGTGTCATCGTGCGGCTTGGCTGCAGCCACCCACGGCGTCGAGGTCAGCCCGACGCCGATGCCCAGCGCGACCGCTAGCGCGCCGACGCGCCCGACGTACTTTGCGTTTGCCATGATGATCCCCCTAATGCCCCGAATACTGTTTGTCGCGAATGCGGACACAAACAGTATTGGCAGCGGCGCAACCCGGGATCAAGGGACTTCCGTCACTTTTTTGAATTTGCTGCGTCGATCATTCGGTCGTGAGCGCGGCCGGGTCTAACCCGCCTCAGTGCCGGCTTCGGCCTTGGCCAGTTCGGCCTTCCACTGGCGAAACGTCTCCTCCGTGCGGCCTCGACGCCAATATCCGGAAATCGACGACGCCCACTTGGCCGGGACGCCGCGTTCCTTGCGGATGTAGGGCCGCAGGTTGTGCATAACCGTCTGCGCCTCGCCGTGGATGAAGACCTGCACCTGCCCTGCCAGCCACGGCGTCTCCTTGACCGCGGCGATCAGCGGCGCGTTGTCGCCGGCCACATCCTCGGGTACCAGGTCGGCCCGGCCGCCGCGGTAGATCCAGCGCACCTCGACGCCGTCGGGCTTCTTCAACGGGACCTCGTCGTCGGGGCCGGCGACTTCGATCAACACGGTGCCGATCGCGTCGTCGGGCAACGCCTCCAACGCAGCGCTGATCGCCGGTACCGCCGCTTCGTCGCCGGCCATCAAGTGCCAGTCCGCGGCCGGGTCGGGCGCATACGCGCCGCTGGGCCCCATCAGATAGGCGGGTTGACCGGGAGTCGCGGCGGCCGCCCACGGTCCGGCGACACCGTGCTCCCCGTGGACCACGAAGTCGATGTAGATCTCGCGGCGCTCGGGATCGACGTGATGCACGGTGTAGGTGCGCACGGTCGGCCGCTGCTCCGGCGGCAGCGACGAGAAGCTGTCCAGGGTCAGCGGTTGCGGCAGGCCGGCCACGTCGATGGCCGGGTTCACGATCGCGATCTTCACGTAAGCGTCGGTGAACTCGTTCGGCGTGAAGGTGTCGAATCCCTCCCCACCGAGCACGAGACGGATGAGATGCGGTGTCAACCGCTCGGTACGCACCACCTCGAAGGTGTGTATCGGACGCCCTGCCACGTGATCCTCCAAACTCCTGCCGACCAGATCATTAGTCGGTCTTATCGACTATACGAGCGGATGAGCCTGACCAGGGCGCTACGTCGTGCCGCCTTGCGGCCGGGCCGCCAGCTTCCACCGGCCGTCCCGGCACACCAACAGGCCGCAGAGTTCGAGGCTCGCGAGCGGACCGAGCACCTGACGGGCCGGCAGGCCGGAGGCCACCGCGATCTCGTCGGCGGTGCGCCACCCGCGGCGCGGAAGCGCGTCGTACACCCGTTTGTCGGCGTCGCTCAACCTGTCGAGTCACCAGGCGCGCTCCCTCCCGGAGCAGCGCGTGGCATCCGACGGATGCCGACGACGTGACCGGTCCGGGCACCGCGCACACCACGCGCCCGAGCGCGCGCGCCCAGGCCGCGGTGTTGGCCGCACCACTGCGAGCGCCGGCTTCCACGACCACGGTGGCACCGGCCAGCGATGCGACCAGTCGGTTGCGGGTCAGGAACCGGTGGCGCGCGGGCCGCACGCCGGGCGGATATTCACTGAGCACCAGACCCCGCTCCGCGACCCGTCGCAGGAGCGACGTATGTCCTGCCGGATACGGGACATCGATGCCGCCGGCGAGCACCGCGACGGTCAACCCGTCGGCGGCCAGGGCCGAGCGGTGCGCCGCCCCGTCGATCCCGTACGCGCCGCCCGACACCACCGCGACGTCGCGTCCCGCGAGCCCGGCGACCAGATCGGCCGCGACGAACTCTCCATACGCCGTCGCGGCTCGAGTCCCCACCACGGCCGCCGCCCGGTAGGCGACCTCGTCGAGCGCCGCGCCCCCGACGACCCACAACGCCATCGGCGGATGGCCTTGCGGTCGCCGGTCGCCGATACCCCTGAACGCGGCGAACGCCAACAGTGGCCACTCTTCGTCGTCCGCCGTGACCAGTCGCCCGCCCAGCCGGGCCAGCACAGCGAGATCTTCTGCAGCACAATCGATATCGCGACGCGCCTCGGCGTGCCGATCGATTCGCTCTCCTGCTTCGCCGCGTCGCACCCGCTCTGCCGCCTCGACAGCACCGACCTTCGCCGCCAGCGCCGCCAGTTCCGGGCACGGCGGCTCAACCACCCGCGACAGATAGGCCCACGCCGAAGTCACTTCGTCGGTCATCGCACGTTCCCCCCTTGCCGGAAGCTCAGCGCCGCGGTCACGTCCTCGAGGTTCGGTGACGTCCTGCCTGCCAAGTCAGACAATGACCACGCGACCCGCATCGTTCGGTCCATCCCGCGGACGCTGAGCACACCGCGGTCGAGCGCGACGTGCAGCGGCTTCATGACCGCCGCGGGCAGCCGGAACCTTCGGCGCAGCAGCGAGCCACTGACTTCGGCGTTGGTGGAGATACCGTGCGGACGCCAGCGCGCGGCGGCAGCCTCCCGCGCCGCGGCGACCCGGCTGCGCACCGCTGCGGTCGACTCGCCGTCCTGCGCGACGATCGCACCCGCCCGCAGCGAATGCATCTCCACCCGCAGATCCACCCGGTCGATCAGGGGTCCGGAGAGCTTGCCGAGATAACGGCGCCTGTCGTGTCCGCTGCAGATGCAGTCACCGGGATTGGGCGGCGCGCACGGACACGGATTGGCCGCCAGCACCAGTTGGAACCGCGCCGGGTAACACGCGACACCGTCGCGGCGGGCCAGCCGAATCTCCCCGTCCTCCAACGGAGTTCGCAACGCCTCGAGGACGCTGGTGCCGATCTCCGCGCATTCGTCCAGGAAAAGCACCCCGCGGTGCGCTCGGCTTACCGCTCCGGGGCGCGCCATTCCGGTACCGCCGCCGACCATCGCCGCAACGCTCGATGTGTGGTGCGGCGCCACGAACGGCGGCCGGGTGATCAGCGGCGTGCTGCCTGACAGCAGGCCGGCCACCGAGTGGATCGCTGTCACCTCCAGCGCCTCGCCCTCAAGGAGTTGGGGCAGGAGGCCCGGGAGGCGTTGCGCCAACATGGTTTTGCCCACGCCGGGCGGACCGGTCAGCATCAGATGGTGCCCGCCGGCCGCGGCGACCTCGACCGCGTACTTGGCCTGGGTCTGACCGATCACGTCGGCGAGATCGGCCGCGGGCTCCTGCGGCGACGACGCTGACTCGATCCGCGGTTTGAGTGTGCCCTTGCCCTTGATCCAAGCCTGCAGCTGTCGCAGTGTGCGTACCCCGTACACGTCGATCCCGTCCACCAGACATGCTTCGGCGAGGTTGTCCATCGGCACGACCACCGCGGGCCATCCCTCGCGCTTTGCCGCCAGCACCGCCGGCAGCACGCCCTTGACCGGCCGCACCCGTCCGTCGAGCGCCAGTTCGCCAAGCAGGACCGTCTTTCCGAGCCGCGGCCACTGTTGCTTCTTTTCGGCCGAGAGCACCGACAGGGCCAGCGCCAGGTCGTACACCGAGCCCATCTTCGGCAGCGTCGCCGGGGAGAGCGCCAGCGTCAGCCGCGTCATCGGCCAGGAGTTGCCGCAGTTGGTGATCGCCGCACGGACCCGGTCGCGCGACTCCTGCAGGGCCACATCGGCGAGTCCGACGAGGTGAACTCCGGGCAGCCCTGCGGCGATGTCGGCTTCGATCTCGACGAGCTGCCCGTCGAGTCCGCGGACCGCCACCGAGTAGGCCCGTCCCAGTGCCATCAACCCACCCCCTGCAGGTGGGTGATCTCAGGCGTGCGCTGCCTGCCGATCCGCACACCGACCACGTCGATGCGGACCTGCGACCAGGCGGCGTCCTGCGCCGCCAGCCACAGCCCGGTGAGAAGCCGCAGCCGGCGCACTTTCCGGGGTGTCACGGCCTGTTCGACACCGCCGAACTGATCGCCGGTGCGGGTCTTCACTTCGACGAACACCGCGATTCGGGCCGCGTCGTCGGCGACGACCACATCCAGTTCGCCGTACCGGCATCGCCAATTGCGGTCGAGCACTCGCAGGCCGAGCGACCGTAGGTGTTCGACGGCGAGTTCCTCTCCCAAAGCGCCGATCTCGGCACGGGTCAACGGAGTCATGGCCTCACCCTGACGGTGCCGGCCGACACCTCACCGCAGTTCGGGTCTCATCAGCGCCAGTTATCCCCAACCGGCGATTCATCCCCAATCCGCGCAAATCCGGTTTCCCCCGCGTCAAAAAGCGGGTACTCGCCGGCATGGCCGACAAGTCATTGCAGGGCATCGCCGACCGCGCCACCGACAGTGACGCGTTCGAGTACACCGCGCGTGCCGGCTTTGCGATCAGCGGCGTGCTGCATCTTCTCGTCGGCTATCTGATCCTGCGGATCGCGCTGGGCTCGGGAGGCAACGCCGACCAGTCCGGCGCGTTGGCGACGCTGGCGCAGCAGACGGGTGGCGCGGTGCTGTTGTGGGTCGTCGCCGCGGGGCTGGCGGCGCTGGGCCTGTGGCGGATCGCGGAAGCGATCCTCGGCTCCAAACCCGGTGAGGGTGCGGGGCCGCACAACGACGACACCCCGGCGTGGAAGCGGGCGAAATCCCTGGGGCTCGCCGCGGTGAACGTCGCCATCGCGCTCTCCGCCGCGCGTTTCGCCATGGGCAGCGGGCAACAGAGCAGTCAGCAGAACGCCGGCCTCAGCGGGCAGATGATGGAATCCGGCTGGGGCAAGGCGGTGCTGATCGCGATAGGGCTGGGGCTGATCGCTGTCGGGGGCTACCACGTCTACAAGGGCGTGGCGAAGAAATTCTTCAAAGACCTGCGCGTCTCCGGCGGCACCGGCGTCGCCGCCGTCGGGATCACCGGCTACGTGGCGAAAGGCCTGGTGCTCGCCGGGGCGGGCCTGCTCGTCATCGTGGCCACGCTGCAAGCCGATCCCGCCAAGGCAACAGGACTCGACGCGGCCGTCAAGACGCTCGGACAGGCGCCGTTCGGCCGGATTCTCCTCGTGTTAGCGGCGATCGGAATCGCGGCGTTCGGCGTCTACAACTTCGTGCGCGCCCGCCACGGAAGGATGTGACTATCCGCCCATGGCGTCGAACAGTGTCGCGAACTGCCCGGGACTGACCGCAATCCCACACTGATCACGCATGCCCGTCAGCGGACCAACGATCCGCTGCAGGTCGAGGTACTCGTTCGGGTGAGCCATGAAGTACGCCCGCACCGCACCTTTCGCCTGCTCGGGCGGCTGGCTCGCCGCCGCGGTCAGCACATCGTTGGCGCCAGGATGCGCCTCGAGGTATCCGCCGGCTTGCGCGAGCACACCGCTGGCCGTGGTCGCCAGACCGCTCGCGGTGCACGGCGCCGCACCCGCCGTTGGCGCGGCGCACAACGCGCCGACCACGCCTACGGTAACCGCGCCGGCCAACACCGCTGCCCTGGATACGTTCATCCGTCCACCTCCGGTGTCCGCGCCGCGGGCCTCTGCCCCATCCCGGCAAACGTACCGCGCTGACGGACCCTGCGCGGGCGTGGCGGCGAATAACGGCCACACGAGACCGGGCGCCAGTGCCGAAAGGGTATGTTCGATTAGGTAAACCTCAGCTAAAGCTCTTGCGATCTGACCTGCACCGACGGCGAAAGGATCCTGTGAATGCGCGCACGGTGGAGGCGGATCGCTGCGCTGTTGTCGGTCTTCGCCCTGACGGCCTCCGCCACGGCTTGCTCGGGTTCGCAGGACAGCGACGAGTTGTTGATCTACAACGCCCAGCACGAGTCGCTGACCAAAGAATGGATCGACGCCTTCACCAAGGAGACCGGTATCAAGGTCACCTACCGCCAGGGGGGCGACACCGAACTCGGCAATCAGCTTGTGGCAGAAGGGAAAGCCTCGCCGGCCGACATCTTCCTGACCGAGAACTCGCCGGCAATGGCTGCCGTCGAGCGTGCCGGTCTCTTCGCCGACCTCGACCCGGAGACCCTCAACCAGGTTCCGCCGCAATACCGGCCGCCGGACGGCAAGTGGACCGGGGTCGCCGCCCGTACCACCGTGTTCGTCTACAACACCGCCAGGCTGCAACCCGACCAACTGCCGAAGTCCCTGCTCGACCTGCAGCAGCCCCAGTGGAAGGGCCGATGGGGTGCGCCGCCGACCAAGGCCGACTTCCAGGCGATCGTCGCGGCACTGCTCCAGCTCAAGGGCGAATCCGCGACCGCGCAGTGGCTGTCCGCGATGAAGGCCAACGCCAAGCTGTACAGCGACAACATCGCGACGCTGAAGGCCGTCAACGCCGGCGAGGTCGACGGCGGCGTCATCTACCACTACTACTGGTTCCGCGATCAGGCGAAAACCAAAGAGATGAGCGGCAATACAGCGCTGCATTACTTCAAGAACCAAGACCCCGGCGCCTTCGTCAGCTTGTCCGGCGGCGGGGTGCTCGCCTCCACCGACAAGATGGACGAGGCGCAGCAGTTCATCCGGTTCGTCACCGGCAAGGCCGGACAGGAGGTGCTCGAGAACGGCGCCTCGTTCGAGTACCCCGTGGCCAGCGCCGTGCCCGCGAATTCCGCGCTGCCCCCGCTGAACACGCTGCAGGCACCCAACGTCAACCCGTCGGAGCTGGATGCACAGAAGGTGACCGACCTCATGACGAAGGCTGGCTTGCTGTAGGTGGTCGCCGCCGCTCCTCCCGTTCCACCTCCCGCGGCGCCGCTGTCGCGGTCCGACAAGGCAGCCCGGCCGGGTCCGCTCGTTTCGGTGACGGTCGCCGTTCTCGTCGCAGCGACCTTCATCCCCCTCGGATACGTGGCGTGGGCGGCAGTTTCGGTCGGATGGACCCGTGCCTACGAACTGATCGTTCGTCCGCGTGTCGGGGAGCTGCTCGTCAACACGGTCGCGCTGCTCTTCATCACGGTTCCCCTGTGCGTGGTCATCGGAGTCGGCCTGGCATGGCTCGTTGAGCGAACGGATGTGCCCGGGCGTAGTGTGTGGCGCCCGTTGTTCGTTGCGCCGCTGGCGATTCCGGCGTTCGTCAACAGCTACGCGTGGGTCGGGACCATACCGTCGCTGCACGGGTTGTGGGCCGGGGTGCTGGTCACCACGTTGTCGTACTTCCCCTTCATGTACCTGCCGGCCGCCGCGACGTTGCGCAGGCTCGACCCGGCCGTCGAGGAGTCGGCGCGCGCGCTCGGATCGGACTCGGCCGGGGTCTTCTTCCGGGTCGTGCTACCGCAGTTGCGGCTCGCGATCCTCGGTGGCGCGCTGCTGGTCGGCGTGCACCTGCTCGCCGAATTCGGCGCGTTCGCAATGGTGCGCTTCGACACCTTCACCGTCGCGATCTTCCAGCAGTTCCAAGCCACCTTCGATGGCGCAGCAGGCAGCATGCTCGCGGGCGTGCTCGTACTGCTATGCCTGGCGCTGCTCACCGCCGAGGCAGCGGCCCGCGGCAACTCGCGGTTCGCCCGCATCGGCTCGGGAGCGCCACGCGCTGTGATGCCGATCCGGCTGCGGCACAGCATGATTCCAGCACTTGCGGCCCTACTGGCTGTCACGGGGCTGGCCCTCGGAGTTCCGGTGTGGACCATCGTGCGCTGGTTGTCGCTCGGCGGCGCCGCCGTCTGGGACATCGACGAGATCCTGCCCGCCCTCGGGCAGACGATCGGGTTGGCCTCGGCCGCAGCGGTTCTCACAACACTTCTCGCGTTTCCGGTCGCGTGGGTGGCAGTGCGCTCCAGCGGCTTCCTGGCCCGTGCAGTCGAGGGCGCCAACTACGTGACCAGCTCGCTTCCCGGCATCGTCACCGCGCTCGCGCTGGTGACCGTCTCGATCCACTTCGCCCGGCCGCTCTATCAGAGCGTGGCGCTGATCGTGTTCGCCTACGTCCTGCTCTTCATGCCGCGCGCGCTGGTCAATGTCCGGGCCGGTCTCGCCCAGGTGCCGACGAGCCTCGAGGAGGCGTCCCGCTCACTGGGCAGTTCACCGACGGCGACGTTCTTCCGCGTGACGCTACGGCTGACCGCGCCCGCCGCGGCGGCCGGGGCCTCCCTCGTCTTCGTCGCCGTGGCAACGGAATTGACCGCGACCCTGCTGCTCGCGCCGACCGGCACCCGTACGCTGTCGATGCTGTTCTGGTCGTTCTCCAGCGAATTGGACTACGCCGCTGCCGCGCCATACGCGCTGGCTCTGGTGCTACTCGCGATACCGGTCACGCTGCTGCTGTACCGGCAGTCGACGAAGGCGGCGGCGCTGTGAGCATCCTGCAGGCCCGCGGACTCGGCAAGTCGTTCAACGGACACACGGTGCTCGACCACATCGACCTCGACCTGCACGCGGGGACCATCACCGCCGTCGTCGGAGCGTCGGGCTGCGGCAAAACCACGCTGCTGCGGTTGATCGCCGGCTTTGAGAACCCCGACACCGGCACGGTGACCATCGCGGGGCGGCAGGTGGCCGGCCCGGCCGGCGCGATCGCGCCGCACAGACGAGCGGTCGGGTACGTCGCCCAGGACGGCGCGCTGTTCCCCCACCTGACAGTCGGCCAGAACATCGCCTACGGACTGACCGGTGCACGGCGCAGCGCCGATGTGCGCCGCCGGGTGAACGAACTGCTCGAAACGGTTTCGCTCGACCCGTCCTACGCCAAGCGCCGGCCCCATCAACTGTCGGGCGGTCAGCAGCAGCGCGTCGCCCTGGCCCGTGCGCTGGCCCGCAAACCGGCCGTGATGCTGCTCGACGAACCGTTCAGCGCACTCGACACGGGATTGCGCGCGTCCACCCGAAAAGCCGTCGCGGGCCTGCTCACCGACGCCGGCGTCACCACCCTGCTGGTCACCCACGACCAGGAGGAGGCGCTGTCCATCGCCGACCAGGTGGCGGTGATGCGCGACGGGCGATTCACCCAGGTCGGCCCGCCCCAGCAGGTGTACCGCGAGCCCAGCGACCACTTCACCGCGGCCTTCCTCGGTGACTGCATTTCGCTGCCCTGCACGGTCGTCGACGGGGTCGCCGAGTGCGCGCTCGGGCGAATTCCGGTGCACGGCGCCCAATCCCGCGCCGCGGGTCCCGCCACATTGCTGTTGCGGCCCGAACAGCTTGTCGCCACCGTGGTCTCGGACGCCGAGCGGCTCGACGGCACAGGCACTGTGCTGGCCGTCGAGTTCCTCGGCCACGACGTGCTGCTGACCGTGGATCCCGCCGGCGGTGCGGACCCGATCGTCGTGCGTCAGCACAGTCTCGATCCGCCTGCTGTCGACACGAAGGTGCACATCGAGGTGATCGGCAGCGGAGTCGCGTTGTGACGCAATCGCTTACCGACCATCTGCGCTCCTACGGTGACAACGTCGCCGTCTACACCGATACGCTGAAACTCACCTATGGCGACCTGGCCGACCGGGTGGCGGCCGCGGCATCCAGCTTCGGCCGCGGCCGACGGTTGATAGTGCTCGAGGCCCGCAACGACGTCGACACGCTGGTCCATTATCTCGGAGCACTGGCAGGCCGGCACGTCGTGCTTCTCGTGCCCGCGGGGCGCAACCACGATGCCGTGCTGCAGACGTACGACCCCGACACCGTCGTCGCCAATGGAGCCGTCCACCACCGACGTCTCACCGGCAAGCACCGATTGCACGACGATCTGGCCATGCTGATGTCGACGTCGGGCAGCACCGGCTCACCGAAGCTGGTACGCCTGTCGCGAACCAACCTGATCTGCAATTCCGAGGCCATCGCCGACTACCTCGGTATCGGCGAATCCGACGTCGCCGCAACGACACTGCCGCTCGCATACTGCTACGGGCTGTCCGTCGTCAACAGCCACCTGATCCGCGGCGCCGGACTCATCCTCACCGATCGCTCGGTGACCGACGAACGGTTCTGGCAGCTGTTCCGCCGCCACCGCGCAACCTCGTTCGCCGGAGTGCCCTACACGTTCGAACTGCTCGAGCGCACCGGTTTCGATGCGAAGGACCTGCCCCACCTGCGCTACGTCACCCAGGCGGGCGGACGGATGCCGGCCGAGCGGGTTCGTCGGTTCGCCGAACAGGCCCGCGCCGGCGGCTGGCAGCTCTTCGTGATGTACGGGGCCACCGAAGCGACCGCGCGAATGGCCTATCTGCCACCTGAGTTGGCGCTCGCGCGGCCCGAGTCGATCGGGCGCCCCATCACCTGCGGATCGTTCACCATCGAGCCGAGCGCGGACGGAGCCGGCGATGCGATCGGCGAACTGGTCTACCGCGGGCCGAACGTGATGATGGGCTACGCCCACGGCCCGGCCGACCTGGCTCTCGGGAAAACAGTGGAAGCACTGCACACGGGGGATCTGGCCCGCCGCGCCTCCGACGGGATGTTCGAGATCGTCGGACGCACCAGCCGGTTCGTGAAGATGTACGGCCTGCGCATCGATCTTCAGCGGGTCGAGTCCGCGCTGAGCGCCGACGGGATCACCGCGTTCTGCACGGACGACGGCGACCAGCTCGTGGTCGCGGCGACCGGCACACGCGCCGGAGACGTCCAACGCATCGCAGCCGACGTGGCCGGTGTACCGGCGTCGGCGGTCCGAGTCGTCACGGTCGACGAACTGCCGTTGCTGGCGTCCGGCAAGCCCGACTACGGCGCCGTGCGCGAGAAGGCGCGCCGGCACGACGGACATCCCGCGGCGAATCTGCGCGAACTGTTCGCCGACGTCCTGCATCTCGACCCCGCCGGCATCGACGCCGACGCCACCTTCGTCGACCTCGGCGGCAACTCGCTCACCTACGTCGCTATGTCGGTTCGGTTGGAACGCAAGCTCGGTCACCTGCCCGCCGAATGGCACCGGCGATCGTTGCGAGAACTCGAATCGGTCGTCAAACCCCAGAGGCGGCCGTGGGCGGCGACGCTGGAGACCAGCGTGGCACTGCGCGCCGCCGCGATCGTGTTGATCGTCGGCTCGCACGCCGGGTTGTTCGAGCTGTGGGGCGGCGCTCACCTGCTGCTCGGCATCGCCGGATACAACTTCGGGCGGTTCTGCCTGACACCGTTGCCGCGCACCGACCGAGTTCGCCACCTGCGCAACACCATCGGATGGATCGCGCTGCCGTCGGTGCTGTGGGTGGCGCTCGCGTTGTCGATGACCGACGACTACACCTGGACCAACCTCTTGCTGGCCAACAAGATTCTGGGCCCTCACGACAGCATGACCGCGGGCCGGCTGTGGTTCGTCGAGGTGCTGGTGTGGACGCTCGTCGCGTTGGCGCTACTGATGTGGGTTCCGGCGCTGGATCGCCTCGAGCGGCAGCGCCCGTTCGCCGTCGCTGCGGCGTTCCTGGCCATCGGCTTGGCGTTGCGCTACGACGTCCTGGGACTGGGTCTGGGCCGCGAAGCCTGGTTCACGATGCTCGCATTCTGGTTCTTCGCCGTCGGATGGGCGGCATCGAAAGCCGCGACGACCGGTCAGCGCGCGCTGCTGACGGCGGTGTTGGCGCTCTCCTTGGCCGGGTATTTCGACAGCCTCACCCGCGGGCTGCTCGGGTTCGGTGGACTCACACTGGTCATCTGGCTGCCGACGATCCGCTGTCCCGCCGCACTGACGGTCGCGGCCTGTGTCCTCGCCGAGGCGTCGCTGTACACATATCTTGTGCACTACCAGGTGTACGCGATGTTCAAGGCGCACCCCGGAATCGGAGTCGCCGCATCGCTTGCTGTCGGCATTCTGCTCACTCAGCTGGTGACAGCTCTACGGCGGCGGGTGCGGACCACTTCCACAGACGCGGTCAGGATTCCCGCTCCGCGATAAGGCCTTCTTGGGCCAACGTCGCGGCGACGACGCCGTCGGAGCGGATCAGGCTGGCGGTCACGACGCCGCGGCCTCGTGCCGCAGCGGGCGACGTCGATTCGAGCAGGTTCCACTGGTCGGCGGACACCGGATGGTGAAACCAGATCGACGAATCCGTTGTGCCGCTTCGGTGTGTGCGCGCCATCATCGAGTGGCCATGGACCTGCAGAGCGGGATCGATCATGTAGACGTCGCAGACGTAGACCGCGATCAAGGTGTGCAGCATCGGGTCATCCGGAAGCGGTACGGTCGCCCGCCACCACAGCCGGCGCACGAACCCACCGGCCGACCGGTCGTCGGCAATCCTGATGTCGAGTTCGTCGAGCGGCATGGACGGCGCCGGTCCGGCCGGGCCGGTCTGCGGCAGCGACTCCGGATCGTGCGGCATCGACTGTCGGCGCCCGTGCTGTGGGCCGCGAACGGGCAACGCGAAGGACACCGTCGCCGCCGTCAACAACCGCTGCTGCTGACGGGATTCGATCCGGCGGGCCGACGACGTCCGGCCGTCGAACACTCTCATCACGCGGTACTCCACGTCGTCGCCGGCTTCGCCCCCACGCAGGAACTGCAGGTGCATGCTGGTGGGCAACCGGTCGGCCTCGACGGTATGCCACGCAGCCGCCAGACTCTGCGCAACGAACTGACCACCGTAGGCGCGCTTTCCCTCCGGACCGCTTGCCGGACCGATCCAGGCGTCGTCGCCGCCGCCTCGCAGCTCGAGCAGGTCCAGCAGGCGGCTCACTCGGCGCGGCCCGTCGCCACACTGCCCGCCGCGACGAGTCGATCGATCTCGTCGGCCGACAGACCCAGCCAGTCGCTCAGCACACCGACCGTGTCGTCACCCAATGCCGGGGACGCGACAGCAGGCGCATACTGACCGTCGATCGAGATCGGCAGTCCGGCAGCCAGATACGTTCCGATGCGAGGTTGGTCGAGCGGGGTGAAGAGTGGGTTGTCGGTGACCCTTTTCTGGGTCGCCGCCTCGGCGAACGTGCGGTACCGCTCCCACAACACCGAGGTGCCCGACAGCGCAACGGTGATCTCGTCGGCGGTGTGCGCTGCAAACCACTCACCGAACAGACCCGTCAGCGCTTCGCGGTGCTCGAACCGCTGACCTTCGTCAGTGAAGTCAGCATCCAGCGTTTCAGCGAGTGCGGCAACAGCTTTCGTCGTCCCAGTGACTTCGGCGAGGTCGCGGAAGTGTCTGCCGGTCAGCGCGACGACCATGAACGAGACGCCGTCGCTGCTCAAGAAGTCCTGGCCGTACTGGCCGTACACCGAATTGCCGATGCGCTCACGCGCGGTGCCGTTGACCATCGCCTCGGTGAACAAACTGAGATTGCCCGCTGTGGCAAGAGCGACGTTCTCCAGTGGGATGCTGATCTGCTGGCCCTGCCCGGTTGCGTCCCGGTGCCGCAACGCAGTGACCACGGCCAGGGCGGTATAGATTCCGCACGCGACATCCCATGCCGGCAGCACGTGGTTGACCGGCGTCGCCAGTTCAGCCGGACCGGTGACCAGCGGAAAACCAATGCCGGCGTTGACGGTGTAGTCGACACCGGTGCCGCCGTCGGCGCGTCCGGAGACCTCGACGTGGATCAGATCGGGCCGCAAACGGGACAACGCCTCGTACGAATGCCATTCGCGCCCAGCAACATTGGTGATCAACACCCCGCTCTCGGCGATCAAGCGCTGAATCAGCGCCTGACCGTCACCGGCGCGGACGTCGGCGGCCACGGAACGCTTGCCCTTGTTCAGACCCGCCCAGTAGATGCTCTCACCGTCGGCAGTGACCGGCCAGCGGCGATAGTCGGCGGCGCCGCCGATCGGATCGACGCGAGTCACCTCCGCACCGAGTTGCGCCAGCGTCATCCCTGCCAGCGGGACCGCGACGAAACTGGAGATCTCGACGATGCGCACCCCGGCCAGCGGCCGCGTCACATCGGGCGTGTCGGTCATCGCCCACAGTCTAGGTGGCGGCAGCAGGGCCGCCGACGTCGCTAGCCCCTCGGCAGATCGGGCATCGCGACGCCGCAGCGGTCGCGGAAGTCGGCCGCGGGCTGCCGGACCGCCCTCAGCTCGTCGCGGACCCGAGGGTTCGCGTCGAAGTATGACTGGATCTCCGCGGACATCTGTTCCCGCGTTTTGCCTTTGAGGCCGGTGAAGAAGGCGTTGACGTCTGGATGCGTGAACAGGTACGAGGAGGTACCTGCGGACACACCGGACATCACACCGGACAGATCAGCTGCCGTGCAATTCGGCGGGTCGGCCGCAGCGGTCGCCTCGGCGCCGAAAAGCACGACGCCCGCGAGCACCCCGGCTCCGATTATTGTGCGTGAAAACAACATTGGCAGCTCCCTCTCCATGAGACCAATCTCCTAGCGTGGACCGACGACGGGCCGTCCCGGACGTCCGATATCTATGGGCGGCCTCGGGTTGAGGTCGATGTCGATGCCCCAATCGTCGCTGCAGTACCACGGGTCGGCGCAGTAGCCGGGATAGACGGGCCCGGCTTGCGGCGCGTCGGGCCCGCCTCCGCGCACTGTGCCCTGGGCGCACACGGTGGCAGCGCCCGCACTAGTGCACTCCGCCCAGGCGAGAGGGCTGCTCGCGACCCCGATCGCGCACAACGTCGCCGCAATTCCGACGACCAGGTAATGCTGTGAGAGTTTCACGGCCGCTCCCCTTTCTTGACAGAGGCGCTCCACCACCGCCGACGCTTCGGGCAGCACCGAGTGCAGGTATTCGCGCAGCGTAGATGTATTGACCGCCTATTTCGGCAAATCTGCCATATCGGGACGTTTCTCGCGCGCTGGCTTTCGCACCCCGGATAGCTCGGCCGTCGAAATCTCCCACGATTTGCACTCCGAAAACGAGGGTGACCTGTACAAAGCAAACCCGGTGCCCCGCCGCCCGACCGGTGCTAGTGTCCGGCCATCGGATTCCTCCGAAAGAGGCGTGTTATGCCACGAGATAATCAAGATTGGTCCAAGCCGGCCGCGATGGCGATCCCCGAAGAGGGGTACTTCGAACTCGAACGCGGCCGCTACGGTCCGCTGTTCCCCAAGACGCCAGCCTGCTACGGCTTCTCGATCATCGCCAAGGTCAAGGAGGGCCGCGAAGAAGCCGTCCGGGCCTACGGCAAACAGATCGAGGACGCCGTCGCGGGCAGTCCGGACGTCCTGGCGCCTCTGCGGCTGCATTACCTGAGGTGGCAACTGTTCGACGTGGGTTCTGGACTGCACTTCCAGTATCAGGGCATCTTCGACACCGACTTCGACAAATACACCGAGGACGCGGTGCAATTGTTCAGCCAGACCGGCATCACGACGGTGTTCACGAACCTCGAAGGCTTCCCGGAGGACTGGAAGGAGAACCCGGAGGCGTTCGTGAGATTTGTTCGGGAACACCAGGTTCCCAGCTTCCTGGAGTACGGCGAGTATCCCTATGTGACCGCCGACGAGATCAAGAAGGCGTTGCGGCTCAAGGCGGCGTTCTCCACCATGCTCGACCAGATGCAGTGACCGACGAGATGACCGTGGGCGACCTCGAACTCGACGACATCCAGCACATCCTGCTCACCCGAACTCCGGCCATCACCGGACGGTACGAATTCCTGACTTTCGACACGCCCGCGGGTGGCCGCACCTGGCTCACCGCACTACTCGACAAGGTCGAGTCCGCAGCGAGCGTGCCCGTGACAATGGAGACCACCCGGCGGTGGGTCACGCTGGCCTTCACCTGGACGGGGTTGCGCGCCCTGGGCGTACCGGAACAGTCGCTGCTCACCTTCCCCGACGCGTTTCGCGAGGGAATGGCTTCGCGTGCAGACATTCTCGGCGACTCCGGCGAGAACCATCCGGACAACTGGGTCGGCGGGCTGGCGAGCGACGAGTTGCATGCCATTGCCATCCTCTTCGCGCGCGACGACGAACAGTGCCGGATCTCTCTCGCGCAGCACGACAATCTGCTGACGCAGACCGACGGCGTGCGCAGCCTCTCGCATCTCGACCTCAACGCGACCCCGCCGTTCAACTACGCCCACGACCATTTCGGCTTCCGTGACCGGTTGTCCCAGCCGGTGATGAAGGGTTCCGGTGAAGAGCCGACGCCCGGCTCCGGCGCGCCACTCGAGCCGGGCGAATTCATACTCGGCTACCCCGACGAAGAAGGGCCGGTGACCAACCTCCCTCAGCCCGAGGCGCTGTCGCGAAACGGCAGCTACCTGGCCTACCGCCGGCTGCAGGAACACGTCGGCATGTTCCGCGACTACCTGAGAGCGAATTCGAAGAACGCAGAGGATGAGGAGTTGCTCGCCGCGAAGTTCATGGGACGCTGGCGAAGCGGTGCGCCGCTGGTTCTCGCACCCGACCAGGACGACCCCGAACTGGGCGCTGACCCGATGCGCAACAACGACTTCAACTACCAGGAAATGGACCCGTTCGGGTACGCATGCCCGCTGGGCTCGCATGCGAGACGGCTCAACCCTCGCGACACCGCCCATTTCATGAACCGCCGCCGGATGATCCGTCGGGGTGCGACGTACGGCCCCGCACTGCCCGACGGTGCGCCCGACGACGGCGTCGATCGCGGCATCGCCGCGTTCATCATCTGCGCCGACCTCGTGCGCCAGTTCGAGTTCGCGCAGAACGTGTGGATCAACGACAAGACGTTCCACGAACTCGGCAACGAACACGACCCGATCTGCGGGACGCAGGACGGCACGCTCGACTTCACCGTGCCGAAGCGGCCGATACGCAAGGTGCACAAGGGAATACCCGCGTTCACCACGCTGCGGGGCGGCGCTTACTTCTTTCTGCCCGGGATAGGCGGCCTGAGGTACCTTGCCACGCTGAAAGAGGCAGCATGACCACCGCCGCCCGCACGTACAACCAGGGCCACATCCCGCGCGGACACGACGGCCACAGGCGAATCAGTATCTACTGGGCGTGGAGCTACCCGTGGGAAGCGCAGCGCGACCCAGGCGAGATGTACAACCGGTTCTCCACCATGACCGAAGTGCGAAACGCGTTGTGGCCCAACTACGAAACCGTCGAATACGACGAGGCTCACTTCCTGCAGGGCATTGCCGGAACGCTGGAACTCTTCCACCGTTCGACACTGGCCTTCCAGGAGCTCGCCGGCGCGGCCACCGGCCACGCGGTAGCCGTGTTCCAGCGCATCGACCAAGCGGGTTACCCGCTACCGATCGACGAGCGGATCCTCGCGGACACCGACACGCTGATGGTGTTCGGTCTCGACCACATCCTGTCCCAACAGGAAGCCACCGCCGACGAGATCGAGGCGATCGAGCGATGGCTGCAACGGGAGGGCACCTGCCTGTTACTCGCCCCGCACCACGACGTCGGCTTCACCGACGATTTCGACCAGCGCCAGGTGGAGTTCGCACACCACGGCGATCCGCTGGTGCCGCGCCAGCAGCGGTTCGGCCAATACACCAGGTCGTTGATGACGGCGCTCGACGTCCCCGTGCACAACATCTGGGGGCTTCGGCCCGCAGTGGTCGAGGGCACCCGAGAAATAGCCCCGCTGAGCGGATTCCGCGATCTGGACACGGCGCGACTGCTCGACAATGTGACCACATTCAACTTCCACCCGCACCTACCCCACTACGAGTTGACCGCCCCTGAGAGCGAAAGCCTGCGCGTGCTGGGACGCCAACGCGTCGATCTGAACAGACCGCACCCGTTCACCGCCGCGGGAAATACCGAGTTCAACGCGCTGATCTGGATGCCGCCGACCGGTCGGCGTGCCGGTGACATCGTGCTGATCGATTCCACGCACTTCACGACGTTGTTCGGCGGCACCGACAGCCTGCGCAACCTCTGGCACAACCTCGCAACGATGCCGTCCGGCTGATCGCGACCTACACCTCACCGGGGCTGGTTGGACACCCCGGGGAACAGCTGCTCCGTCGGACCGGACGTCACGTAGCCGCCGAGTTTCGTCACGAGGTGTGGCGCGAAAACCGCGCCGTACATGAGATGTCCGGCGACGATGACGGCCGCGATGGACAGCAGAGACGAGCCGACACGGCTCGTCGACCGGCTGTCCGCCCACACTTCGATGGCGTTGCGGCCCGAAGCGTCGGTGCGCCCGAGAAGATAGGTGAACACCATCATCTGCAGACCCATCGCGATGGCGTCGTAGATCGGGTACTGGAACTTGCTTCCCTCGAAGATCGCCAGCCCCGGAATCACGTAGCCGTAGTAGAAGACACCGAGCCGTGGCCCGAAGAACCCGTTGAACAGCAGGGCCCAGCAGAATCCGACGAGGAGCCCGACGACGAGCAGCGTCTGGGGTCGGCGCCAGCCGAAGCGCCGGATCAGCCGGCGTCCGAGCGCGGCCCCGATCACGGCGGGCAGCACGAAGTACGCGATGTAACCGATCGGCACCGACGACGGAAGCCCTCCGCCCCAGGTCATGTTCAACGGCCACCACGACGGCATCCGCGGAAGCGCGGGCGGGAACTGGGCGTACATCGTCCAGTCGTAGGGTGCCTCGATCCACGAGAACGAGATGGCCGAGATGGACACGAGCAGCAGCGGGTGGATGCGGCCGCGCCGGATGCTCAGGTACACGCCGAACGCCAGGAACAGCACACCGCCGACGTAGGCGAAGGACAGTCCGGCGATCAACGCCGGTGTCAGCTCGGTGTTCATCGGTCGTGCTCCATGACCGCGTCATCACCACCGTTGCCGCGCGCTTCGGGGTCGAAGTACAGCACCAGGCCGAAGATCACGGCCATCAACCCGAACAGCGTTCCCAGCATGATGAGTTGACCCATGACACTGCCCCTTCCGCACCTCTACCGCATTAATAGTGGACACTATTACCCGGCGTGCGGTCAAGGGACGGCTATCGTCGGTTGCCATGCCCCAGCGACGTTCGTCGAAGAAGGGATCCGCCGGGGAGGCGCCCGGCGCGCGCAGGCCTCCCGGCGAGGCCCGGCGGCTCCTGCTCGACGCCGCGCGTGATCTCTTCGCGCGCCGCGACTATCGGAGCACGACGACGCGGGAGATCGCCGAGGCGGCCGGCGTCACGGAGTATCTGCTGTTCCGCCACTTCGGTTCGAAGGCCGGACTTTTCCGCGAAGCTCTCGTGCTTCCGTTCACGAACTTCGTCGACGATTTCGGCAATACCTGGCAAGCCGTCGTTCCCGAGGAGACCGACGAGGAGGAGTTGTCCCGTCAATTCGTCGGCCGGCTCTACGACGTTCTCATCGAGCACCGGGGCCTGCTGCTGACCCTTGTCGCCTCGGACGGGCTCACCGACGAGGAAATAGAAAGTGCCGGCATCGCCGACATCAGACGGGCACTGACGCTGCTCGGTCAGATCAGCGCCGAAGGTATCCGGCTGCGCGGATTGCGTTCGGAGCAGCCGGATCTGCCCGCACACTCGACGGTCGCGATGATCGTCGGCATGGTGGCCCTGCGTTCCACCTTCTTCGGCAACCGACCGCCGTCGCGTGAGGCGATCGTCGAGGAGCTCGTCCAGGCGGTGCTACACGGTTTCCTGCACCGGCCTTAACCGCCCGGCCCGTTGGGCCACTTGAGCAGTGAGCCCGCGTCGACGCGGATCTGCTGGCCGGTGATGTAGCGGCTGTCGTCACTGGCGAGGAAAACGCCGAGGTTCGCCATGTCCTCCGGTTCGATGTAGGGAATGGGCATCGCCTGGAAGATCGTGAACAGCGGTTCGGCATCCGCACGGGTGGCCTGCTTGCCCTCGGCGGTGAGGTCGGGACGGAACATGCTGTACATCCCGTCGTTCTGCAGCAGGTGAGTGTTGCAGTTCGTGGGGTGGATCGCGTTGACACGAATCAACCTCTCCGCCAACGCCATCGACATCTCTTCGACATACTCGATCAGCACCCGCTTGCTCCAGCCGTAACCCCTGCCACCGGGTCCCATGTTCGGGTTGTCCGTGGTGCCCCGGATCATCCCTGCCGTCGAGCCGGTGATGATGACCGACGATCCGTCGGGTAAGTGTGGAACCGTGACCGCGACGGTGTTCATCACGCCGAGCAGGTCGACGTCGGAGGCATCGACGAACGACATCGCGTCGTGCGGTCTGCCCATCGCCATCGGCAGTATGCCCGCGTTGGCGACGACGATGTCGATCTTGCCGAGGTCAGCGACGCCGGCTTCGACGGCATCCCGCAGTTCGTGGCGCTCACGGACATCGGCGATGCGCGCCACCACCCGTCGCCCGATTTCCTTGACCGCACGCTCGGTTTCGGAAAGATCCTCGGGTGTCGCGAGCGGATACGGGTTCGACGGGATGTCGCGGCAGATGTCGACCGCGATGATGTCGGCGCCTTCCCTGGCCATCGCGATCGCGTGCGCGCGGCCCTGGCCGCGAGCCGCGCCGGTGATGAAAGCGACCTTGCCCTCGAGCTTTCCGGTCATGTCGTTCTCCTGTAATCGATCAGCCGATCGGCGTGAACGTGATGTGCAGTTCGCTGAGCCCCCGCATGATGAAGGTCGGCTCGTAGGTGAAGTGGCGGTTGCCCGCCGGCACGACGGTGATGCTGCTTCCCGGTGCCTGCAACCGCGACGAACGGAAGTTCGCCGATGCCAACACATTCCGGCCTGACCGGGCAAACGTTCGCGAGCAGATCGCGTTCATCCGCGGTGTCCACTCGTGCCCCGGCGCCCCGCTCGCACGAGCGGAAGGCCGGATCTCGTTGAACAGGATTCTCGACCGGATGCGCGACATCACGATCTGCACCGAGCATCACGGGCCGGCGGGCA
>NZ_LZKP01000009.1 GCF_001672895.1 Mycobacterium sp. E740
TGGCAACGGCTCGAGTGCGCGCCGTCCGTCGAGCGCGGTCAGCTCGAGCAGCACCGCCGCCCCGGTCACCGACGCGCCGGCGTGTCGCAGCAACTTGACCGCCGCGGCAGCTGTCCCGCCGGTGGCCAGCACGTCGTCGATGATCAGCACGGAGCGCCCGGCGACGTCGAGTCCGTCGGCCGGGATCTCCAGCGTCGCGGTGCCGTATTCGAGCGAGTAGGTCTCGCTGTAGACCGGCGGCGGCAGCTTGCCGCCCTTGCGGATCGCCAGGACGCCCGTTCCCAGTCGCAGCGCGACCGCGGCGCCCAACAGGAAACCGCGCGCGTCGATTCCGGCCACCAGGTCAGCACCGGAAGCCGCTTCGGCGAGCGCGTCGGTGACCGCGGCCAAGCCGTGCGCGTCGGCCAACAGCGGTGTGAGGTCCTTGAACGCGACGCCCGGTTCGGGGAAGTCGGGCACCTCTCGCATCATCGCCGCGATCAGCGTCGAGATGGCCGGACCGGCCTGCTCGCTCACTGCTGGAGCACCCAGCGGTCCATGTTCCATCCCGCGCCCCACCGGGTCGGATTGCTGCTGACCGCGAACATCTTCTTCGATGTCAGGACCGTGCGCTGCTGACGGTACAGCGGCAACGTCGGCATATCCGCCCACAGGATCGGGCTGCCCTCGCCGAGCAGCCGGACCAGTTCCTTGGGGTCGTTGGTGACGGCCAGCGTCGCGACGACGCGATCGATCTGCGGGTTGGAGTAGCGCGGCAGGTTGTTGCCGTTGTCGGTGTGGAACTGATACGCGTCCATCGCCGACGAACCGGTCGACCCGCTGCCCGCGGCACCGCCGGTGCTGGCGACGAGCACATCGATCTCGTTGTTGCGCAACGACAATGGGCCGACGGCGTCGCCGCCGGCGTCCTGCACGGTGATGCCTGCCGGCGCGCATGCCTTGGCGATCGCCCCGATTGTCGCGGCGAGCCGGGCGTTGGGAGTCTGATAGCCGACTCGGACGGTCAGCGGCCGGCCGGTGAGCGCAGCCCGTGCCGCGTCCGGGTTCGCGGCGACGAACTGCCCCGCACCCGGGGCGGCCTCCGCCGAACTGAACGCGTCCTCCACGACCGGGTTGAGTCGCGAATTGGCGATGGGCACCTCGGCGTTGCGTGCGATGACGTCTCGCGGTGTGCACAACGCCAACGCCCGGCGAGCCGGCGGAGCACCCATGACGCCCTTTGGCGCGAAGATGAGCTGCTGGATGCCGGCCGAGGGGGCGTCGGTCCGCACGTAGTCGTCGGGCAGGTTCAGCGTGCCCGACGAACCCGCGGCCATGTCGACGACGTCGAAAGCACCCTGATTGACGCGCTCCTGGATGTCGGCGCCGCGCGGCCACACCTTCACGGTCTGGGTGACCGGCTTGGCGCCCCACCACTTGTCGTTGGCGACCAGCACGACAGCGCCCTCGTTCGTCACCGAGTCCAGCTTGTATGGCCCCGACGACGGAAACTTCTTCAGGTCGGCATCGGGTTTGAGCGTCCACCCGGTGTTCCACACCTGCGCGATGCGCTCCACTGCCGCGCCGTTGTTCTCGAGGATCGCCTTGGTTACGCCGCCGTCGCCGAGCCCGAGCTGATCGGCGATGACGTGCGACGGCATCATCGACGTCGCGGCGAACAGCTGACCGAAGTCGACGAACCCACGATCGGGGGCGAACGACACGCGTGCCTTCTTCTCGCCCGGCGTGCAGTCCACCGATGCGATGTCGCTGTACCCGGCGCGGTTGGCGGCGTCGAACGTCGGGAACCTGCCGGACTGCGACGCCCAGGCCAGTACGAGGTCGTCGCAGGTGATCGGTTTGCCGTCGGAATACACTGCGCTGGCGTTGATCTCGTAGTCGAGCACCAGCGGTTGCCTACCGACGACCGAGATGGTGCCGAAGTCGTGGTCGCCGACGATCTGGCCGTCGGGCCCGTGGTAGTTGAATCCCGTCAGTACCCGCGCGAACGCCTGCGGGCCGCCCGAAGCGGCGCCTGCGACGGTGTTGGTGTTGTAGGTGGTCAGCGTCCCGTCGACCGCGTAGTCGACGTTGTCGGCCGGGCTGGGCGTGCACGCCGATACCAGCGCCACGGCCAGCATCACAATGGCCGCCGGCACGCCGCAGCGCCATGCCGAAGCCGCCCGTTCGCCGCCGATCATCTCGCTACCGCCGCCGGGTGTCGCGCTTACCCGACGGGCGACCGGTCCGGCTGGTGGTCGGGCGCACCGGCCGTGCGCCGGGGGCGGGTTTGTCCGGCGGCGGCGCGGTGCTGGCCTGCGCGGTGGCGCCGACGGGCTCCTGCTCGTCGGCGATGTCGGCCACGCGCGCCGAGGCGCCCTTGCGACGGTTCATCACTCGGCGCGTGTGCTTGCGCACAAGTTCGGTGCGTTCTCGCAACGAGACGAGCAGCGGGGTGGCGAAGAAGATCGACGAGTAGGTACCGACGATGACGCCGACCAGCTGCACCAGCGCGAGGTCCATCAGCGTGCCGACACCGAGCAGCCAGACCGCGACCACCATCAACGCCAGGATCGGCAGCACAGAGATGAGGCTGGTGTTGATCGAGCGCATGAAGGTCTGGTTGACGGCGAGGTTGGCCTGCTCGGCGAAGGTGCGTCGGGTCGTGTGCTCGAAGCCGTGGGTGTTCTCCTCGACCTTGTCGAACACGATGACCGTGTCGTACAGCGAGAAACCGAGAATCGTGAGCAGGCCGATCACGGTCGCCGGGGTGACCTCGAACCCGACGATGGAGTACACACCGGCCGTCACCACCAGGTCGAACACCAGCGTGGCCAACGCGGCGATCGCCATGTAGCGCTCGTAGCGCACGGTGATGTAGATGGCCGCCAGCACCAGGAACACGACCAGCGCGATCAACGCCTTCTGGGTGATCTGGCCACCCCATGTTTCTGAGACCGCCGAGTCGCTGATGGCCTGCTTGCTCGGCTGGCCGTCGGCGCCCTTTGGCTTGAACGCGTCGAAGAGCGCGGTCCGGAGCTGCTCGGTTTCGTCGTTGTCCAGATGCTCAGAACGGATCTGCACCGTGGCCGATGCGCCACTGCCGACGATGACCACCGATTCCGGGCTCTTGCCCAAAGTCGAGCTGAACACGTCTTCGACCTGCTGGGTGGTCACGGTGCCCGACTCCGTCGCGGTCGGCATCGACACCTTGGTGCCGCCCTCGAAGTCGATGCCGAACGTGAAGCCGCGCAGCAGCATGCTCGCCAGGCAGAGCGCCACGATCAGGCCGCTGACGGCGTACCAGAGCTTGCGCTTGCCGATGACCTCGAACGCACCCGTGCCGGTGTAGAGCCGCACAAAGAAGCCGTGCCGGGGGGTCACGGCGTCAAGATCCGGCGCCTCCACCGCAGTGGTCTGCTGTTCGTCGGAGGACTGTTTGGCCGCCATGGTTATTCCCGTCCCGTCGCGTGCGCGGCAGCTCGTCGCTCCCTGGCGATCTGTTGCACCGCACCGAGTCCGTTCAGCGAGGGCTTGGCCAGCGTCGGCGACTTCGACGCGATATACACCAGCGGCCACGTCACCAGGAAGACCACGACGACGTCGAGAACCGTTGTCAGCCCGAGCGTGAACGCGAAGCCCTTGACCTGCCCGACGGCGAGGATGTAAAGCACCACCGCGGCAAGCAGAGTCACCGCGTTGCCGGAGACGATGGTCTTGCGCGCTCGCGCCCAGCCGCGCGGAACGGCCGAGCGGAACGAACGGCCTTCGCGTATCTCGTCTTTGATGCGTTCGAAGAACACCACGAACGAGTCGGCCGTCATGCCGATGCCGATGATCAGACCGGCGATGCCGGCGAGGTCAAGCGTGTAGCCGATCCAGCGGCCGAGCAACACCAGGATCGCGTAAACCATTGCGCCCGAAGCGACCAGCGACAGCGCGGTCAGCACGCCCAACATCCGGTAGTAGAGCAGTGAGTACGCCAGCACCAGCGCCAACCCGACGGCACCGGCGATCAGGCCGGCCCGAAGCGACGACAAACCCAAAGTGGCGGAGACGGTTTCGGCTTCCGAAGACTCGAACGACAACGGCAGCGAACCGTATTTGAGCACGTTCGCCAGTTCCCGCGCCGTCTGCTGGGTGAAGTGGCCGGTGATCTGTGTACGTCCGCCCGGGATCGCCTCGCGGATTTCCGGGGCGCTCATCACCTTCGAGTCGAGCACGAACGCGGTCTGGGTGCCGACGTTGGCGGCGGTGAAGTCCGCCCAGGTCTTGGCGCCCTCGCTTTTGAATTGGACGTCAACGACGTACTCGCCGCGCTGCCGGTCCAGGCCGCTCGAGGCGTCCTGGATCTGCTCGCCGTTGATGATCGACTTGTCGAGTAGATACACCTCGGTGCCGTCGTCGGAGCAGGTGACAAGCGGAAGGTTCGGATCGTCGTTGCCGGCGAGGACGTCGTCCTCCTTGCAGCGGGTGGCTTGGAACTGCAGGGCCAGGATCTGGATCTGCTGGTCGGTGCTCTGGCGCAACTGCTTCTCGTCGGCGATGCGTTGCTGCAGCGGGACGTCCGCGGGTGACCGGGGCGTTTTCTGCGCCGGTGCGCCGGGTGCCGGTGACGGGGTCGGGGAACCGGGTGCCGGGGTCGGCGTGCCCGGTGCCGGAGCGGGCGACGGTGTCGGGGCCGGCTCCTGCGGATAGGGCCGTGGCTGCGGGGCGGCCGGGGCCGGCTGCTGACCGGCCGGAGTGGGTGGTTGCCCGTTCGGGGCGGGCGCAGCGGGGGCGCCTGGCGGCACCGGGCCGCCGGGCTGGGCCGGGCCGGCCGGTGGCGCGCCGGGCGGCGCTTCGGTCGGCGGCTGCTGGCCCGCGCCTTCGGCGGGGATGACGTGGATGACCGGCCGGATGTACAGGCGAGCCGTCTGCCCCAGGTTGCGGGCGTCACTGCTCTCGCTGCCGGGCACCGTGATAACGAGGTTGTTGCCGTCGATGATCACCTCGGACCCGGACACGCCGAGCCCGTTGACCCGGTCATTGATGATCTGCTGCGCCTGGTTCAGGGCGTCGCGGGTGGGCGGTGACCCGTCCGGGGTGCGTGCGGTCAGCGTGACGCGGGTGCCGCCCTGCAGGTCGATGCCGAGTTTCGGCTCAGGCTTCCTGTCGCCGGTCAGAAACACCAGAAGGTAGGCGCCGACGAGCAACACCAGGAACAGCGACAGGTAGCGGGCAGGGTGCACCGGCGGGGAAGACGATGCCACGTTTCCTCAGGTCTCCTCGAGATCGGTCCGTCAGCACCGCACAGATTACGGGCTACAGCTGTGTTGGCGGCCCTTGGACTCAGCCGTCGGTCTTGGCGTTCGGGCTTTCGGTGAGTTCGGTGGCCGCCGAATCCGACTCGACGTCATCGAAATCGTCGTCGGTGATGCGGTCGCGCACGGCGAGCTTCATCCAAGTGGTCACCACTCCGGGTGCGATCTCGAGTTGGACCTCGTCGTCGGTGATCGCGGTGATGGTTCCCACGAGACCCGACGTGGTGTGCACACGGTCCCCGATTTGGAGCGATTCGTGCAGGTCGATGGTGGCCTGCATGGCTTTCTTCTGGCGTCGCGATGCGAAGAACATGAAGGCACCCAGCGCGATGAGCAGGGGCAGGAAGACGACCAGATCCATGGCAACTATGTCTTTCGTTAGGTCTTGTGATCACGGGACGGCGACGGTCGCGTCGCGCACCATAAGAGACCAGTGTGCCATTGCGGCCATCGCCGGCGATCGGGCCGCTGAGGTTTGTCGCGATTTGTGGAGTCTTGGCGGCGCTCACCGCCGGTGCGGCTCCACGAATCGCGCGGCGGTGCCCTAGCGAGCGCCCGTTGTCAATGTGGCGACGAAGCGGTGAATGTCGTCGGCGGTGAGTTCGACGCCGTCGACCTCGAGGTCGATCAGGTGGGACAACAGGTCGTCGGTCGGCTTCCAGCAGCGCTCGGCGATCATGACATCCACGTACTGGTACAGCGCCTCTTCGTCGTGCGGTGTCAACGGGGCGGCGGCCCATCGGGCGAACATCGGCCAGTCCTCACGAGGGAAGCCGAACGCCTCGCACACCGCTGCAGCCATGTTCTGGCGCGCGGCGATTGAGTCAGTGATGCCAGGCCTGTCGGTCATCTCGCCTCTCCTAAAAGTCGTCTTCCTCGACTATCCGGCGCGATCCAGCACGAATCATCAGCTCAATGGCGCATTTGCAGAGGTAATTAGATAGCCAGGCTATCTTCTAGGCGGGCGGCTTTCAGTCATCCAGCTCACAGCAGTGCGGTGAGACTCGTCCCATCGGACAGGAAATAGGGCCTAAGTCACCAGCACACCGCGGCGTCTGCGCTCAACGCGACGACAACTGCGCCATTAGGCGGATGTTTCACCGATGTCGATCGCCCCATGCTGGCACCATGAGCACAGCTGAGTGGACCGAGGTTGACATGGCCGAACTGCTTCCGACGGGAACGGTCACGCTGCTACTCGCCGATGTCGAGGGTTCGACTCAGCTGTGGGAAACACAGTCCGCTGTGATGACCGAAGCCATCGCAAAACTCGACGCCACCGTCGACACCCTCGTCGCTGCTCACGCCGGCGTGCGCCCGGTAGAGCAAGGCGAGGGCGACAGCTTCGTCGTGGCCTTTTCACGCGCCGGCGATGCGGTGGCATGTGCGCTCGCTCTACAGCGCGCGGATCTCGGGCCGATCAGGTTGCGGATCGGTCTGCACACAGGCGAAGTTCAGTTACGCGACGAAAGCAACTACGCCGGACGCACGATCAACAAGACGGCTCGACTACGGGATCTGGCGCACGGTGGCCAGACTGTGATGTCCAGCGTCACCGAAGAACTCGTCGAAGACCAGCTCCCCGAATGCACTTGGCTGACCGATCTCGGTAGTCACGCCCTACGCGACCTGCCCAAGCCGGTGCGAGTCGCGCAGCTCTGCCACTCCGAGCTTCAGAACGCTTTCCCGCCCCTGCGCACCTCGTACAGCGCTACGACGAAAAACCTTCCGATGCAGCTGACGACGTTCGTCGGACGCGGATCACAAATCCAGGAGATCAGTGCCCTCTTGGAGCAGAACCGCCTGGTGACATTGAGCGGAGCAGGCGGTGCGGGTAAGACGCGACTCGCCGTCGAAGTCGCGGGAAAGGTCGCGTCTCGCTTTCCCGACGGCGTCTGGTACGCAGACCTGGCGCCGGTGACCCATCCAGAAGTGGTTCCAGTCGCCGTATCTCGGGCGCTCGGTTTGCCTGACCAGCCGGGCCGCTCGATCAGCAGCACACTGCACAGCTACGTCCGCGACCGCCGAATTCTGCTGGTGCTGGACAACTGCGAGCACCTGCTGGAAGCCTGCGCTGCTTTCGTCGACGACTTGTTGGCCAACTGCTCCACGGTGGCGGTGCTGGCGACCAGCCGCGAGCCGCTATTGGTTACCGGAGAAGTGAACTGGACCGTGCCGTCTCTATCCATTGACGACGAGGCCATCGAGCTCTTCACCGACCGGGCACGTCGAGCCCGGCCGAACTTTGCGGTCACCGACGACAATGCGGTGATCGTCACTGAGATCTGCCGTCGTCTCGATGGCATGCCGTTGGCCATCGAGCTTGCAGCGGCGCGCGTCCGGGCGTTGTCGCTCGACGACATCGCCGACAGTTTGCACGACCGGTTCCGGCTGCTGACAGGCGGAGCGCGAACCGCGGTGAGGCGTCAACAGACCCTCCGCGCTTCGGTGGACTGGTCCCATGCGCTGTTGACCGAACCCGAACGTGTTCTGTTCCGCCGCCTCGCCGTCTTCATGGGCGGGTTCAGTCTCACTGCGGCGCAGGCTGTCGGGGGAACCACGGACGTGGAGCGCTTTCAAGTGCTCGACGAGCTGAGTCTGCTCGTCGACAAGTCCCTCGTCATCCCGGAGAACGACAGGGGCGCAACGCGTTACAGACTCCTCGAGACGGTCCGGCAGTACGCGCTGGAGAAGCTCGGCGAATCCGACGAAGCAGCGGACGTGCGGGAGCGGCACTGCGCCCACTACACCATGATGGCGAGTCGCTTGGACACACCCGCACGCGACGACTACGAGCATCTCATCGAGCAGGCAGAACTCGATATCGACAACCTGCGGTCAGCGTTCACCTGGAGTCATGAGAACGGCTACCAGGCAAGGGTTCTCGAGCTGGCATCATCACTTCAACCCCTGTGGCTGACTCGCGGCCGCCTCGTCGAGGGGCTGGCGTGGCTCGAAGCCGCACTCGCCGCTCTCGATGAGCGTGAATACGAATGCCCGCCCGCAATCCGTGCTCGAGCGCTCGCCGATAAGGCGGTGTTGAGCTCATGGATCGACATCAGCGCCAGCCTCGACCAAGCCCTCGAGGCGTTGGAAATCGCGCGCACGGTCGACGATCCCGCGCTGACAACCAGAGCGCTCACCGCATGCGCCTGTATCACCGCGCACGACCCTGAACTGTCGACGCCATACTTCGACGAGGCGACCGCTATGGCCCGGGCGCTCGGCGATTCATGGCGGCTGAGCCTGTTGCTCAGCCGTCGGGCATATGGAGCGTTCATGGCAGGCGAGGTCGTCTCGGTAGGTCCGTTCGCCACGGAGGGATATCAGATCGCGGAGGCGATCGGCGACCGCTTCAATGCACGGCAGTGCCGATGGGTGCTCATCAACATCCAGGCCATTCGAGGCGATCTGACAGGTGCTATTGCACAGAACGCAGATTTCGTCGCCGACGCCACATCGGCGCATGACCCCGTCGACTCCGCGATCGGCCTGATGAGCGAAGCAACCCTGCGCGCCTGGAGCGGCGACGGTGGACGCGCTCGTACCGCAGGAATGGCAGCGTTGGAAGCCAGCCAGTCGATGGCGGGAGTCTTCGACCAAGGCGCCTTGGTCATGATCGGCACGGCCTGTCTGGCAGATGGAGACTGCGCCGCTGCATGGGAGGCGGCGCAGGACGCGCTGCGTGCGCGGATGAATCCGCCGGCCGAAATGACCAACAGAGTGTTTTTAGGGCAGATCGGCTTGGCGTGTGCAGAGAAAGCCGCCGCCCTCCGATGGCTGGACGAGGCGGTTCCCACCCTCACAGGCTGGTGGTTGTCGATGGCACTGACGACGCGCGCCCGCATTCATCTCTTTGCGGGCACTGTCGAGGTAGCCGAAGCCGACGCCTTCGAAGCGCTGGCGATCGCGGCGAAGGTCGAGGGTCGGTTGCTCATCCCCGACATACTCGAGTGCATCGGGGGTCTGGCATGTCACGCCGGCCGTCATCGTGACGCAGCGCGACATTGCGGCGCAGCAGATGCCGCGCGTCGACGAATGGGCCTCGTGCGGTTCAAGGCATTCGACACGGCGCAGGAAGATTTGGTAAATGAAATCCGAAATGTATTGGGAGCCGACGAGTTCGAGGTTGCCTGGGCTGAAGGCACCGCTATGTCAACCGATGAAGCCGTCGCCTATGCACTGCGCGGCCGCGGGGAACGCAAACGACCGTCCTGTGGTTGGGACGCGTTGACTCCGACCGAACTACAGATCGCAGGCCTGGTCCGGGATGGCCTGTCGAACAAAGACATCGCCACGCGCATGTTCGTCTCGCCGCGCACCGTGCAGTCGCACCTGCGCCACGTCTACGACAAGCTGGATCTCAGGTCCAGGGTTCAACTCGCCCAAGAGGCCAGCCGCCACTGAGCGCAATCGAATCAGGTCAGCGGTGCGCGAGACGATCGCCGCCGTGGCCGCGCGACCGGAACATGTCTCGCCAGCTGCGGCGGTGTGGCTGCGAAGCCTCGGCGGTGGGGCCGATGACCTCGGTCTTCTGCTCCGCCATCACGGGTTGGCCCGCCGTCGTAGTGGTGCGCTCCTCCGGCACCGCCGTCTCGGCAACAGCAGGAGCCGGGCGCTCGGCGACAGCGTCCGCCGCGACCGGATCCGCCCACTCCACGTCGCGCACGCTTCGCACCGAGATGCGTCCAAGCGCGGCCGCGCCCAGGAAGACGATCAACGCGCCGAGCCCGTAGAAGTACGTCAACTCCAGCGCGACGTGCTTGGCCTCCGTCGCCGCCAGCGGCACGCCCGCGTCGCCGAGGCCGAGTGGGCCGGCCAGCGCGCGCCCGACGACGAACCAGGCCCCGCCCGCCACCGCGAGCCAACCGCCGAGCATCGCGGTTGCGCGGTTGCGCGACATCAGCAGCAGCAGGCCGCCCAGCGCCGTCACCGCCCCGGGCAGGACTTCGAGCCAGCCTCGGCCGGTCGTCCAGGTCCAGGCCCGATCGGGGCTGTACGCGAAATCGAACAGCGGGCCCACAAAGGGAATCAGCGCACCCCAGGCGCCCAACAAGATCAACAGGAATCCGCTCATGGCGCCGCGGCTGCGGGGCATCCGCATCCGTCCACCTCGGGGCCGTACACGTGTATCGGTCATCATGCCTCCTAGGACGTGGGCTGATTACCCAGGTTGACGGTGGCGTAACCCGTACTCACAGCGAATTGCCAGCGGAGGCTGGAATACTATTAGTTTTACTAACGATGTTCTTGACGGGTGCGACGAAGCGCTCCTCAATACCTGATTGTTCGAAGGATTTAATAATGACGTCTGATTCGCCTGAAGCACGGCTGGCACACCGCACCTCCGACTTGTTCGCCACCGATCCGCAGTTCGCCGCTGCGCGCCCTGATGACTACGTCGCGCGAGCCATCGAAGCCCCCGAGCTGACGCTCCCGCAGGTGCTTCGAACCGTCTTCGACGGCTACGCCGACCGCCCCGCACTCGGACAGCGCGCCGTCGAATTCGTCATCGACGCCGATACCGGACGGACGTCGGCGCAGCTACTCCCCCGGTTCGACACGCTCACCTACCGAGAACTGTCCGACCGCGTCGTGGCGGTCGCCGCCGCGCTGTCACATGGGGGTGTCCGGCCCGGTGACCGTGTTGCCATCCTGGGCTTCACCAGCATCGACTACACGACCGTCGACATGGCGCTGCTGCACCTGGGTGCGGTGTCCGTGCCGTTGCAGACCAGCGCGCCGGTCGCCCAGCTGCAGCCCATCGTTGCCGAGACGGAGCCGGTCGCCGTCGTGTCGAGCGTCGACTTCCTCGGCGACGCAGTCGAGCTCATGGTCAGCGGCCATCTGCCGCAGCGGCTGGTCGTCTTCGACTACCACGCGGAAGTCGACGACCACCGAGCCGCGCTGGATGCGGCAACGGCCCGGCTGGCCGATCCCGTCGTGGTCGAGACGCTGTCCGACGTCCTCGCCCACGGCCGTTCGCTGCCCGCTCCTGACGCCTACAACTCCGGCGACGACAACGAGCTCGCGCTGCTGATCTACACCTCGGGCAGCACCGGAACCCCGAAGGGCGCGATGTACCCGCGCAGGATGGTCCTCGGGTCGTGGCGCAGGTCCAGCATGGCCATGTGGGGCGGTGGACAAGCGCTTCCCTCGATCACGTTGAACTTCATGCCGATGAGCCACATGATGGGCCGCGGCATCCTCTACGCCACACTCGGCGCCGGCGGTACCGGGTATTTCGTTGCCAGGAGCGATCTTTCGACGTTCCTCGACGATCTCACGCTGGTGCGTCCCACCCAGTTGAATTTCGTCCCGCGAATCTGGGACATGATCTTCGGCCAGTTCCAGAGCGAGGTCGACCGGCGGGCCGCCGACGGCGCCGACCGCTGGGCCGCAGAAACCGATGTGCTGGCCGACCTCCGCCAGAACCTGCTCGGTGGCCGGTTCGTGTCCGCGATGACGGGGTCCGCGCCGATCTCGGCCGAAATGAAGACGTTCGTCGAGTCGCTGCTCGATCTGCATCTGACCGACGGCTACGGATCCACCGAAGCCGGTGCGGTTTTCGTCGACGGACAGGTGTCGCGGCCACCGGTCATCGACTACAAGCTCGCCGATGTGCCCGAACTCGGCTACTTCCGCACCGACCGGCCCCATCCGCGCGGAGAGCTCCTGCTCAAGTCCGAGACCCTGTTTCCCGGGTACTACAAGCGCCCGGAGACCACGGCCGACGTGTTCGACGCGGATGGCTACTACAAGACCGGTGACATCGTGGCCGAGCTGGGCCCTGACCACCTCGCCTACCTCGACCGGCGCAACAACGTGCTCAAACTGTCCCAGGGCGAGTTCGTCACTGTCTCGAAACTCGAAGCCGCGTTCGGCGACAGCCCGCTCGTGCGCCAGATCTACGTCTACGGCAACAGCGCTCGCTCATACCTGCTGGCCGTCATCGTGCCCACCGCGGATGCGCTCGACCGATACGACGGCGAGGCGCTCAAGGCAGCGCTCAGCGAGTCGCTGCAGGACGTTGCGCGATCCGCCGATCTGCAGTCCTACGAGATCCCGCGCGATTTCCTCGTCGAGACAACGCCGTTCACGTTGGAGAACGGCTTGCGCTC
>NZ_LZKP01000010.1 GCF_001672895.1 Mycobacterium sp. E740
GCACGCCGGCGCTTCCGTCAGCGTGCGTTCTCGACGAGCATTGCCCGGATCTCAACGTAGCGCTCGAGGAACCGGCGCTCGTCGAGGCGCTTGCGGCGCAGCCAGCCGGTCACTTCGTCGTTGCACTTGCTCGTGTTACATGACGCGCAGGCGGGCACGACGTTGTCGATGGTGTACCGGCCGCCTCTGCTGATCGCCATGACGCAGTCGCGCTGCAGCGGACGGTCTCTGGCGCCGCAGTAGGCGCAGCCTTGCCAAGCCGCTTTGACGGCTTCCCACTGCGCGACGGTGAGGTCGTTTTCGACCGCGGCGAGTCGACGCTTGCGCCTGCGGGCAGCCCTGGCCCGACGAGTCCTGTTGACTGCCACGGGCTCAGCATGCCGCGCGAGCGTGCACGAACTGCTGCTAATGAGCGGCGTGTCGGGTACCGACACGCACGCTCGCGCCGAAGCGACGGGTTACGACGCGTCGAAGGCGCGGGCGCGTAGTGCCCGCTCGACGCCG
>NZ_LZKP01000011.1 GCF_001672895.1 Mycobacterium sp. E740
CGGCATCGCCGTCACGGTGATCGGATCGATCGTCGCTCTCGTCGTCGGCGGAGCCATCCAGTCGGCGTACTACAGCGGGGTGCTCGACATCGCCAACGGCCGAAAGGTCGGCATCGGATCGTTCTTCAAGCCGCGCAATGTCGGCAGCGTGATCATCGCCAGCGTGATCGTCGGCATCCTCAGCTCGATCGGCTACGCGCTGTGCGTGCTGCCCGGTCTCGCGGTCACGCTCTTCACGATGTTCACCGTGGTCGCCCTGCTGGACCGCAACCTTTCACCGATCGAAGCGATCAAGACGAGCTTTCGCATCGCGAAGAACAATTTCGGTGCAGTGATCCTGACGTTTCTCGTGATCCTCGCCGTCACGATCGTCGGAGCACTGCTCTGCGGGGTGGGTCTGCTCGTGGCGTTCCCCGTGGTGGCGCTCCTCGAGGTGTACGCCTATCGCAAACTCAGCGGCGGTCAGGTGGCCGACCTGAACCCGCAGCCGTTGCCGCCGGGTCCGCCGCAGACCACCCAGCAGTAGGCGCCAAGCTCACCGGAAGGCGCTGACACCGGTCAGCGCCTCTCCGAGGACCATCTGGTGCACCTCGGACGTGCCCTCGTAGGTCAACACCGATTCGAGGTTGTTGGCGTGCCGGATGACCGGGTATTCGAGGGTGATTCCGTTGGCGCCCAGGAGGGTTCGGCACTGGCGGGCGATCTGGATCGCTTCGCGGACGTTGTTGAGCTTGCCGAAGCTGACCTGTTCGGGTTTGATCCTGCCCTCGTCCTTGAGCCGGCCGAGGTGCAGGGCCAGCAGCTGCGCCTTGCCGAGTTCGACTGCCATGTCGGCGATCTTGGCCTGCGTCAGCTGATAGGCCGCCAGCGGTTTGTCGAAGACCTCGCGGGTTCCGACGTAGTCCAACGCGGTCTGCAGGCAGTCCCTGGCCGCGCCGACGCTGCCGAACACGATGCCGAACCGCGCCTCTGACAGGCAGCTGAGCGGACCCGACAAGCCGCGCGCCTCAGGCAGTTTCGCGTCGGCAGGCAACCGGACGTCGTCGAGGTGCAGTTCGGAGGTGACCGAGGCGCGCAACGACAACTTGCGCGTCATGTCGGTGGCCGAGAACCCCGGGGTGTCGGCCGGCACCAGGAAGCCAGCGATCCCGTCCTCGGCGCGCGCCCACACGACCGCCACGTCGGCGACCGAGCCGTTGGTGATCCACATCTTCGACCCGTTGAGGATCCAGTCCGAACCATCCTGCTTGGCGGTCGTGCGCATGCCGGCGGGGTTGGACCCGAAATCGGGTTCGGTCAGCCCGAAGCATCCGATCGCCTCGCCGGCCGCCATCGCGGCCAGCCACTGGTTGCGCTGTTCCTCGCTGCCCCAGCGGTAGATCGCGAACATCGCAAGCGAGCCCTGCACGGAGACCAGGCTGCGCAGGCCGCTGTCCACCGCCTCGAGTTCCTGACAGACCAGGCCGTAGGCCGTCGCGGTCGAGCCGCCGCAGCCGTAGCCCTTCAAGTGCATGCCCAGCAGGCCCAGCTTGCCGAGATCGGCGGCCAGCTCGCGGACCGGCACCTGCCCGGTCTCGAACCACTCGGCGATGAACGGCCGTAGCCGCTGTTCGCCGAACCGGCGCACGGTCTGGCGCAACTCGATGTCTTCGGGCGACAGCAAGGAATCCAGCTCGAGCAGGTCCTCGAGGCGGGTGGGTTGGCTCATGGTCCATGTCTACACCGCCCAGTGTGTGTCGCCGGCATCGCTAGGCTGACTGTGATGACCGAACACACCACCCGCGGCTTGTCCACCAGGGCCATCCACACCGTGCGGCCCGATCTGACGACGGGCGCCGTCAACGCCCCGATCTATGCCAGCTCCACCTTCGCCCAGGACGGTGTCGGAGGGCTGCGTGGCGGTTATGAGTACGCGAGAACCGGCAACCCGACCCGCGCGGCGCTGGAGGCCTCCCTGGCCGCCGTCGAATCGGCGGCCTACGGGCGCGCGTTCTCCTCGGGTATGGCGGCGACCGACTGTGCGCTGCGTGCGATCCTGCGGCCGGGTGACCACGTGGTCATGCCCGACGACGCGTACGGCGGAACCTTCCGCCTGATCGACAAGGTGTTCACTCAATGGGGGATCAACTACACCGCGGTGTCGCTCGCCGACCTCGACGCGGTGCGCGCGGCGATCACCCCGAAGACGCGACTGATCCTGGTGGAGACACCCACCAACCCGCTGCTGTCGATCGCCGACATCGCCGCCATCGCGCAGCTCGCCTCGACGGCCGAGACGAAAATGTTGGTGGACAACACATTTGCGTCCCCGGCGCTGCAGCAGCCGCTGCTGCTGGGCGCCGACATCGTGCTGCACTCCACCACGAAGTACATCGGCGGCCACTCCGACGTGGTGGGCGGTGCGCTGTTGACCAACGACGAGGAACTCGACACGGCCTTCGCGTTTCTGCAGAACGGCGCGGGCGCGGTGCCCGGCCCGTTCGACGCCTACCTCACCCTGCGCGGGTTGAAGACACTGGTGCTGCGCATGCAGCGGCACAGCGACAACGCGGCGGTGATCGCCGGGTTCCTCGACGGACATCCCGCGATCGAGACCGTGCTCTATCCGGGGCTGCCCGGGCATCCCGGCCATGAGGTCGCCGCCAAGCAGATGTCCGGCTTCGGCGGGATGATCTCGGTGCGGCTGCGCGGGGGAGCGGATGCGGCCCGTAAATTCTGCTCGCGCACAGAGGTTTTCATTCTCGCCGAGTCCCTCGGCGGGGTCGAGTCGCTGATCGAGCATCCCGGTGCGATGACCCATGCCTCCACGGCGGGCTCGCAACTCGAGGTGCCCGACGATCTGGTGCGGCTGTCAGTCGGTATCGAGGATGTCGCCGATCTGCTCGCCGACGTGGAGCAGGCGCTGAGTTAGCGCAAGGCCTGGCGCACCGCCGACGCGGTGACCGCGAGGTTCATCTCGGGCAGCGCGGTCGGGTACTCGTCGACCCAACTGCCGAGCGAGATTTCGCCCGCCCGGGCATGCACCCACCGCCAGCCGCGGTCGTTGAGGCTCAGCAGCGCGCCCAGCCCGTCGACCGCGTGCAGCAGCGAGATGATCGCGGCCGTCGCCGGGGTGGGCGGCCTGCGGTCGAACAGCGCCGACAACAGCGCCGAACGGGCGCGGCCGGCGCGCTCGCGGTTGGTCAGCGGCCACGCGAACTCATCGCCGAATCGCTTGTCCGGCAACGGGACACACCCGATCTGACCGGCGCGCACCAGGTGTGCGGTGAGCTGGCCTTCGGTGTGCCTGGCCAGCCGCTTCACCGCCGTGCGCGGCCGCAGCGGTCGGCGCGCCAGCAACTGGAATGCCGGTTCGGTGACCGGGTCCACCGGGCCCGGTGCCGACAACGCGATCAGGTGACCGGCTCCGGCCGGGTCACCGTCGACCGAGGGCCGGATCCGGCAGGCGTGCGCCAGGTCGAGCAGAACCGCGGCGGACAGCACTTGTTCGCGGCGCGGACTCTCGAGCACCGGCTGCGCAGACGCGTTGTCGACCAACAGCAGAAAGAGGTCTTCTGCGATCTGCGCCATCAGCCGATGCCGCCGTGGTCGGGGTCAGGCGTGGTACGGCTCGGCCTCGAGCAGTTTCACCTTGACCGTGCTGCCGCTGGGCACCGTGTATGTGCGGACGTCTCCGACCTTGGCGTCGATGAGCGCCTCGCCCAGCGGCGACTTCGGCGAGTACACCTCGAGCTTGCCGTCGCTGATGCCCTCCTGGCGGGTGGCGATGAGGAACGTCTCGGTGTCGTTCTCGTCGTCGCCGTACTGCACCTTGACCACGGAGCCGGGCAGCGCGACGCCGGACTGCTTGGGCGCCTCGCCGACCTTGGCGTTGTTGAGCAACTCCTGGAGCTGACGGATCCGGGCTTCCTGCTGGCCCTGCTCCTCGCGCGCGGCGTGGTATCCGCCGTTCTCGCGGAGGTCGCCCTCCTCGCGGCGGTCGTTGATCTCGGCGGCGATGACCGGCCGGTTGGCGATCAGCTGATCGAGCTCGGCCTTCAACCGGTCGTATGCCTCCTGCGTCAGCCAGGTGACCTGTGTGTCGGTCATGTCGTCGCGCTCCTGTCTTCTCTGGGTCTCGCGCTTTTCTCGCGTAAGAAGTCCTGTGGTACGGCGCCGGGAGCTTGACGTGTATTGCCGCGATCGTCAGTGCCTAATCAAGAGGCTTGATCGGAGCACCAAATGCAGCAATACACGGCCCCAGCAGGAACCGTGTACGCGACCATGCTAGCACCGCGGGTACACCCGACATTCACGAATTCGCAGTTCGCCGTTTGCCGCGGCATACGAATCATCGTGATCTCAAGGCGCTACCAGATACGACGGCACGTCGGTGCCGCAGCCGTAGATATCGCCCATGACCGGCTGGCGGCTTGCCTTGACGAGCGCGGTCACGTGCACGGTCTCCTGTGTCGACGGGGAGACGAGGACTTCGCGGCGACCGGTCTCGGCGCCGTCGATCGAGCGGGCCCGCAGGATGCACACGACCGGCCGCGACGGGTCCTGGCGGGTCACGCTGATCGTGACCGACACGGTCTCGGCGTCGACGAGTTCGTACGCGCCGAGCTCACCTTTGACTTCTTCGTTGCCGAGCCGCCCGAACGCCACGATCGCCACCCCGACTCCGACTGCCAGAGCCACGACGGTGAAGCCGATGGCAGCCCAGCGGCGGTGCCGGCGCGACAGCCGCTGGCGCCCGTAGCGCGCGGCGGGACGCTCGATCATCTGGTTTTCTAGGCTCCCCGTGGGATAGATCTACAGAACTGGAACTATAGGGCTACCCCTGGGGTTGATATCCCTCGAGACGACTCATCGCGATAGTGAGGCAGAGCAGGTTGAGCGAACTGCGGTTGATGGCCGTGCACGCGCACCCGGACGACGAGTCCAGCAAGGGTGCCGCGACGATGGCCCGGTACGTGGACGAGGGTGTCCGCGTGCTCGTGGTGACGCTGACCGGCGGCGAGCGCGGAGACATTCTCAACCCGGCCATGGACCTGCCCGAGGTGCACGGCCGGATGGCCGAGGTCCGTCGCGACGAGATGGCGAAGGCGGCCGAGATACTCGGTGTGGAGCATCACTGGCTCGGCTTCGTCGACTCCGGTCTGCCCGAGGGCGACCCGCTGCCGCCGCTGCCGGACGGTTGCCTGGGCGTCGTGCCGCTCGAGCAGCCTGCCGAGGCGCTGGTGCGCGTCGTCCGTGAATTCCGGCCGCACGTCATGACTACTTACGACGAGAACGGCGGCTATCCGCATCCCGATCACATCAGGTGCCATCAGGTGTCGGTCGCCGCGTACGAGGCCGCGGGCGACTATCGCCTGTTCCCTGACGCCGGCGAGCCGTGGAACGTCGCCAAGCTCTACTACACGCACGGCTTCCTGCGGCAACGGATGCAGCTGTTGCAGGACGAGTTCGCCAAGCACGGCGAGGTGGGACCGTTCGAGAAGTGGCTCAAGCACTGGAATCCCGATCACGACATCTTCGCCAAGCGGGTGACCAGCCGGGTGGAGTGCGCGAAGTACTTCGCCCTGCGTGATGATGCGCTGCGCGCCCACGCCACCCAGATCGATCCCAACGGCGACTTCTTCCGCGCGCCGATCGAATGGCAGCAACGGCTCTGGCCGACCGAGGAGTTCGAACTGGCGCGCTCGCGGGTGCCCGTTTCGCTGCCCGAGGACGACCTGTTCGCCGGGATCGAGGACCGATGAACGTGATGCTCGTCGGCCTGCTCGCCCAGGACCAGCCCCGCGACACCGGCCCGGAGTTCGGTAAGGCCAGCCCGCTCGGTCTACTGGTGCTGGTACTCCTGCTGATCGGCACGTTCCTTCTGGTGCGCTCGATGAACCGGCACCTGCGCAAACTGCCGAAGTCGTTCGACGCCGAGCAGCCGGCGCGGCCCGTCGAGGCGCCGGGTGAACCCGAGGCACCCGGCGAACCCGACGTGCCGCCCGACGCGACGAGACGTGAGCCCGGCGGCTGAGACGTTGCCGTCCGGGCACTAAGTGGTTGATCGCCTGCACCCGGTGCGTGTAATCAACCGCTCAGAGTGACCCGTTCTGCGTGGCAGGGTTGGTGTATGTCCAACCGCCTCGCCGGCGCGACCAGTCCCTATCTGCGCCAGCACGCCGACAACCCGGTGCACTGGCGGCAGTGGACGCCCGAAGCGCTGGCCGAGGCCGCTGCCCGCGACGTCCCGATCCTGCTGTCGATCGGCTACGCCGCCTGTCATTGGTGTCATGTGATGGCACACGAGTCGTTCGCCGACGCCGAAGTGGCCGCCGCCGCGAACTCGGGGTTCGTCTGCATCAAGGTCGACCGTGAGGAACGCCCCGACATCGACGCCGTGTACATGACCGCGACCGTGGCACTCACCGGGCAGGGTGGTTGGCCGATGACCTGCTTCCTCACTCCCGACGGCAGGCCGTTCTTCTGCGGCACCTACTACCCGAAATCCACGTTCCTGCAATTGTTGGCGGCGGTGACCGACACCTGGCGCAACCGTCGCAGTGAGGTCGAAGAAGCCTCCGACCGGATCACCGGCGAGTTGCGGTCGATGGCGGCCGGGTTGCCGGGCGGCGGACCGCCGATGCAGCCCGCGCTGTGTGATCACGCGGTCGCCGCAGTCCTGCAGGACGAGGACGTCGCGCGTGGCGGCTTCGCCGCGAATCCGGCGGGGGCGCCGAAGTTTCCGCCGTCGGCATCGCTCGAGGCGCTGCTGCGCAACCACGAACGCACCGGTGACGTCATGCCCATGGAGGCCGTCGAACGGACGTGTGACGCGATGGCCCGCGGCGGCATCTACGACCAGCTGGCCGGCGGGTTCGCCCGCTACAGCGTCGACGCGTCCTGGGTGGTTCCGCACTTCGAGAAGATGCTCTACGACAACGCGCTGTTGCTGCGCGCTTATGCGCATTGGGCGCGCCGCACCGCAAATCCGTTGGCGCGCAAGGTGGCCGAAGAAACGGCAGAGTTCATCATCGGCGACCTCGGGGCCGGCGGCATGTTCACCTCGTCGCTGGACGCCGATGCCGCCGGGGTCGAGGGTCTGACGTACGTGTTCACCCCGGGGGAGCTGCGCGAGGTGCTCGGCGAGGACGACGGACGGTGGGCGGCAACACTTTTCGATGTCTCCGATGCGGGTACCTTCGAGAACGGCGCGTCGGTGCTGCAGTTGCGGCGCGATCCCGACGACTCGGAACGCTTCGCGAGGGTGCGGGCGACGCTGCTCGCGGCCCGGCTAACCCGACCGCAGCCCGGCCGTGACGACAAGGTCGTCACCGCGTGGAACGGCCTTGCGATCACCGCGCTCGCCGAAGCGAGCGTGGCGCTGGACCGCCCCGAATTCCTCGACGCCGCAGCACAATGCGCCCGGACGATGTGGGCGTTGCATATGCGCGACGGCCGGCTGCGGCGGGCCAGCCTCGGCGGGGTGGTCGGCGAGAGTGCGGCAGTCCTCGAGGACCACGCCGCCTTCGCCACCGGCCTGTTGACGCTGCACCAGATGACCGGAGACGGCGGCTGGCTGGAGGCGGCGACGACGCTGCTCGACACTGCGCTCGACCACTTCGCGGACCCCGAGCGCGTCGGCCGATGGTTCGACACCGCCGACGACGCGGAGGCGTTGATGGTGCGCCCCGCCGACCCGCTCGACGGCGCTACGCCGTCGGGGGCCTCGCTGATGGCAGAAGCGCTGCTCACCGCCGCCCACATGGCCCCCGCGGACGGGGCTGACCGCTACGGGGCAGCCGCTCATGCCACCCTCGCGGCGGCTACGCCGATCCTGGCCCGGTCGCCGCGCGCGGGTGGCCACTGGCTCGCCGTGGCCGAAGCGGCTGTGCGGGGACCGCTGCAGATCGCGGTGGCCTGCGAGCCGAGCCGATCGGAACTGTTGGCCGCCGCGCGCCAGCTCGCGCCCGGAGGAGCGATCGTGATGGGCGGACCGGCGCACTCGTCGGAGCTGTTGATCGACCGCGACCGCGTCGACGGTGCCGACGCCGCCTACGTGTGCCGCGGCAGGACGTGCGAGCTGCCGGTCACCACCGCGATGGAACTGGCTGCTCTTCTCGGCACGTCCGTGTAGCGTTCGGCGCATGTCGACGCCGGAGGACAACGCCAAAACCATCGAGCGCTACCTCGAGCTGGCCGCCCAGGGCAAGGCCGACGACATCGCCGAGCTCTACGCCGACGATGCCACCGTCGAGGACCCGGTCGGCGGGGAAGTCCACATCGGCCGCAACGCGATCCGTGGTTTCTACGATGCGCTTCCGACGATGGGCGCGCAGGCTGACGTCGTCACACTGCGGGCGCTCGGCAACGAGGTGGCGTTCTTCTGGGCGCTGACCGTCGATCTCGGCGACAACAACAAGATGCGCATCGAGATCATCAGCGTGATGACGTTCAACGAGGACGGCAAGATCGCGTCGATGAAGGCCTACTGGACTCCCGAGAACGTCACCCAGCTCTAGCGCGACCGACCCTCAAATGCCGCTTCTCGGTGGCATGTCGTGTGCAGACACGGTCGCTCGCGGACAAACGGGCGTCAGAAGACGGCGAACCACATCGCGATGTAGTGGCAGATCGCCGCGACCGCGGTGCACGCGTGGAAGAACTCGTGGTGGCCGAACGTCGTCGGCCACGGGTCGGGCCACTTGAGCGCGTAGAGCACGCCACCGATGCTGTAGAGCGCGCCGCCGACGATCAGCAGCACCAGCGCGGCGATACCCGCGCCGTGCATGATCGGGCCGACGAACCACGCCGCCACCCAGCCGAGCAGGATGTAGAGCGGCACGCCCACCCACCGGGGCGCCGACGGCCAGAAGCACTTCAGCAGCACGCCGGCGATAGCGCCGCCCCAGACGATCCAGAACAACACCATGCCGTCGGTCTGCGGCAGTGCGAGCAACGCGAACGGCGTGTAGCTGCCCGCGATGAACACGAAGATCATCGAGTGGTCGAGGCGCTTCATCCACTTCCGCGCTGTCTCCGACTTCCAGTTCACCCGGTGGTACGCGCCGCTGACGGTGAACATCGCGACGATCGTCAGCGTGTAGATCAACGTCGCGATGCCGGCCCGGGTGGACTCGACCGACCACGACACCGACACCAGCGTCGCGCCACAGATCGCCGCGACCACGGCCGCATACACATGAATCCAGCCGCGCGCGCGTGGCTTGCCGATGAAACTTGCGACGCCGTCGACAACGGCTTCCGGCAGATCCTCGGCGGGCCCTTGCGCCTTTCCGGAGCGGTCGGAATCGGTGGCGTCGACGGATCGGGTCATTTCACCTCCACTATTGCCATGGGGGTCGGTGAACCTCACAGTAGTCTTGATCTTCGTGGAGCTCATTCCCCCGCGCCTCAAAGAGCCGGCCTACCGGCTGTACGAGCTGCGGTTGCGCCAGGAGTTGGCGCGGGCCAAATCCCAACTGCCGCGCCATATTGCCGTTCTGTGCGACGGCAACCGCAGATGGGCGCGTGATCTCGGCCACGATGACGTCAGCGTCGGTTACCGGATGGGCGCCCGCAAGATCGCCGAGATGCTGCGCTGGTGTCAGGAAGCGGGCGTCGAGATGGCCACCGTGTACCTGCTGTCCACCGAGAACCTGCAGCGCGCCCCGGACGAGCTGTCCCCGCTGATCGAGATCATCACCGACGTCGTGGAGGAGATCTGCGCACCGGCGAACCACTGGAGCGTGCGCACGGTCGGCGACCTCGAGCTGATCGGGGAGGAACCCGCCCGCCGGCTGCGCGACGCCGTCGAGTCCACCGACGCCGCGCCGGGATCGTTCCATGTCAACCTCGCCGTCGGCTACGGCGGACGCCAGGAGATCGTCGACGCCGTCCGCCAGCTGCTCGGCAAGGAACTGGCCGACGGGGTTTCCGGTGACCAGCTGATCGAAGCCGTCACGGTCGACGCGATCTCGGAGAATCTCTACACCTCCGGTCAGCCTGACCCGGACCTCGTCATCCGCACGTCGGGGGAGCAGCGGTTGTCGGGATTCCTGCTGTGGCAGAGCGCGTACTCGGAGATGTGGTTCACCGAGGCGTACTGGCCGGCGTTCCGTCGGGTCGATTTCCTGCGTGCGTTGCGGGACTACACCGCGCGCCATCGCCGCTACGGCATGTGACCATGGCTGGCCTGTCAGCGGTGGTGTTCGCGCTCAGCTGGTGGTTGGGCCTGTACCTGCTGGCCCGCGATCCGCGCAAACCCGTCCTGGTGCTGGCCGCGATCGGGCTCACCGGCTTCGCGGCGGTGGTCGCCCTGGACGCCGTCCGGACGATCAGTGGGGCCGACGTGCTCAGCCGCGTCGAGGTCTATCTGGTCGTGGTGCCGGGCATCGCGTGGTTCGCGGTGCTTCTCGAGCTGTCGCGGCCGCGCGACACGTGGCGCAGTCGCGCTGGTGAACTCGGGCTCGTCGCGATCGTCGCGACGGCCGCGTTCGTCGGCGCCGTGATGGCCGGCAGCGTCGACGGCCCGGTCCGGCTGGGCCACTGGGTGATGTTCGCGGCAATCTCAGTGTCGGTGCTGAGCGCGATGATCGTCGCGGTGCTGCGCCGCTGGCAGCCCGGCCCGGTGGTGGGTTTCGTGGTGATCGCGACGCTGTTCTTCGCGCTCGGCAACGCGATCGTGGTCATCCCGCTGGGCCTCGTGCCCAGCTGGTTGGCCTTGGCGTCCACCGGGTTCGACGTCGGCCTGCTCGGTGTCGCGGTCGCGATCGGGGACGCGTTCGACGAGGGGCAGGCGTTGCGCGCCGACATGCTGCGGTCGTTCGCGGCCACCGCCGCGGTGGCGGTGCTGTTCGGCGGGCAGGTGCTGGTGGTGCTGGCGGTGACGGGTCACGGCACGGCGCTGACGGTGCTGCTGTTCACCAGCTTGGCGATCGCGATCGCGATCACTGTGCTCGCCGATCCGCTGGCCGGCCTGCTCGACCGGTTGGCGTTCTCCCGGTCGCCGGCACTGCGGGCGGACCGGGCGGCGCTGCGCAGCACCGAGGCGGCGCTGCCGCTGCGCAAGGACAACCCGCTCGACGGCGTGGATGAGGACGCCTTCGCCCGCCTCACCCGCCGCGCGCTCGGCCACTACGGCGATCTGTCCAAGCTGATCGCCAGTCCACTGACCAATCTGCCCGTCATCGAGGAGCGGTTGGCCGCCCGCGGCGCCGTGGATCAGCCGTTGGAGCGCGCGACCGAACTCAAGGCGCTGCTGGCCGAGCGCATCGCCCGACTCAAACCGCGGGACGGCGGCGAGTTCGGCACCACAGAGGAGTGGCGCCACTACAACTCGCTGTACTTCCCGTATGTCGTCGGGGTGCGGGCCTACGCGCAGAACGCCACCGCCGCCGGGCTCGATCCGGTGGGCCGGCAAGCGTGGCAGTGGTTCGTCACCGATGTGCCGCAGCGGTCGCTGCACAACTGGCAGAACGCCGCCGCGCGACTGATTGCCGCAGATCTGCGCGGAAGTCTGGTCGCCGCCCAGGACTGAGACGTGCGCTGACCTGGGGCTGGCAGTAGCTGGCAGCGGCCGGTGTCGATCTGGCAGCGGGTTCTGCGCATCGTCGGAGCCATGAGCACTACAGCCCCACGGCAGATCTCAGACGCCGACTCCCTCCTGCGTTTCGCCCTGCGCGCCGATGCGACGCTGTGCGCGGGCGTCGGACTGATCATCGCGATGGCCGTCGACCCGCTGTCGCGAATGTCGGGTCTGTCGGCCACCAGTGAGTGGATCGCCGGTGCGGCGCTCGTCGGTTACGGCGCCGCACTGTTTCTCGCGGCCGGCCTGCCCGACGTGCGACGGCTCGGTGTCGGCGTGCTCGCCGGCAACGTCGTGTTCGCGGTCGTGGTCACCGTCGTGCTGGTCGCCGGCTGGCTGCCGCTGACCGAGTTCGGCGTCGTCGGAACGGTCGCGTTCACCGCCGCCACCGTCGCGTTCGCCTACGCCCAGTACCTCGGAGTGCGTCGCCTGACGTGACTCCCACATGACTGGTCCGGAGCCGCCGTCGTAAGAGGTTGCGGCGTCGGCTCCGGAACGGTCGCTCACCCCCTCCAGAAAGGAATCCACTCATGACCGCTCTATCGACCCGGCTCAACGAGTCGACCGATTCGTTGCTGCGCTTCGCCATGCGCGCCGACGCGACACTGACCGGCCTGGCCGGAATCGCCGCCCTTCCGCTCGCCGGTTGGCTGGCTGAAACATCGGGCACCACAACGACCTTCGAGTACTCGATGGCCGCGTTCTTCATCGGCTACGGGCTGGTGGTGCTCGGCCTGGCGGCGTTGCCCTCGGTCAAGCGGGCCGGCATGGCGGTGATCGCCGCGAATGTGGTCTACGCCGTCGCCGCGGTCCTGCTCGTGGTATCGAACATGTTCGCGCTCACCACGATCGGCGTGGTGCTGACGCTCGCGACCGGCGTGTACACCCTGGCCTTCGCCGAGCTGCAGTACCAGGGTTGGCGGCGGATCGGCCGGTAGCCGGTCAGAGCTTGCGAAGTCGCAGCCGGTTGATCGAGTGGTCGGCGTCCTTGCGCAGCACCAGCGTCGCGCGCGGACGGGTCGGCAGGATGTTCTCGATCAGATTCGGTCTGTTGATCGAGTGCCAGATGTCGCGAGCGGCGAACACCGCCTGCTGGTCGGTGAGCGTGGCGTAGTGGTGAAAGTGTGAAGCCGGGTCGGCGAAGGCCGTCGTCCGCAAGCCCAGAAACCGGTCGATGTACCACTTCTCGATGTCGTCGATGCGGGCGTCCACATACACCGAGAAGTCGAACAGGTCCGACACCATCAGTGTCGGCCCGGTCTGCAACACGTTGAGGCCCTCGAGGATCAAGATGTCCGGGTGACGAACCACCTGCTTCTCGCGGGGCACGATGTCGTAGAGCAGATGCGAGTACACCGGCGCGCAGGCGTATTCCGACCCCGACTTCACCGTCGTGACGAACCGCATCAGCGCGCGACGATCGTAGCTCTCGGGAAAGCCCTTGCGCCCCATCAGGTTCCGCCGCACCAGCTCGGAGTTCGGGTAGAGGAACCCGTCGGTGGTCACCAGGTCGACCCGCGGATGGTGCTCCCAGCGGGCCAGAAGTGCCTGCAGCACACGGGCCGTCGTGGACTTGCCGACCGCCACGCTGCCCGCGACGCCGATCACGAACGGCACCGGCCGGTCCGGGTTCTGCTGCGGCTCACCCAAGAACTCGGCGGTCGTCGAGAACAACCGCTGGCGCGCGGCGACCTGAAGGTGGATCAGGCGGGCCAGCGGCAGGTAGACCTCTTCGACTTCGAGCAGATCGACTTTCTCGCCGATCCCGCGCAGCTTCCGCAGCTCATCCTCGCTGAGCTTCAGCGGTGTCGACATACGCAGGTTCCGCCACTGACTCCGGTCGAACTCCACGTATGGGCTGGGTTCACTCAGCCGCGCCATGCGCTCAGTCTTGCATTTACCGTTGAGCCCATGGACGCCAGCACCTCAGATTCGTTCGTGCGCGAGTATCTGCTGCTCGGTCTGCGCTTCGACCGGGTCGAAGACGGCTACGTCGACTCGTTCACCGGTGATCCCGCGTTGCGCGGCGTCGTCGCCGACGAGCCGCAGCCAGACCCCGCCGACCTGGCCCGGCAGGCCGACCGGATGCTGGCGCAACTGCCCGCCGGCCTCGACCAGCAGCGCGCGGACTACGTCGGTGCCCACCTGCGGGCGCTGGCGTGCGCCGGCCGCAAATTCGCCGGAGAGCAGGTCGGTTTCGTCGACGAGGTCGATGCGTATTTCGACGTGCGCATCAGCAAGGGTGACCCCGAGCGGTATCGGCAGGCCCACCGGCAACTGGACGAGGTGCTCGACGGCACCGGTCCGCTCGCCGACCGGATGCGCGTGTACCGGGCGGGCGAGGAGATCCCGCCGGACCGCCTCGAGGAGTGCATCCACGCGTTCTCCAGCGCGCTGCGCGACCGCGTGCGCGCCGAGTATCCGCTGCCCGAAACGGAGACGATCACCTACGAAGTGGTCACCGACAAACCGTGGTCAGGCTTCAACTACTACCTCGGCGACTACCAGTCGACCGTGGCCGTCAACGCCGACCTCAAACAGCAGATGTCGAACCTGCCGCGGCTGGTCGCCCACGAGTCCTATCCGGGCCACCACACCGAGCACTGCCGCAAGGAGGCGGGCCTGGTCGAGCGCCGCGGCCAGGCTGAGCAGACGATCTTTCTGGTCAACACCCCGCAGTGCCTGATGGCCGAGGGCCTGGCCGACCTCGCGCTGCACGCCGCCATCGGCCCGGAGTGGGGTGCCTGGGCCGCCGAGATATACGCCGACCTGGGGCTGCGATTCGACGGTGTGCGCGCCCAAGCGGTCTCGGCGGCCACGGCGGCGCTTGCCGACGTGCGCCAGGACGCGGCGCTGATGCTGCACGACGAGCATCGCGACGTCGACGACGTGGCCGCGTTCCTGCAGCGGTGGCTGCTCGTCGACGACGTCCGCGCGCGGCAGATGTTGCGGTTCCTGTCCTCGCCGCTGTGGCGCGCGTACACCAGCACCTACGTCGAGGGATACCGGTTGCTGCGCGGCTGGCTGGACGAGCGGCCCGACGGGGTCAGCCTGACCCAGCGGTTCGGGACGCTGCTCGACGAGCCGCTGATCCCGTCGTCGCTGCGGGTGGCCTGATCGCGGCGTCGTAGGCTGAACGCATGACTGCAGACCCCGTGACTTCACACGCTGCTGCTCCGGGCGCGGAGTACGCCGACACCGCGAGCGCCGCCTACCGGGCCGCGCTGCAGGTCATCGAGTCCGTCGAGCCGCGCATCGCGGCCGCCACCCGCAAAGAGCTTGCCGATCAACGTGATTCGCTCAAGCTGATCGCCAGCGAGAACTACGCGTCGCCGGCGGTGCTGCTGACCATGGGCACCTGGTTCTCCGACAAGTACGCCGAGGGCACGATCGGACACCGGTTCTACGCGGGCTGCCAGAACGTCGACACCGTCGAAACCATCGCCGCCGAGCATGCCCGCGAGCTGTTCGGGGCGCCGTACGCCTACGTGCAGCCGCACTCCGGAATCGACGCCAACCTCGTCGCGTTCTGGGCGATCCTGGCCACGCGCGTCGAAGCACCCGAGCTCGCGGAGGCGGGCCTCAAGCACGTCAACGACCTGTCCGAGGCGGACTGGGAGAAGCTGCGCAACAAGCTGGGCAACCAGCGGCTGCTGGGGATGTCGCTGGACGCCGGCGGCCACCTCACCCACGGCTTCCGGCCGAACATCTCGGGCAAGATGTTCCACCAGCGCAGCTACGGCACCGACCCGAACACCGGTTTCCTCGACTACGGCGCGGTCGCCGAGGCAGCGCGCGAGTTCAAGCCGCTGATCATCGTGACCGGTTACTCGGCCTATCCGCGGCGTGTGAACTTCGCCAAGATGCGCGAGATCGCCGACGAGGTGGGCGCGACGTTGATGGTCGACATGGCGCACTTCGCCGGCCTGGTCGCGGGCAAGGTGTTCACCGGCGACGAGGATCCCGTGCCGCACGCCCACGTCACCACCACGACCACCCACAAGTCGCTGCGCGGGCCGCGCGGCGGAATGGTGCTCGCCCAGCCGGAGTACTCCGATGCCGTCGACAAGGGCTGCCCGATGGTGCTGGGCGGGCCGCTGTCGCATGTGATGGCCGCCAAAGCGGTCGCGCTCGCCGAGGCCCGCCAGCCGTCGTTCCAGGCATACGCCCAGCGGGTCGCCGACAACGCCCAGGCCCTGGCCGACGGGTTCCTCAAACGCGACGCCGCGCTGGTCACCGGCGGCACCGACAACCACCTCGTGCTGCTCGACGTCACCTCGTTCGGGCTGACCGGTCGCCAGGCGGAATCGGCGCTGCTCGACGCCGGCATCGTCACCAACCGCAACTCAGTGCCCGCCGACCCGAACGGCGCCTGGTACACCAGCGGCATCCGGTTGGGCACTCCCGCGCTGACCACCCGCGGGTTCGGCGGCGACGACTTCGACCGCGTCGCCGAGCTGATCGTCGACGTGCTGTCCAACACCGACCCACAGGGGACGTCCAAGGCCAAGTACACGTTGGCCGACGGCACCGCCGAGCGCGTACACGCCGCATCGGCCGAGTTGCTGGCCGCCAACCCCCTGTATCCGGGGCTCGAGCTGTAATACCCGACGAATGTCGGGTTGATCGACGCTTTTCTGTGGCACGCGTGCGACAACCCGACACTCACGCTGACGGGCCTCGCGCGGTAGGCGCGCCCGCGCGGGAATTTTACGATTCCCACAGAATTGAGTTACTGTAACTGCATGGCACAGAAACCTGTACCGAATGCGCTGATCCTCGAACTCGAGCCGGTCGTGCAGCAGGAGCTGCGTCGTCATATCGACTCCGAGGACCTCTGGTACGCACACGACTACGTACCGTTCGACCAGGGCGAGAACTTCGCGTTCCTGGGCGGCAAGGACTGGGACCCCTCCCAGGTGACCCTGCCCAAGGACGTCACCGATGCGCTGGAGATCCTGCTCATCACCAAGGACAACCTCGCGAGCTTCCACCGCGAGTTCGTGTTCAGCTTCATCCTCGAGGAGAAGTGGGGCCGCTGGATCGGCCGCTGGACCGCCGAGGAGCACCTGCACGCGATAGCGTTGCGCAACTACCTCGTCGTCACCCGGGAGATCGACCCGACCGCCAACGAGGACGTGCGAGTCGAGCACGTGATGAAGGGATACCGCGCCGACACCTACAGCCAGGTCGAGCGGCTGGTGTTCATGGCGTTCTTCGAACGCGCGCACGCCGTGTTCTGTCGCAACCTCGAAGACAAGATCACCGAACCCGTCCTCAAGGGCCTCATCGGGCGGATCGCGAAAGACGAGGAGCGCCATGAGGAGTTCTTCGCCAACCTGGTCGCACACCTGCTGACCACCAACCGGGAAGAAACGGTCGATGCGATCGCGCGTCGAGCCGCCGAACTCGACGTCGTCGGTGGCGACATCGACGCCTACGCGGACAAGGTGCACCGCATGGCCGAGATCGGGATTTTCGGGCCGGAGCAGTTGCGCCAGGTGACCGTCGACCGGATCGCCGCATGGGGTCTGGCCGACGAACCGAAACTGCGCGAGTTCGCTTCCGCCTAACCCCTCCTCGCCGCACGCGCGGGGTGGCCGATATTCCGGCGCGCCTGCACGGCGCATGTGCTGCACCGGGAGTAGCGTCGCTTTCGATGGCTAGCGACATGCTCTGCTGTCCGGGCGGTACCGATCGATCCGATCACGAAGGGACCGGCCCCGGTCCCAGTGCCGCGTTGTCCGCCGAAGGTTCGTGCGGGGCCGCGCGACCGCGAGGAGCGCCACGTGACTGAATCGGCCGTCCGGCCTCACGTTCGGACTTATGTGCTCGACACCTCCGTGTTGCTGTCAGATCCCTGGGCCTGCACGCGCTTTGCCGAGCACGAGGTCGTGGTTCCGCTGGTGGTGATCAGCGAACTCGAAGCCAAGCGCCACCATCACGAGTTGGGCTGGTTCGCGCGTCAGGCGTTGCGGATGTTCGACGATCTCCGGCTCGAACACGGTCGGCTTGACCAGCCGATTCCCGTTGGCGCACAAGGCGGTTCGCTGCATGTCGAGCTCAATCACAGCGACCCGTCGGTGCTGCCCGCCGGCTTCCGCACCGAGAGCAACGATGCGCGGATCCTGACCGTCGCGGCCAACCTAGCCGCCGAGGGCAAACACGTCACGCTGGTCAGCAAGGACATCCCGCTGCGGGTGAAGGCCGGTGCGGTCGGGTTGACGGCCGACGAGTACCACGCCCAGGACGTCATCACGTCGGGATGGACCGGGATGGCCGAGGTCGAAGTGTGCGCCGAAGACATCGACGCGCTGTTCGCCGACGGTGAGACCGATCTGGAGGCAGCTCGAAACCTGCCGTGCCACACCGGGATTCGGCTGCTCGGCGGCAGCTCGCACGCGCTGGGCCGGGTCACGCCGGAAAAGCGGGTGCAGTTGGTCCGCGGCGACCGGGAGGCGTTCGGGTTGCGTGGCCGCTCAGCCGAACAACGCGTGGCGCTGGATCTGCTGCTCGACGAATCCGTCGGCATCGTCTCGCTCGGCGGCAAGGCCGGAACCGGTAAGTCCGCGCTGGCGCTGTGCGCGGGGCTGGAAGCCGTGCTCGAGCGCCGCACACAGCGCAAGGTCGTGGTGTTCCGTCCGCTGTACGCGGTCGGCGGCCAGGACCTCGGCTATCTGCCCGGCAGCGAGAGCGAGAAGATGGGCCCCTGGGCGCAGGCGGTCTTCGACACGCTCGAGGGATTGGCCAGCCCCGCGGTGCTGGAGGAGGTGCTGGCGCGCGGCATGCTCGAGGTGTTGCCGCTGACGCACATCCGCGGCCGGTCGCTGCACGACTCGTTCGTGATCGTCGACGAGGCCCAGTCGCTGGAGCGCAACGTGCTGCTGACCGTGCTGTCCCGGCTCGGTGCGGGCTCACGCGTGGTGCTCACCCACGATGTCGCCCAGCGCGACAACCTGCGAGTCGGCCGGCATGACGGCGTCGCGGCAGTGATCGAGAAGCTCAAGGGGCACCCGCTGTTCGCCCACATCACGCTGCTGCGTAGCGAACGCTCCCCGATTGCCGCGCTGGTGACCGAGATGCTCGAGGAGATCAGCCCCGGCGCGCTGCCGTAACCAGGTACCACCCGGCGGCCGCGGCCCCACCGAGCGCCACCATCCGATCGGCGCGTTCGCTGCGCGGCAGGTCGAGCAACGCGACCAGTCCGAGCACCGCGAATCCCGTGCGCAGTGCGGGCTGGCTGGTGGCGGTCGTCACCAAGGCAGCGGCGTTGTCGGTCTGGCTGACGGAAGCGTGGTCGAGACGCACCGGTCCTCCTGTCGATGGCGGGTGGCGGACAGCGATTCGACGGTAGATCCTGTGCCCCCGCAGAGGAATAGGGTGTTTCCCTATCCCTCGTCAGTGGAATGCGACTCGCGGGTCGTGGCGATGTGACGGCCCAGCTCGGCGCGCGAGCGGATGCCGAGCTTGCGGTAGATGCGGGCGAGGTTGGCCTCGACGGTTTTCGGGCTGATGAACAGCGCGGCCGCGACGTCACGGTTCTTCATCCCGGACGCGGCCAGTTCGGCGACCCGCTGCTCGGACGGCGTCAGCTCTCCGCCGCCGAACGCCGCCGCACTCGCGCGCGACAGCTCGGCCCGCGCCCGGTCCGCCCACAGCGGAATACCGAGACGTTCGAACGTCTCCGCTGCCTCCTGCAGATGCGCCGTCGCTGAATCCTTCTTGCGCCGGCGGCGCTCGAGTTGGCCCAGCAGCAACAGCGTTCGTCCACGCTCGAACGGCATTGGCAGGTCGTCATGTGTGGCCATCGCGCGCACCGCCGCCTCCTGGGCGGCGCCGAGATCCCCGCGGGCGCCCTGCAACATCGCGCGCGAGCGCGCCCCCACCGCGAGCATCCACCGCCGGCCCAGCCTGCGGCCGTTGTCCTCCAGCGCCGCGACGAGTGGCTCCGCTTCGGATAGGCGGTCGAGATGGACGAGCGCCTCGATCGCGTCCGGCAGGAACGAGGCGTCGGGCAGTTCGGTCGGCGAGCTCCCGGGATCGAACTCCGAGAGCACCGGCTGCAGGGCGGCCAAGGCCGCTTCGTGGTTGCCCAGCGACAACTCCAAGAACCCGAGGCTGGCCAGCACGCGGTGTGACAACCGGAATGCGCCAGTGCGCCTTGCGCATTCGAGGGCATCGTCGACGGCGCGCCGCGTGGTGTCCTCTTGGCCGGCGAATGCGGCGAGTAGCGCGCACAAGCTCTGCGTCAAGAATTGAGGGGTGTTGCCGCCGAGCTGATGCGCCTTGGCGAACGCATCCTCGGCGACCAGGCGGGCGGTGACGAGGTCGCCCCGCCAGACGGCGTTCATCACCACGTGCTGCGAGATGAACACGTGCTCGCCCTCTTCGCCCTTCTCCAGGCAACGGGCACGGATCTTGTCGAGCGCGGTACGCGCTTCGTCGAGCCGCCCGGTCCACTCCAGCAGCAGCGCGTGCTGCACCGCGGGCTGGAAAACCAGCGGCGTGTACGCCTCCGGGTCCTCCAGCTCCAGCGCTCGCTGCAGCAACTCGTCGTCGTAGCCGGCGCCCGCGACGAACCGCATCATGGCCAGCATGCCGATCGCCATCGCGAGCAGGTGCGGATTGGCGACGCGCTCTGCGCTCGCGACCGCCTCCTCGGCGGTCCGCACCCCCTCCTGCAACTGGTTGCCGTGAAACAGCATGTACGCCAACGTGATCAGGATCTGCACGCGGAGTGCCCCGTTGTCGTGCACTTCGTCGAGCGCGTCGTACAACAGCGACGTGCCTTCGACGAAGCCGTCACCGTAGAGCCGCACAACCGCCAAGCGGCTCAATGCTTCAGCGCGCAACTCACCCGAGGGCACCCGATCGATCGCGTCCTCGAGCACCGCCGCCGCGCGCTCCTGGTCTCCGGCGTCGAAATGGTGCAGTGCGGAACGCAACCGTCGTTGCGCGGTGTCGCCGCCCAGGGCGATCGCCAGGTCCATCAGCTCGGCCGCCGCGGCAGGCGCGCCCCGCATCCGTGCCGAATCGGCGGCGGCGTCGAGCGCCCGCAACGTGACCTCGTCACCCCTGGTGGCGGCCAGCGCGAGATGCCTGGCCCGCAACTCGGGCTCGTCGACGATCTCGGCGAGGCGGCGGTGCATCGTTCGGCGGCGGTCCGAAGCGGCCTGCGTGTAGACGCCACGGGCCAGCAGCGGGTGGGCGAACCGGACCTGGTTGCCGTCGATCGCGATGATGCCCCTGCTCTCGGCGACCTCCAGATGTGTGACGAGCTCGCCGGCATCGGTCGTCGTCGCCTTCGACACCAACTCCACCGTCGGCGTGGACAGGCATGCCGCCGCCAGCAGCGCGTCGTCCACCTCGGGTTCGAGGCTGCCCAGCCGGGTGCGCACGACGTCGGTGAGGGTGCGGGGCAGCCGCATCGCCACACCCGAATCGGCCGTACTCGCTTCGTCGATCGAGCGGGCCAGTTCTATCGCATAGAACGGGTTCCCGCCCGATATCCGGTGGATCCGGCCGATGGCGGGACGGGAGAAGGGTCGCCGCAGCCGCGCGGAGACGGCGGCGTGCAGATCATCGATGGTCAAGGGGCTCAACCGGATTCGGTTCACGGCTTCGGGGCGCGGCAACTGCAGCCAGGCGGCGTCCGCATCGTCGACCGGCTCGGTTCGCAGGGTGGCAAGCAGCCCCGCTCGTCCGGTGAGCCGTCGCGCCGCGAACGCGACGACGTGCACGCTCGACGGGTCGAGCCACTGAAGGTCGTCGATCGCCAACAGCACGGGCCGCTCGGCAGCAAGGCGCTCGACCACCGAGAGGAACGCCGCGGCCACCGCGCGCTGGTCGGTGACCACGTCTTTGTCGCCCCGCAGCAGCACCTGGTCGACCGCGAGACGTTGTGGACCCGGCAGCGTCGCCCACGCATCCGTGTCGGCGTCGTCGAGCAAGTCCGCCAACGCGGTGTAGGCGAGCACCGATTCGGCGGCCGTGGCGCGAGCGCAGAGTACCCGGAATCCGCGCTTCCGCGCCCGCTCCATTGCGGCACACCACAGGGTGGTCTTGCCGATGCCCGCGTCACCCTCGATCAGCAACGCCGACGGGCCGCCTTCCATCGACTTCAGGAAGGCGGCGACGGCGCGCTGGTGCGTCGGCTGACCGACGACGACTTCGCTCGGCATGTCCCCCAAGGCTGCAGCTGATCACAGCAAACAACTGCAAGTGGGGCTATACCCGCTGGCGCCCGGGTTCACCCATGACTAGCGGTCGGCGTCCTTCACCTTGGCCATCGCCAGCACGTCGAGTCGCTTGTCCAATTCCTCCTCGGACAGCTTGTCGCCGATCAGGCCGCGGTCGATGACGGTCTGGCGGATCGTCTTCTTCTCTTTGAGCGCCTGCTTGGCGACCGCGGCCGCCTCCTCGTAGCCGATCGCCGAGTTCAGCGGCGTGACGATCGAGGGTGACGACTCCGCCAGCTCGCGCAGTCGGTCCTCGTTGGCCACCAGGCCGTCGATGCAGCGCTCGGCGAACAGCTTCGAGGAGTTGGTCAGGATCTTGAACGACTCGAGGATGTTGCGGGCCATCATCGGGATGTAGACATTGAGTTCAAAAGCTCCCGAAGCTCCTCCGAAAGCGATCGCCGCGTCGTTGCCGATCACCTGCGCGGCCACCTGCGTGACGGCCTCCGGTATCACCGGGTTCACCTTGCCCGGCATGATCGAGCTGCCCGGCTGCAGGTCCGGCAGCTGGAGCTCGCCGAGACCGGTCAACGGGCCCGAGCCCATCCAGCGGATGTCGTTGGCGATCTTGGTCAGCGAGACGGCGATCGTGCGCAGCGCACCCGACGCCTCGACCAATCCGTCGCGAGCGGCCTGCGCCTCGAAATGGTTGGCCGCAACGCTCAGTTCGGCCAGCCCGGTCTGCTCGCTGAGCACGGCGACGACACGCTCGTCGAAATCGTCGGGGGCGTTGAGCCCGGTGCCGACCGCGGTGCCGCCGATGGCCAGCTCACCGAGCCGGGGGAGCGTCGCCTTGACCCGTTCGATGCCGGCTTCGACCTGGCGCGCATAGCCGCTGAACTCCTGGCCCAGGGTCACCGGAACTGCGTCCATCAGATGGGTGCGACCGGATTTCACGACGGTGCGCCACTGGCGGGCCTTCGAGTCGAGCGACTCGTGCAGCACCTCCAGTGCCGGAATCAGGTGCCGCACAGCGGCTTCCGTCGCGGCGATATGGGTGGCGGTGGGGAAGGTGTCGTTCGACGACTGCGACATGTTCACGTCGTCATTCGGATGCACGGTCACGCCGTTGCGCGCCGCGATCCCCGCGATCACCTCGTTGGTGTTCATGTTCGAGCTGGTGCCCGAGCCGGTCTGGAACACGTCGATGGGGAACTGGTCGTCGTGCAATCCGTCGGCGATCTCAGCGGCTGCCGCGATGATCGCGTCGGCCTTCTCCGGCGCCAACAGGCCGAGGTCCTTGTTCACCTGCGCGCAGGCGCCTTTCAGCAGACCGAGCGCGCGGATCTGGGTGCGCTCGAGGCCGCGGCCGGAGATCGGGAAGTTCTCCACCGCGCGCTGCGTCTGCGCGCGCCACAGCGCGTTGACCGGCACCCGGACCTCGCCCATGGTGTCGTGCTCGATGCGGTACTCGACGTCCTGGGACGACTCGGCGCTCATTGATGAATGTCCTTCTGTTTGTCGTGGTTTACGGCAGCGGATAGACGGCGTTGCTGTCGCCGGTGAAGTCGATCGCGGAGTATTCGCTGAGCTTCGACAACCGGTGGTACGCCTCGATCATCCGCACCGTGCCCGACTTCGACCGCATCACGATCGACTGCGTCGTGCAGCCGCCGCTGTAGAAGTGGACACCCTTGAGCAGGTCGCCGTCGGTGACGCCGGTCGCGCAGAAGAAGACGTTGTCCCCGGACACCAGGTCCTCGGTCGTCAGCACCCGGTCCAGGTCGTAGCCACGGTCGATCGCCTTCTGGCGCTCGTCGTCGTCCATGGGCGCCAGCTGGCCCTGGATGGCGCCGCCCATACAGCGGATCGCGGCCGCGGCGATGATGCCCTCAGGCGTGCCGCCGATCCCGGCGAGCATGTCGGTACTGGTGTTCGGACGGCACGCCGAGATCGCGCCCGCGACGTCGCCGTCGGTGATCAGGCGGCACCGCGCGCCGGCCTCGCGCACATCGGCGATCAGTTGTCGGTGGCGGGGACGGTCGAGAATGCAGACGGTCAGATCGGAGACCGAGACGCTCTTGGCCTTGGCTACGCGGCGGATGTTCTCCCCGATCGGTGCGGTGATGTCGATTGCGTCGACCGACTCGGGGCCGACGGCGATCTTGCTCATGTAGAACACCGCCGACGGATCGAACATCGTGCCGCGCTCGGACACCGCCAGCACCGAGATCGCGTTGGACAGGCCCTTGCTCATCAGCGTGGTGCCGTCGATGGGGTCCACCGCGAAGTCGCACAACGGTCCGTCGCCGTTGCCGACGTCCTCGCCGTTGTAGAGCATCGGCGCGTTGTCCTTCTCGCCCTCGCCGATCACCACCACGCCGCGCATGGACACCGAGTTCACCAGCTCGCGCATCGCGTCGACCGCGGCGCCGTCACCACCCTCCTTGTCGCCGCGGCCCACCCACCGGCCCGCCGCCATGGCACCGGCTTCGGTGACTCTGACTAGTTCAAGGGCGAGATTTCGGTCGGGCGCTTCCCCACGGCTCGGCGTCATGGCCAGATTGTCCCATTAGCGGGGGCGCCGTCGGGAGCTGGGATACTGAGGGCGTGACGACGCAGCCCCAGCCCCGTCCGGACAGCACCGGACAGGCGGCTCCGGCACCCAGGCCGGCCAAGTCCCGGTTGCTGCACGACGGGCGCGACATGTTCTGGTCGATGGCGCCGCTGGTGGTGGCCTGCATCGTGCTGGCCGGTGTGCTCGGGATGTGCTCGTTCCAGGCCTCCGGGCCGGGCCCCGGTCCGGCGCCGTCGTACGACGCGGCGGCCGCGCTGCGGGCCGACGCCGACGCGCTGAAGATCCCGATCCGGGTGCCCGCCCTGCCCGAGGGCTGGCAGTCGAACTCGGGCAGCCGGAAAGGCATCGACGACGGGCGCACCGATCCGGCGACGGGCCGCCCGGCGCGCGCTGTCAGTTCCACGGTCGGCTACCTGGCGCCCAGCGGCATGTACCTGAGCCTGACCCAGAGCAACGCCGACGAGGACAAGCTGGTCGGCTCGATCAATCCCGACGTGGTGCCGACCGGGGTACAGGACGTCGACGGGATCCGGTGGGTGGTCTACGAGGGCAGCGACTCCGACGGTGAACCCGCCGAACCGGTGTGGACGACACGGCTGGCCGGCCCGACGGGGATCGCGCAAGTCGCGCTGACCGGCGCCGCGGGTACCGATGAGTACCGTACGCTTGCGGCGGCGACGCAGACCGCCTCGCCGCTGCCCGTCAAGTAGGAGCACGCGTGACCGGTTCGACGAGATTGAACCCACGCAGGTCGCTTCTCGCACTTTCTCTGCCTGGTTTCAATCACAGCAATGAGCGGACTACAGGAGCGCCATGACCGCAGAGGATCCCGCGGCACCGAAAGCTGACGTCGCCGCCGGGGCGGCTCCGGAAGCCGACCTCACGGGCTGGGCCGTGTCGGGGTTCTCGGCGGCCGGCTACACGCACGACGTCTATCGCCGCGGCGAGGGCCCGGGCGTCGTCCTGATTCCGGAGATGCCCGGCGCGCACCCCGGGGTGTTTGCGCTCGGTAACCATCTGGTGGACAACGGGTTCACGGTCGCGATCCCGTCGCTGTTCGGCACGCCCGGCGCGCCCGCCATGCGGCCGGGTGCGGTGCCGGTCATGCTGCGCGGTTGTGTGGCAAAGGAATTCGCTGCGCTGGCGACCAACGCCGACCGGCCGGTTGCGCACTACCTGCGCGCGTTGGCCCGCGACCTCAACGAGAGCACGCCGGGCAAGGGCGTCGGGGTGATCGGCCAGTGTTTCACCGGTGGCTTCGCTTTGGCCGCCGCCGTCGACGACAGTGTGCTCGCGCCGGTGCTGAGCCAACCGTCATTGCCGCTTCCGTTGACTCCCAAGCAACGACGAGATCCGGGGCTCTCCGAGGCCGAGCTGCGAATCGTGGAGCGACGCGCCGCCGACGACGGGCTGTGTGCGCTGGGGCTGCGCTTCTCCGAGGACCCACTGGTACCCGCCGCGCGGTTCAAGACACTCAATGACCGGCTCGGCGACGCGTTCGAGGTGATCGAGATCGACTCGCGCAAGGGCAACGAGCACGGGTTCGCCAAGACCGCGCACTCGGTGCTGACGCTGGAACTGCGCCAGCACGAAGGTCATCCGACGGACGTCGCCCTCAAGCGTGTGGTCGCGTTCCTCAAGGAGCGGCTGGCTTAGCCTCGCTCTTCTCGTCGGCCGCCTTGACTCGGTCGCGTGCCTCTTTGAGGCGGCGGCCCAACCACCACAACGGGTTTCGTCGCTTGGGCTTCTCGTCGTCGGCGTCGGGTCGCTCCAGCGGTACACCTTTGTACACCGACAGGTAGACGCTGATCGTCGTGACGATGACGATCATCAGCACCGGTCCGATCACGATGCCCCACGCGCCGAACATACTGATGCCCGCGAACACCGCGAGCAGCATCAGCGCCGGGTCCAGCCGCGCTGCGCGTGGCACCAGGATCGGCCGCAGGAAGTTGTCGATGTTGGTGACGACGATGAGATGGAATAGCACGACGAACGCGCCGCCGAAGACGTTGCCGAACAGGATCATTCCGATCCCGAACGGGATCGTGACGATGCCGCCGCCCAAGGGGATCACCGACAGCGCGGACAACAGCACCGCGAACAGGAAGAAGCCCTGGTGGAAGCCGGCGATGTAGATCGACGCCGCACCCGCGACGCCCTGGCAGACCGCGATGACGAACTGACCCATCACGGTGCCCTTGACCATCGCGCCCATCTTCGCCATGTAGAGGTCGGTGACCTCCTCACCGAGCGGATTGAGCTGACGGATGATCCGCAGCACCTGATCGCGGTTGACGAGCAGCGAGATGAAGACGTACAGGAAGAGGATCAACGCGGTCACCGCGCCGAAAACTCCGCCCGCGGCGCCTTGCAACAGCCCGAGCAGCCAGTGGCCGGCCTCCTGTGCCACCTTCGTCATCGACCCCTGCAGGGACTGCGGGGTGACGGTGGTGTCGACGTAGGGCACCCGGGCCAGCAGGTCGTTGACGGCCTGCAGCGCGCGATCGCCCAGTGTCGACAGATCGGTGCGGCCCACCCATTCGGCCACCCGGTCCACCATCGTCGTGATCTGCACGACCGCCAGGAACACGAACAGGCTCACCGGCACGATCACCGCGGCGATCGCGGCCAGCAACGTCACCGTCGCCGACAGCCCGCTGCCGAGTCGCTTGTTGAGCCGCCGGTAAAGCGGCGAGAACAGGTAGGCCGCCACCGCTGCGACTACGACCAGGATGAAGTAGCCGCGCAGGAAGTACGCGCCGAACACGATCGCGACGCCGGTCGCGACGGCCAGCGCCCGCTTCTGGGTGGGCGTGAATTCGGTGTCCATCGACGCTATGTCTACAGCGTGTCGGCCCTGGCCTGAGCTTGTTTGGCGCGCTGGTCCGCGATGAACCGCATGGAGACGCGGTTCATCAACCGCGGCGCGAGCCGGGCGAACAGCCACTGCGCATGGGCGATCCGCGGCTTGACCAGGATCGGCTTGTTCTTCTCGACGGCGCGCAGGACGTCCAGGGCGAGCCGGTCGGCGTCGTACGGTTTACCGCCCTGCGCGGGCAGGAAGTAGTCGCGGCCGACGAATCCGCCGATCGCGCCCTTGTCCAGGATCGGCGTCTCCACCGCGGCCGGGCAGACCACCAGCACCCCGACGCCGCGTGCGGCGGCTTCCGATCGCAGCGCCAGCGACAGCCCGACCACGGCGTGCTTGGTCATCACGTAGCTGGTGACCTGGCCTGCGGCGGTCAACCCGGCCATCGATGCGGTGTTGACGATGTGGCCGTGCCCTTGGCGCACCATCAGCGGGTAGGCGGCGGCGACGCCGTGCACCACGCCGCGGATGTTGACGTCGATGATCGCGTTCCACTGGTCCAGCGTCAGCAGTTCGGTGTCGCCGCCCCACACGATGCCGGCGTTGTTGAACATCAGGTCCAGCCGGCCGGCACGGTTCACCACGTCGTCGACGGCGGCCTGCACCGCCAAGGCGTCGGTGACGTCGAGGCGCGCCGCGCGGGCCTGCTGCCCGAGGCCGGCCGCCGTACGTTCGGCGGCGTCGCCGTCGATGTCGGTGCACACCACGTCCGCGCCCGCACCGACGAGCGCGCGGCACAGCGCCGCGCCGATGCCGGAGCCCGCCCCGGTGACGATCGCCTGCTTACCCACGAAAGTCACTGCGCCTCCGCCAGTTTCGTGACGTGCCCCAGCACGTCGGGATACTTCTTCAGGTGTGCGCCGCCGTTGAGGTCGAGCACCTCGCCGGTCAGCCAGGACGCCTTGGGTGAGCACAGGAACACCACCGCGTCGGCGATCTCCTCCGGTTGACCCGCGCGGCCGAGCGCGGTGTTGTCGACGTAGTCCTCGACGAGGCCCGGAATCAGTGACGATCCTTCGGTCAGCGGGGTCTCGACGAAGCCGGGGGAGACGGCGTTTACCCGGATGCCGCGCGGACCCATCTCGAGCGCGGCCACCTGGGTCAGCATCGACAGCCCCGCCTTGGCCGAGCAGTACGCGCTCATGCCCACCGCCGGCTGTCGACCGTTCAGCGAGCTGATCGACACGAGCGAACCGCCCTCTCGCAGCTTGTGTCCGGCGTACTTGGCGACGATGAACGCACCGTTGAGGCAGACGTCGACCACGGAGCGGAACTCCGCCACGGCCAGATCGGTGATCAGCCCGAGGCTGCCGAAACCCGCGCAGTTGACCACGATGTCGAGCGGGCCGGCCGCATCGAACAGCGCCTGCACCGAGGCCTCGTCGGTGACGTCGACGTGCGCGGCGCTGTGTGGTTCGCCGAGTTCGGCGGCGCGCTCTTGTGCGCCGTCGAGGTTACGGTCGGCGAGCGTGACGCGGTCGCCCTCGGCGGCGAGTGCCTTGGCGGTGGCCCAGCCGATGCCCGACGCGGCGCCGATCACCACTGCCTGCCTGGCGGCTTGCCCGTTGCTCATACAGTTGGCCCTTCGACGGCGAAGTGGAACGTGTTCGAACCTAGCGGTTCGCGCTCAGCCGAGTGCACTCAGTCAGCGCTTGACGCAGCGAAAGCCGATGTGGCTCATCCCGGTGTCGACGGGTTGGGGTCGCCGCGCGGCCGGACGGTAGCGCCGGCAGTAAGAGTCGGCGCACAGGAATGACCCGCCCTTGACCACCCGGCGCGGCACACGGAACTGCGGCTGGTGCGGATCGTAACTCTCCGTCTCGCAACAGCTCGCGCCCGATGGTGTGTCGCTGTAGAAGTCGGTGGTCCACTCCCATACGTTGCCTGCCATGTCGAACAAGCCATAACCGTTGGGCGGAAACACGCCCACGGAAGTGGTTCGGCCGTAACTCTTCTCGGGCCGCCACGGAAAATCGCCGTGCCAGTAGTTGGCGAGTTGTTCGCCGGGTTGCTCGGGTTCGTCGCCCCAGCAGTACGTCGCACCGGTGAGTCCGCCGCGCGCGGCGACCTCCCATTCGGCCTCGGTCGGCAGCGCCGTGCCCGCCCACTGCGCATACGCTTCGGCGTCTTCGTAGGCCACATGCACCACCGGATGATCGGCCCGCTTGTCGATCGACGACAGCGGACCGACCGGATGTCGCCACGACGCCCCGGGCGTCCACGTCCACCACGAGTTGAGGTGCCGCAGGTCGACCGGTCCACGTGTCCGATGGAAGACCATCGATCCTGGCTGCAGGTTCTGCTCGGGTGCATCGGGAAACATGGCGGGGTCGACGGGGCGTTCGGCGACCGTGACATAGCTTGTCGCGGCTATGAATTCGGCGAACTGCACATTGGTCACCTGATGACGCGCTATCCAGAAGCCTTCGACGCTGACTTCCCGCGCGGGCGCCTCTTCGGGGTAGTGCCCGTCGGAGCCGATGACAGTGGTCTGCGGTGGAATCCAGACGAGGTCAGTCACCGAAGATCGTCGTCCAGTCGTTCTTCATGCTGACGACGGTCCAGCCGTCGTTCTCGGCCAGGCCCAAAGCCTTCTCCGCGCCTGCGGTGTAGTCGAATTCGCGCTCGGCGTCGTCGTGCAGCACCAGCAGTCGTAGGCCGCGGGTGAACTCCAGCATCTCGATATCGCCGTTCGAATTGCCTGCAGCGAAGATCGGGCGACGCCCCGTACGGCCCCAGATCCGCACGCTTGACCGGTCCGTCGTCGAGAAACTCCGGGCGGTTCGTCGTGCGCAGGTCACCGTCGACGAAGTCGAGGCCGACCGAGCTGCCGATCACACGCTCGGGCGGAATCCCGTACATCGCAGGAGTGACCGGTCGCATGAAGTCGCGCCCGCCGCCCGACGCGATGTAGGTGGTGAAGCCGTTGTCCTGCAGGTAGCGCAGCAGCTCGATCATCGGTGTGTACCCGCAGGCCGTGTAGGGCCGGTCCAGCGTCGGGTGCCGAGCCGAAGCGAAGAACGACTTCACGCGCTCGGCGTGCTCCTCGACGGTCAACCCGGCGAACGCCGAGAGAATCCCGCCGGCAAGCACTTTGAGTTCGGAGTCGTCGCCGTTGTAGTGCTTGGTGACCGCGTCGCCGAACCACTTCAGATCACCCGTGGCCGCAGCCTGGTACGGCTGGCGGTCGGCCAGCGCCGGATCGGCTCGGGCCTGCTCGGCCATCCGGCGTACGAGGAAGTCGAGCTGGATGTACGCCGGCTTCTCACACCACAGCGTGCCGTCGTTGTCGAAGACGGCAATGCGGTCCTCGGGCGGGACATCGTCGACGGTGCGCTGGACGAACTCGACGATCGCCGACTTGGTGGGCCCGTCAGTCCACGACTGGAGCATCTAGTCCTTCGCCAGGAAGTCGTTCAGTTTGGCCACGGCGTGGTTGATCGTGAACGACGCGGCCTCCTGCCGCGGTGGGAATTCTCTGAATGTCTCCACGAACTGTGTGACGATTCCGCTGCCGTAGAACGCGATGAAGTCGTGGTCGAGCCACCAGTCGTAGTACGTGTTCGACGTGATGTCGGCCCGCTCGAACGGGTCGGTCCGCAGGTTGAAGATCTTCGGTGCCCGCAGTGGTGTGAAGGGTTCCATCCAGATCTGCAGGGTGCCCGCACAGCGCTGTTCCTGGAAGACGACTTTCCAGTTGTGGAACCGGAATCCGAGCACGTCGCAGTCGTCGGAGAAGTAGATGAAGCCCTTACGCGGGCTCTCGTCGACTTCGCCGGTCAGGTACGGAAGGAGGTTGAACGCGTCGAGGTGAACCTTGAATTCTTTGTCGCCGACCTTGTGCCCCTTCTTGAGCTTTTCGACGATGTCGGGTTCGCCCGCTGCGGCGAGGAAGGTCGGGAACCAGTCGTGATGCTGAATGATCTCGTTGGAGACGACACCCGCGGGAATCTTGCCCGGCCACCGGATCAGCTCCGGAATCCGAAATGCGCCTTCCCAGTTGGTGTTCTTCTCGCTTCGGAACGGTGTCGTCGCACCGTCCGGCCAGGTGTTGGCGTGCGGTCCGTTGTCCGTCGAGTAGATCACGATGGTGTCGTCGGCGATGCCGAGTTCGTCGAGGGTGTCGAGAAGCCGGCCGACATGGCCGTCGTGGTCGATCATCGTGTCGTGATACGGCGACTGCCACAGCCCCGCCTGGCCGACTGATTCGGGCTTCGGGTGGGTGCGCAGGTGCATGTGCGTGGTGTTCATCCATACGAAGAACGGGGTGTCGGCCTCGGCCTGGCGTTTTATGAAGTCGATGCAGGCGTCGGTGGTCTCGTCGTCGATCGTTTCCATCCGCTTCTTGGTCAGCGGACCGGTGTCCTCGATGCGCTGCTTGCCCACGGGGCCGAATTTCGGATCGTCGGGTTCGGTCGAGACCTCGTCGAGCGCCCACGACTTGATCACCCCGCGCGGCAGGTTGGACTGGTGCAGTCGGGGAAACTGGTCGCTGCTCGGGTAATCCGGCAGCTCCGGTTCCTCTTCGACGTTGAGGTGGTAGAGGTTGCCGAAGAACTCGTCGAAGCCGTGCGCGGTCGGCAGGTACTTGTTCAAATCGCCGAGGTGATTCTTGCCGAACTGTCCGGTCGCATAACCCAACGGCTTGAGGCATTCGGCGATTGTCGGGTCTTCAGCCTGGAGCCCCACATCCGCACCGGGGAAACCGACCTTGCTCAAACCAGTACGGTAGACGCTTTGTCCTGTGATGAACGCTGCGCGACCGGCGGTGCAGCTTTGCTCACCGTAGGAGTCGGTGAACCGCATGCCCTCGTTGGCGATGCGATCGATGTTCGGCGTGCGGTAGCCCATCAAGCCGTCGCTGTAACAGCTCAGGTTCGTGATGCCGATGTCGTCGCCCCAGATGACCAGGATGTTGGGTTTGTCGTTGGGCATCGCGACTCCTCGCGGTCGTTCGGACGTCTCGACAGAAAGCCTAGGGCCGCAATCGTTGTCGGTCAGGGGAATCGACTGCATCGACGTGCTCGCGCACCAGGGCCGGGAAGCGGCCGCGGTCGGGACGGAATATGTCGTGCGGCGAGTCGGCGAACACGTGGAGGCGGGCCGCCGGGAACAGCCGTCGGTAGCGGTCCCACACGGCGTCGTCGATCAGCGGGCTGTTCGGGCTCCGCACCACCAGCAGGGGCGGCTGCCATCTCGCCAGCCGGTCCCAGAACGACTGGCGCCGTGCCGCGCGAAAGATCTCGACGCCGGCGTCTCGATTCACGCGCTCGTGCACAGGGGTGCCGCGCCAGCGGCCGTCCAGCAGGAACGTCGAGACCTCGTCCGGCAGCGTGATCTCCTCGGGCACGTAGTCGCCGATCGACACCGAGTGGACACGCGGGCAGTGCTGCAGCGCCCAGATCAGCGCGTACGGTGTACCGCGTGAGAACGTCACGAGGTGCACCGGCCCGTCGGTGACCGCATCGACCACAGCGCCGACATCGGAGGCGAGAGTCGCTGAGTCGTAACCGTTCTCCGGTGCGCTGCTTCGCCCGTGCCCGCGCAACTCGACCACCGCCGTCCGCCGGCCGAACAGAGGCAGGACCTCGAGGTAGTCGTCGGCGGTGTCGGTGAAACCGGGGACGAAGATGATCGGCGCGCCGGAGTCGTCGCCGCCCGTGTCGACGAAGTGCAGCCGCACCTCACCGTTGGTGGTGAACCGCGACCGCGTCATCGCCTGTAGAAGTTAATCGTCGACACCCTCGAGTGTGAAGCCACGGCGAAATTGGACGCAGATTTGCGCCATGGCTTCACACTCGATGACGACGAATCGTCCACCGGCGCACGGTAGCCGCGTCGGTGGTCAGCCTTCCGGTGCGGCCGCCGTGATGCTGACTGCCGGTTGCTTCGACGCGCTCTCCATCTTGCGGTACAGGTCGACGTAGTAGGGCAGACAGTCGGCCATCGCCTGCTCGGTTGTGAACCGCGGCCGGTAGCCGAGGTCGCGCTCGGCCTTGGCAATGGAGAAGTAGTTGTCGAGGTAAAGCCGTTCCACGCTGAGCGGTTCGATCATCGGCTTGGGCAGCTTGAGCTTGAAGTGCAGCCACTGCCACACGGTCATCACGAACCATACGAGCCGGCCGGGCACCCGGAAGTTCGGATACTTCTGACCGCACGCCTCGACGACGGGGCGCGAGAACTCGAACATGTTGATCGGCTCGCCGTCGTTGATGAAGTATGCCTGCCCGGGTGCCGAGCCGCCGGGCACCAGGTGCTGGGCGGCGAGGATGAAACCGTGAATGAGGTTGTGCACGTAGGAGTTGTCGAGCTTGACGTTCTTACTGCCGACGAGCACTTTGACGTGTCCGGCGAGCACGCTCTCGAACACCTTGCGGAACATCGTCTGGTCGCCGCGGCCCCAGATCCCACTGGGTCTGATCGAACACGTCAGCATCCCGCCGACACCGTTCTGCGCCAGTACGAACTTCTCGGCGGCCACCTTGGTCTCGGTGTAGAGATCGTTGAAACGTTCGGTGTAAGGCAGGGTTTCGTCGCCACCCGAGATGCGCTTGCCGCCCATCACGACGCTGTTGGAGGCCGTGTAGACGAACCGCTTGACGCCTGCCTCCCGCGCCGCGCGCACCAGGTTCTCGGTGCCGGTGACGTTGATCGCGAAGCTTCGTTTGCGACTTTCCTTGCTGACCGCTCGTCCGCCGGTCAGGTCGATGATCGCGGCGGTGTGAAAGACGGTGTCGACATCGGCGACGGCCGCCTCGACGGTCTCCGCGTCGCAGATGTCGCCTTCGAGTACTTCGAGCGCCGGATGGGCCGGTAGCGGGGAGGGGGCCCGGTCGAAGGAGCGGACGTGATGTCCCCGCTCGAGAAGTTCGGTCACCAGGTTGGCCCCGACGAACCCGGAACCGCCCGTGACGAGCACCCGGCCGAGTTCAGTGGTCAGTGTTGCGTCACCCATGCGAGGCAGCATAACTGAAACGTGTTACAGTTTCGACCCCCTGTGGCCCGGATAGTTCCCGGCTCAACTTTTTTCCGGCTCTTTGGCGGCCAACGCATCTTCGATCCGCTTGCGCGCCCCAGCTAAGTGTTCCTCACACCGTTTAGCCAGTTCTTCGCCTCTTTCCCAGAGTTTCAGCGATGTGTCGAGGTCCAGTCCGCCCTGCTCCAACTGCTGGACCACGGCCATGAGTTCTTCTCGTGCTTCTTCATAACCCAATTCACTAATGGGCTTCACTTCGCCGTCCCTTCCGGCCCCTCGCTGAGCGCGGTGATCGCACCGTCGGCCACCCGGACCCGCAACCGCGTGCCCGGTGGAGCGTCGCCCGTCGCGCGTAGGACCGCGGCCGCGGGCAACGTCTGTACCACGGCATAACCGCGCGCGAGCGTCGCCGCCGGGCCCAATGTGGTCAGGCGCGCCGACAGGTGACCGATGTGATGAGTCTGGGATGTCACCAGCTGGGTGATATCCCGGCGGGCCGCTGCGCGGGCGCGGTGCACCTCATCTGCGCGCGCGGTGATGGCGGCCAGCGGCTGAGCCAGTACCGGCCTGCTGCGCAACTGGGTGCACCGCGAGGAAAGCGTCATCGACCAGT
>NZ_LZKP01000012.1 GCF_001672895.1 Mycobacterium sp. E740
CGGCACTGCTCAACGTCGAGTTCGAGGACGAGAACAAGGTGACGCGCAAGCTGACCCGCAAAGAGGTCCTGCACTACACCCAAGTCGTGGCGGGGGCGGGCAACGAGACCACCGGCCGGCTCATCGGATGGCTCGCCAAGGTGCTAGCCGAGCACCCCGATCAGCGCCGCGACGTAGTGCGGGACCGGTCACTGCTTCCACGCGTGGTCGACGAGACACTCCGGTTCGAACCGACCGGGCACAACGTAGCCCGTTTGGTGACACGGGATTTCGAGGCCCACGGGCAGGTGGTACCGGCCGGCTGCGCGATGCTGCTGATGTTCGGGTCGGCCAACCGTGATCCGCGCCGCCATGACCGCCCCGACGTGTTCGACATCCACCGCGACACCATCAGCCACATCACGTTCGGCAAGGGTGTGCACTATTGCCTGGGCGCCAACCTGGCTCGCCTGGAGGGGCGGGTGGCCCTCGACGAGCTGCTCAACCGCTGGCCCGAGTGGGACATCGACTACGAGACGGCCACACTCGCGCCGACCTCCACTGTGCGCGGGTGGGAGCGGCTGGACATCGTGGTTGCCTGACGACGCCGGTTTGACGGCGCCTGATTCGGGGCAGGCTGTGTCCATGCGAAAGTTCATCACTCCAGCGGTCGTCGCCGCTGCCTTCGCTCCGATCGCGGCGCTCTCGATGGTCACCTTCCCAACCGCTCACGCACAACCGCTCAACTGCCCGCCGGGGCAGTGGTGGGATGCCGTGGCCAATGTGTGCCGGCCGCCGGTTTCCACCGTGCCGCTGAACTGTGCGCCCGGAGAGTATTGGAATCCGGTGTCCAACGTGTGCCGGCCACTCGGCCAGTACTAGTCGTCAGTCCAGGCTGAAGTCGATCACTCCGCGGACCAGCCTGCCGTCGAGCAGGTCCGCATACGCGCTGTTGATCTCGTCGAGCCGGTACCGGCGCGTGATCATCTCCTCGAGCTGCAGCTGTCCCGACTGGTAGAGGCGGGCGAGGCGGGCGATGTCGGCGCGCGGGTTGCAGGAGCCGAAGACCGTGCCCACCAGGTTCTTGTTCCACAGGATGAAGTCCTGCAGCGTGATCTTCGCCGAACGCGTTGTCTGGGCGGTCATTCCGGTCAGCACACAGGTGCCGCCTTTGCGGATCAGCTTCAGATAGGTGTTGACGTCGGAGCCGTCGATCAGCGACGGTGCCGCGATCAAGCTGTCGGCCATCACACCTTCGGTGAGGTCGCGAACCAGCTCGAGCGCCTCTGCGGTCGACGAAACGCTGTGTGTAGCACCGAATTTCAGCGCCGACTTCTGCTTGAACTCGACGGGGTCGACGGCGACGATCCGTGCCGCGCCGTTGATCCGCGCCCCCTGGATCGCGGCCGCGCCGATACCGCCGGCCCCGATCACCACGACGGTGTCGCCGCCGCGGACATCCGCCCGGTTCGCCGCCGACCCGTAGCCGGTCGGCACGGCGCAGGACAGCAGCGCGCTCGGCAAGAGCGGCAACCGGGGGTCGATCTTCACCAGCGAATGCGCAGACACGACCGTGTGTCTGGCGAAGGCCCCGACCTTGGACAAGTGGCCGAGCGGACGGCCGTCAGCGGTGTGGTGCCGAAACGTCCCGTCTGTCGGCATCCCCGGCTCCATCGTCCCCGCGCCCTCGTCGCACAGGTACTCCATCCCCGACGCACACCACCGGCACTGTCCACACACCGCGACGAACGACATCACGATGTGGTCGCCGACCGCGAGATCCGTTACACCGTCGCCGATTTCGACGACGGTGCCGGCGCCCTCATGCCCACCGATCAACGGGAACATCGGCGTCAGCCCGTACTGCCGGGCGACGTCGTTGGACACCGACATGTCACCTTTGAGGATGTGGTCGTCGGAGTGACACAGTCCGGCGGCGGCCATCTCGACGAGCACCTCGCCCGCCCGCGGCGGATCGAGTTCGAAGTCTTCGACCGACCAGGGGCCCCCGACGTCGTGCAGGATCGCCGCGCGACTTTTCATCTGTTCGGCCGGAAGGTGACAGGCAGGTGTCGGGGTGAGCGGAACGGCATGCCGGAGATCTCAGTGCCCTCGTCGATGTGCAACTCGAAATCGGTGGCGCGGTCGAAGAGGCTGGTCAGCATCGTGTGGGTCTGCACCCGGGCCAGGTGCATGCCGATGCAGCTGTGCATTCCACCGGCGAAGGAGATGTGCGCCCTTCGGGGCCGGTGGATGTCGAACCGGTCGGCGTCGTCCCAACGCCTCTCATCCCGGTTGGCCGAGCCGATGCAGAGGTTCACCTGGGCGCCCTGCGGAATTGTCACACCCTGGATCTCGACGTCGCGCGTGGTGTTCCTGGGAACCGAGACCAACGGCGTCTCATAGCGCAGCCCCTCTTCGATCGCGGTGGGGATGAGGTCGCGGTTGTGCTGCAGCGCCTCGAGTTGATCGGGGTGGGTGAGAAGGAGATACAGAAGATTGCTCGATGACCGGTAGGTGGTCTCCAGGCCGGCCGGCAACAGCAGGCGCAGGAACGAGATGATGGCCTCGTCGGTGAGTTTCTCGCCGTCGATCTCGGCCGCCACGAGGTCGCCGATGATGTCATCCGTGACCCGGTTGCGGCGCTGGTCCACCTGGCCCTGGAAATAGGCGCCCAGTTCCACCGACGCGGTGAGCCCGGCCTCGATGTCCTCGGTGATCGACACCAGGTCGAGCGACAGGCGCCGGAACATCTCGAGGTCGTCCTGCGGCAGGCCGAGCAACGCAGCGGTCACCCGGGTGGGGAACTCGAACGTCAACGCCTTGATCAAGTCGGCCTCGCCCTGCTCGGCGAACTCGTCGACCAACCGCTCGCAGACCGGCACGATCACCTCGGGCTCCCACTGCGCCAGCGCGCTCTGCCGGAACGCCTTGGCGATCAGGCTGCGGTGGTCGTGGTGCTGTTTGCCGTGCATTCCGAGGATGGTCGGGCCGAACACCAGGCCGATCGTCTGGTTGTACATCTCGGAGCCGAACACCTCGTCGTCACGGAACGCGCCGAACACGCTCTCGAAGTCGAACAGCGTCCACTCCTCGGCGGGCACGAGTTCCGGCGGCGCCATGGAGGTGTCCATGATCGTGCCGCGCCACACCGGCTCGGTGTTGCGCATGTATTCGAAGAAGGCGTACGGGTCGCCGGCTATGTCCGGGGGAGCGGTCTGGTCTTGCGAATCCGTGCCGATCGTCACCGTGCCTCCCGACAGGTAGGTGGACGCGTTACCCGCTATCTTTACTATTTTAGGTACTCTAGAGCAAGGCTGAGAGGATGTGATGCAGCGCCGACCGGTGTGTGCCATCAAGGACCTGCCGCCCGGAAGCATGAAGCTGGTGCAGGCAGGCAGATTCGGCGTGGGCGTCTACAACATCGACGGGTCGTACTTCGCGATCGCCAACTACTGCGCGCACGAGGGCGCTCCGCTGTGTGCCGGTTACGTCGGCGGCACCACCGAGTACGCGCCGGACCTCCCCGACCGGGTCCGACATGTGCGCGCGGGCCGGGTCGTCCGATGTCCTTGGCACCAATGGGAATTCGACATCCCCAGCGGTGTGAGCCTCGCGGATCCGAGCAAGCGGGTGCGGACCTACGAAGTCGACGTCGCCGACGGACAGGTGTACGTGACCGCATGACCGTCATCGACGCATCGGTGCAGCCGCATTTCCGCTACAACGCCGAAATTCGGCGCTACCTGTCGGATCCGCACAAACTGCGCGCGATCCCCGACGTCGAACAACAGTGGTACCAGACGCCCGGCGGCGACTACCGCCACGACCTCTACGGCGACGGATATCCGGGTTCGGACCCCGACGTCGTCGCGCGCCACCTCTTCGACGAGGGCCGCGTCGACTACGCAGTCCTCAACCCGCTGACCCGCGGCAACATCGCCGACTACCTGCTCAACAGCAGGATCTGCGCGGCGGTGAACGACTGGCTGGTCGAGCGCTGGCTGGACTCCGACGAGCGGTTCCGCGGCACCATCCGGGTGAACCCCGAGGACGTCAAGGGCGCGGTCGCCGAGATCGAGCGCTTGGCGGGGCATCCGAAAATGGTTCAGGTCGGCGTTCCGCTGCAGTCGCGCGAGCCGTACGGCAAGCCGATGTTCGAGCCGATCTGGGAGACCGCCGCGGCGCACGGGCTGCCTGTCGCGGTGCACATCAACGGCGGCAACGGCGTCGACCACGCGCCGACCTTCGCCGGGCATGCCCACACCTATCCCGGGTACGCGGCGTTCATGCCGCTGAACTCCTTCGTGCACCTCGCGACGCTGATCATCGAGGGAACATTCGGCCGCCACCCCGAGCTGAAATTCGTGTTCGCCGACGGCGGCTACGACATCCTCACCCCGTTGATGTGGCGGCTGGACACGTTCTGGATGTCGATGCGCGACCAGACCCCGTGGGTGGACCGTTATCCGAGCGAGTATCTGCGCGACCATGTCCGGTTCTGTTCGTCCGCCCTCGACGGCCCGACCGAGGCGGGCCTGACCGAACGGTGGATGGACTTCACCGGCAAGGCGGACCTGGTGATGTACGGGTCGAGCTACCCGCACTGGTCGACGACGGCGCCCGACGATGTCGCCCGCGGTCTCAGCGCCGAACAGCGCGAGAAAGTGTTATGGCGCAACGCAAGCGAGTTGTACGCCTTGGCGGGCCGAACGCAGGGCAGCCTGACGTGACGATGGTCGAACCAGCGCAGCGCGCTCGTGCCGCCGATGTCGCCGTGACGATCGTCGACACCGACGTGCACCCGTTGCCGGTCTCGGCCGAGACCCTCAAGTCGTACGCGCCGGCGCAGTGGAAGGACACGCTGTGGCCGACGGGCAACGCCGTCTCACCCGTGCCTCACTTCTACGACACGCCGGATTCCTACAAGACCAGTTCCCTGCGTGTCGACGCGGCACCCCCCGGTGGCGGCGTGGCGGGCAGCGACCCCGACTTCGCGGCCAAGCAGTTGCTCATCGACGCCGGGGTGAGCATCGCAGTGCTCGAACCGATGTGCGACGCCCAGTTGCCGCAGGCCGAAGACGTTCTCAAAGCCACGTACAACGACTGGCTGGCCGACGTGTGGCTGGGGCCGGCCAACTGGCACGGCCGCTGGCGCGGAGCGATCAGCGTGACGGCACAGGACCCCACCGCAGCGGCACGCGAAATCGAGCGGTGGGCCGGACACCCGTACCTGTGCGAGGTCCTGTTGACCCCGCAGACCCGTGGAATACCCTTCGGCAGTGGGCATTTCGACCCGCTCTACGAGGCGGCGGCGCGCCACGGCCTGCCGGTCGCCACCCACCTCATGGGTCAGACACCGTTCGAGCTGATCCCGATCTATCCGGTCGGCAACCCGGCACACTGGCACGACTTCTTCGCGTCGTGGCCGCTGCTCTATGTGTCTCATCTGATGAGCCTGGTCTTCGACGGTGCTTTCGAGCGCCACCCCGACCTGCGGGTGGTGTTCGTCGAAGGCGGATTCACCTGGGCGATGCCGGTGATGTGGCGGATGGACCGGATCTGGCAGCAGCGCCGCGCAGACCTGCCGCAGGTGAAACGCAAGCCGTCGGAGTATGTGCGCGAACACGTCCGCTTCACCACCCAACCGCTCGAGGATGTCAATGTCCCGATGTACCGCGAGTACATCGAGATGATGGGCCTGGCAGACAATCTGATGTTCTCGACGGACTATCCGCACTGGAGCTACGACTCTCCGGAGTGGGCGATCCGCAGGTTCCCCGCCGACCAGCGCGAGCGCATCATGCGCGGCAACGCGACCGCGCTCTACCGGCTGCCGTCGACGGTCAAGGCGCTCTCCGAAATCACGTGAGTCGGCGGCGTTCCGCCTCGAGGGGGACCACCGGCGCGCGTGCCGACGGACCGCGCGTGACCGCCTGCAGCCTGATCTCCGGAACGTCCACCGCAGGGTCGACGGTGTCGAGCCACGCGACGGCGTCGGCGACATCGGCAGCGCGGATCGCGTACATCTCGAACGGCACGTCCTGCAGCATCTCGGTCTCGACCGGCCCAGGCGTGACGACGTGGACGTTGATGCCGTCGCGGTCGACTTCCTGGGCCAGCGCACCAGCGAACGCGTTCATCCCCGCCTTCGCCGCTGAGTACGCGGTGCGTGCCCGCATCGGCTCGTGGGCGGCCGACGACGAGATGAACACGAACCGGGATCCGGCCCTCATGCGCGGCAGCGCCGCCGACGTCACCACGAAGCAGGAGTCCAGGTTCGCCGACATCGTCGCGCGCCACTGCTCGAAAGTCTGCTTGCGCGCATAGGTTCCGCCGAGAACTCCCGAAGCGTGCACCAGCAGGTCGATGGTGCCGGCGGCCTCGACGGCCGGCTCGAACGCCGACGGCAGGCTCGCGTCGGCGGCGACGAAGCGGGCGCCGATCTCCTCGGCGGCCGCCCGCAGCGGCGCCTCCCGGCGTGCGGTCAGCACGACGTCGTAGCCGAGTTCGGCCAGTCTGCGGCCGCAGGCTTTCCCGATGCCGCCGCTGCCACCGGTGATCAACGCCGTTCGCACGCCGCGACTTTCAGCGTGTGCGCTGGGCAAGCGCCTGGGGTGACAGGGCCACGATCCGCTGTTCGGGATCACCGGCCAGCAGGTACGTCTGGGTGTCTGCGACGTGCTTGGCGGCCAGCTTGCGGGCCCGTTCCGCGTCGCCGGACTCGATCGCATCGGTGATCTTGGTGTGCACACCGAGCGCGATCCGCCGCTTGTTCATCGACGGGTACTCGCCCTTGGCGGCGGTCTCCTGTGCCCACCAGTTCAGGTGTCCGGTCCACAACGTTTCGAGGCTGCCGACGACGGCGATCATCGTGTGGTTGCCACAGCCGCGGACGATCTCGTCATGGAACTGCCCGCCGATCTCGGTGAACCGCGCACCGTCCTCGATGTGTTCGGCCATGGCGTCGTTCAGTTTCCGAAGCGTCGGGACCAACGTCTTGCGACGGTCGGGCCTGCGGGCGGCCAGCGCCGCACACATCGGGTCGAGTTCCTGCAGGGCCGTGCCCAGGTCGGCGAGCGGAACGTAGTCGCTCTGCAGGAGCAGCCCGAGCATGTAGGCGGCGCTGGCTTTCGCGGGCGCGTGCACGACGGCGCCGCCGCGATTTCCGCGGCGTACCGAGACCAGGCCCTCAGTCTCGAGGATTCGCAAGGCTTCTCGAAGGGAAACCAGGCTCACGTTGAACTGCTCGACCAGCACTTCCTGACGTGGCAGCAGATCGCCATCGCTGAGTTCACCCTCGATGATCTGGCGCCGCAGTTCATCGGCGACTATCTCGGCGGTTCTGCGCGCACCCAGTCGGCGGCGAGCCTCGGGGCCGATACCCAGTGTGGTCATGACTTGGCAATGTTAACAGCGATGCTCGATCACCTGCGGCGTCGCGCATGCTGTCTGCCAATAGTTACTAAGATGGCCGAAAAAGCGGGAGGTGCGAGTGGGCAACGTTGGCCGTGCTGACGACGAGCCGCCCACCCCGCTCGACGGTTTGCGGGTGGTCGAGATCAGCGACCGGATCGCGGGGGCGTATTGCGGCAAGCTGCTGGCCGACGCCGGCGCCCGCGTGGTCAAGGTGGAGTCTCCCGACGGCGACCCGCTGCGCCGATTCACGGCCACCGGAACGGCGCTCGGTGCAGCTGTCGACTCGCCGCTGTTCAGTTACTTGAATGCCGGAAAGCGCAGTGTCACAACCATCTCCGCCGATCTGCTGGCGGGTGCCGACATCATCGTCGTGGCCGCCGACGAAGCCGGGGCGCGCCGACACGGTGTCGAGCCGGCCAGGCTGCTCGAGACCAGGCCCGGGTGCATCGTCGTCTCGATATCCGACTTCGGCTGGACCGGGCCGTGGACGCAGCGCCCCGCAACCGAGTTCACGTTGCAGGCCGATTCGGGCCTGACCGGCTTCCGCGGCGATCCAGCGGGTCCGCCGATCTCCATCGGCGGGGACCTGGGGGAGTACATGGGTGGAGTCTGGGCCGCCTATGGTGCGTTGGCTCTGCGCCGGCGAGTGCGCACCGGCGGAGCCGGCGGCCATCTGGACATGTCGATGCTCGAAGCGATCACCCTGATGCAGAGCGGCGAATGGCTGCACTCGGCGCTGCTGCAGGCAGCGCCGGTGAGGCGGTCGGTCGAGGTGCCGTCCATCGAGCCGGCGAAAGACGGCTATGTCGGCATCAGCATGGTGACCGGCCAGCAGTGGCTCGACTTCGCCGCGATGGTCGACTGCCCGGAGTTCACCGAGATCGAACAGTTGCGCTTCCAGATCGGCCGCTGGGAGTACCGCGAGTGGATCCGCGAACGCATCGGCCCGTGGATGCGTGACCGCACCGTCGGCGAGATCGTCGAACTGGGCCAACTGTTCCGTCTGCCGCTGGCACCGCTCGGCAACGGCGCGACGATCCCGGACATGGACCACCTCCTTGAGCGCGGCGTCTACGTCGACAATCCGGCCGGGTTTCGTCAACCGCGGCCGCCGTGGCTCATGTCGAGCGCGCGACCGGCACCCGTGGGCAGGACACCGTCTGTCGGCGAAGCCGACGATGAGCCACTCTGGGGGGCAAGAGGATACGGGACCGTGGCGCCGGCAGCCGGCATGCCGCTGCGCGGCGTGCGCGTCGTCGACTTCACCGCGTTCTGGGCCGGCCCGGCGGCCACGCACGCGTTGGCAGCATTCGGCGCCGACGTCATCAAGATCGAGTCGATCCAGCGTCCCGACGGCATCCGTTACTCCGGCGGCATGCGCAAAAACGTCGACGACTGGTGGGAGTACGGGTGGGTGTTCCACGCGATGAACACCAACAAGCGGTCGGTCACGCTCGACCTGCAGTCCGCCGAGGGACGGCGGCTGGCCACAAAGCTGATCAGCGAGGCCGACGCCGTCGTGGAGAATTTCTCGCCCCGCGTGATGGAACAGTTCGGGCTGGGTGCGCAGGAGCTGCTCGAACTGAACCCCCGACTGGTGATGCTGCGGATGCCGGCGTTCGGCTTGACGGGTCCATGGCGCGACCGCGTCGGCTTCGCCCCGACGATGGAGCAGATCGCCGGACTTGCCTGGGTTACCGGGCTGCCCGACGGTCCGCCGATCGCACCGCGGGGCGCTTGCGATCCGCTCGCCGGGGCCCACGCCGCGTTCGCACTGCTCGCCGCGCTCGAATTCACCGACCGCACCGGAGCAGGGCAACTCGTCGAGGTCCCGATGATCGAGGTGGTACTCAACGTGACCGCCGTTCAAACCATCGAATACGAGGTGTTCGGCCGAGTGATGGAGCGGCGCGGCAACCAAGGCTACGGACATGGCCTGCAAGACCTCTACCGGTGCGCGGCAGAGGACACCTGGATCGCGGTGGCGGCGCGCACCGAGCGTCAACTCGCTGCTGTCGCGGGGCTTCTCGGCGATTGCGGCCTCGAAGCCTGGCTCGCAGTTAGAAAGGCCGAGGCGGCCGTCGAGGCACTCACGGCCGCGGGCGTGCCCGCCGCGGTCGTCGTGTCACCCTCGCTGGTCACCGGCAACCCGCAGTTGCAACACCGCGGCTTCTTCGAACCGCTCGACCATCCGAGAGCCGGCACGAACCTGTATCCCTGTCCACCGTTCGCTCGCCTACCCGGCGCCGACCGTTGGCTGCACCGCACCCCGCCCACGCTGGGTGAGCACAACACAGAGGTCCTCACGTCCTTGTGCGGGCTGACCGCCGACGACCTGGACCGTCTCGCCGCAGACGGCGTCATCGGCACGCGACCCAAGGGGCTGTGAATTCAGCGTGCCCGCAACGAGATCGGCATCCGGTCGAAGATGGTCATGTTGTTCGTCAGGTTCGGGTAGCTGACTGCGGGCGGACCGAGCTCGATGTCGTCGGCGCGGCAGAGCAGTTCGTCGAGCACCGCACGGATCTCGGCGCGGGCCAGCATCGCACCGAGACAGTGGTGCGGTCCACCGCCGCCGAATGCCACGTGTGGGTTGTCGCTGCGGCCGATGTCGAAGATGAACGGATCGTCGAACACTTCCTCGTCGCGGTTGGCCGAGCGCAGCATCGACACGACGCGTTCGCCGGCGGGAATCGTGATGCCGTCCATCTCCACGTCGACCTTGGTGGTGCGGGTCCAGAACGTGACGGGTGTCGACCATCGCAACACCTCTTCGACCGCGGACTGCCGCACCGCCGGGTCGGCACGGTAACGCTCGATCTGCGCAGGATTGTCGACGAACGCCTGCAGACCGTAGGCCAGTGCGTTCTTGGTGGTGTCGCTGCCGGCGAACGCGATCACGAAGAAGAAGATGTCGAGTTCGGTGGCTGGTATCGACAATTGTTCACCGTTCTCGTCGGTGACCACCGCCGAGACCAGCGTGCTCCAGATGTCGTCGGTCGGGTGGCGCCGCTTCTCGGCGGTCAACTCCGAGGCGTAGGTGAAGATCTTGGCGAACAGCTCGAGGTGCTGCTGCTCGGCCTGGCCCGTTGAGCCGGCCGGATTCGCTTGCAGCACAAGGTCGAAGGTATCGAAAATCTCCGGCCGGTCCGCCTCGGGGATTCCCACGATGTCGCCGATCACCGACATCGGCAGCGCATCGGCGACGTCGTCGATCCAGTCGCCGCCTTCGGCCTGCAGCAGCTGGTCGATCATCGAGGCGGCGCGCCTGCGGATTCCTTCCTCGAGCCGTCCGATCGCCTTCGGTGTGAAGGCGTGCGACAACACCCGGCGCCGCTTGAGCAGGACCGGGGGATCCATGTTGATGATCGTCGGAAAAGAACCGACGGCGCCCACACCCTGGATCAACGGCCCGTCGACCGCGGTGAACGAATCCGTGTCGCGATGGATGCGGTGCGCGTGGCGCACCTTGGTGGTCATCCAGAAGTCCCGCCGTACCGTCGCGGCGACCCCGTCGGTGTGGTCGTGGCGAAAGACCGGCCGCTCACGGCGCAACTCGGCGAACAGATCGTCGGGAAACCCGTTCTGCCACAACGACGCATCCGACAGATCCACCGGAGTCTTCGTGGGCATCGTGGTTCTCCTTCGCCGTCCTTGACCTAGAATGCCTAAAATAGTAAAAATAGGCAACGGACGGCGACGCCGACCCGGCTGTCGCGCGCGCGGACGGAGCTCGAATGACGGACACGGTCGACAACCCCGACCCGTCGGAGCGCGAATTCGGGCCGAGCGGAATCAGCCTGTCGAAATACCGGTTCCCGACCGGATGGTTCATCGTGGGCTTCTCGTCGGAACTGCCTGCCGGCCAGGTCAAGCGGGCCCACTACTTCGGCGAGGAGCTGGTGATCTTCCGGACCCGGTCCGGCCGGATCAACGTGCTCGACGCCTACTGCCAGCACCTCGGTGCCAACATGGGCGTCGGCGGCACTGTCGAGGGCGAGAACATCGTCTGCCCGTGGCACGGTTGGCAGTGGACCGGGGAGGGCGCCAACGCGCTGATCCCGTACAGCAAGATCGGCTGCAAGCAGAACGTGCGGATCAAGCGGTACCACAGCACCGAGTGGTACGGATTCGTCCTGGTGTGGCACGAACGCCACGGCCGCCCCCCGTACTGGCAGCCGCCGGTACTGCCGGAGCTGGAGACCGACGAGTACTACCCGCTGCATCCGCACACCCGGATGGTCAACCGGGTCAAGGTACACGCCCAGATGATCATCGAGAACGCTGCCGACCCGTACCACGTGCAGTACGTGCACAAGGCCGCCAACCCGGCCAACACCGCGTCGTTCGACGTGTCGGGCTACCATCTGCACGCCACGGTGAACGCGAATTTCGGTGGGGGACGGGCAAAGACGTGGTTGACGCCGAACGGTCCCGTCGACGCGAAGATCGTGTACGACAACTACTCGCTCGGACTCGGCGTCGTGCGTTTCCCGTCCGAACTGGTCGCCACCGTGCAGGTCACCGGGCAGACCCCGGTCGACGAGGACTACACCGACTACTTCTACACCCAGGCGTCGGTCCGGGAACCGGGCGACAACGGGGACCGGCCCACCGGGCGCGCGGCGAAGTTCCTGCAGTTGCAGCAGGAGGTCATCAAGCAGGACTTCTTCACGTGGGAGAACATGAAGTACCTCGAGAAGCCGAACCTGGCCCCCGAGGAGGCGCACGACTACGCCGCCCTGCGGCGCTGGGCCCACCGGTTCTATCCGGGCGCGCAACCGTCGCCGAGCGACTTCGGGTACACCGCCGGCGGGGAGCCCGACCGGGCCGCAGCGGGAGCCTGATGCCCGCCGGCCGAGCGTGGGCCGTCGAGCCCGCCGCGTTCGGAGTCGAGGGCTTCACGGTCGCGGCGGTGCTCGACCGGCGCGCCGAACAAACCCCCGAACACGTGATGATGATCATCGACGGCACACCGGTCACGTTCGCCCAGATGCGTGATCGGTCCGGTGCGGCGGCGGCGCTGCTGGCCGCTCGAGGCGTCCGGCGCGGGGACACCGTCGCGTTGTTCACCGCCACCTGCCCCCAATGGGTGTACTTCTGGCTGGGCGCCGCCCGCATCGGCGCGGTGAGCGCGGCCGTGAACGCCGCCAACAAAGCCGACTTCCTGGCCGATGCGCTGAACCTGGCGCGAGCGAAGCTGGTCGTGACCGACGCGGCGCGCCGCGAGCGTCTCGCTGACGTCGCCGACCGTGTCGAGACACTGGCCTCGACTCTGCTGATCGACGACTCACTCGTCGCTGAGCTGAGCGCCGCGGGGCATCCGGAGTTTGTGCCGGTGGGCGCCGGGGCCGACGAGGTGGGTGCGCTGTTCTTCACCTCGGGTACCACCGGGCCGTCGAAGGCCGTGGCGACGACGTGGCACTACCTGTTCGTCGCGGCCGCCACCGTCGCCTCGGCGTGGGAGTTCGGCGCGCGCGACGTGGTCTGGACGGCGATGCCGCTGTTCCACCTGAGCGCCGCCCCGACCGTGCTGGCGCCGATGCTGTTCGGCGGTACCACCGTGCTCGCGAGCGGTTTCCACCCCGCTGAGGTCTGGAACGAGGTGCGGCGTTGTGGTGCAACGGGATTCGCCGGAGGGGGCGCCATGCTCTCCATGCTGTGGAACCTGCCGCCCGAGCCGCGCGACGCGGACACCGGGCTCCGGTTCATCTCGGCGGCGCCGGTATCCGCTGAGATGTACCGTGCGGTGGAGGACCGCTACGCCTGCCGCGTGGTGACGATGTACGGGTTGACCGAAGCGTTCCCGATCGCCTACAAGTCGGTTTCGGACCGCGGCGTTGCGGGTACCTCGGGAGAAGTCAACCCGGCCTTCGAGGTACGGATCGTCGACCGTGACGGTCGCGAGGTGCCCGACGGTGAGACTGGTGAGGTCACCTGTCGGCCGCGGACAACGCATGTGATGAGCGAGGGGTATGTGTCGTCCGCGCCCGGCGGCCGGGGGTTGCGGGTGGACCCCCACCCCGAGTGGTTTCGCACCGGTGATCTCGGTTCCCTCGACCGCCACCGGAACCTGACGTACGTCGACCGTGTCAAGGACTCCTTGCGCAGGCGCGGGGAGAACGTGTCGTCGGTCGAGGTCGAGCGTGCGGTGATGGGCTACCCGGCGGTGGCCGAAGCGGCAGCCGTCGGCGTTGCCAGCGACCTCGGCGAAGACGACATCCTCGTCCTGGTCACACCGCGGCCGGGCACGACGATCGACCTCTGCGAACTCCTCGACTTCTGCGCGGCGCGCATGCCGTACTTCTGCGTGCCGCGATATCTCGAAGTGCTCGACGAGATTCCCAAGAACGTCGTCGGACGCGTGCGCAAAGACCTGCTTCGGGACCGCGGCCTGACCGCCGCGACATGGGACCGAGAAGCCGCCGGGTACGTGCTGAGTCGGTGAAGGAGTCAGACCATGACATTGAGCTACCAACAGCAGTACGTGCTCGACGGGTTGGCCGGGCGGGCAGCCATTCTCAATCTCGATGCCCGGCACAACCGGCTCTTCTCCGATGGTGACCTCGCCGGGTGGCTCGGCTGTTTCCGGCACGCCGGCGCGACGTACGCCAGGGACGGCGAAGAGTTTTCCGACCTGGCCGACGCGTTCGACGGCGGCGACGGGCGCCACCTGGTCACGGTCGACCACGAGGTCACCGTCGACGGCGTCGAGGCGACCCAGCAGTGCGTCGCGCTGCTGTTCGGAGAAAACGGGCTGAAGGCCACGGGCAGCTACACGGACCGCCTCGTCTACGAGCGGGGCGGCTGGTACTACGCCTCGCGCCGGCTCGTCTGGGATGGCGCATCCCGCGAGAGCGCGCTACCGACGTGACCGACGGCATCGGTTACGAGTTCGCTTTCGGCACATACGAAGACGCTCTCGCGATGGTCGGCACTCGAACGGAGCCGCGATACGCCGGCACCGCGGTGAGCGGCGCCCGCATCCAGCACTTCGCGGCACTGGTGCGCGACCCCAACCCGGCCTACTGGGACGAGGCCTTCGCCCGGCGGCAGTGGGGCGGCCTCGTCGCGCCGCCCGCGCTGCTGATGGGCTGGCTGATCCCACCGCCGTGGCTGCCGACCGGAGAGCCGCCGGTCCCGGCGATCGCGCTGCGCGTGCCGCTACCCGGTACGACGTTCGTCAACGCCGCCAACGACGTCGAGTTTCCGCGCGTCATCATCGAAGGGGACCGGTTGCACCTCGTCGAGGAGGTGCTCGCGGTGTCCCCGCAGAAGCGGACCCGCTTGGGCGCGGGCCACTTCGTCGAGACCTGCGACGAGTTCTACCGTGAGGACGGCACGCTGGTCGCCGTCAACCGCAACACCTTGTTCCGTTTCACTCCCGAGGCGCGGCGATGACGGCCTACGCCCGCCTCGACTGGGACGCGATCGCGGTGCCCACCGAGCTTCCCGAAGTCCTCGACCCGATCGACTACGAGCGGGTGGTGATGAATTCCGGGGCGACGTGGGATTACTTTGCAGCACACTATGATCCGGAGTACGCCGCGCGGCACGGCCATCCGGCGATCTTCGTCAACACGATGCACATCGCCGGGTTCGTCGACCGCATCGCGACGAACTGGGCCGGACCCTACAGCCGGGTGGTGCGCCGCAAGATCACGCTGCTCGGTTCCGTCTACGCGGGCGATTCGATGGTGGGCCGCGGGCGCGTCGTCGCCAAACGCGACGGCCACCTGGTCGACCTCGAGATCACCGTGAGCAACCAGCGCGGCGAGCTGTGCTGTCCAGCCGAGGTGACACTCGAACTGTCACGCTAGCTCGGGCAGCTTGTCCGCGCTGACCGTGGTCTGCAACTCGACGTACTCGGACATGCCCTCGGCGCCGAACTCGCGCCCGATGCCGGACTGCTTGAACCCGCCGAACGGCATCGTGGTGTCGAGGGTGTACATGTTGATTCCGTACGTTCCGGCGCGGATCTGGGTGGCTACCTCCAGGCCGTGCGCGGCATCCGATGTCCACACCGAGCCGGCCAGCCCGTAGTCGCTGTCGTTGGCGATCCGGATCGCGTCGCGCTCGTCGGAGTACTCGAGCACGGTCAGCACCGGGCCGAAGATCTCCTCGCGCGCGATCCGCATGTCGTTCGTCGCGTCGGTGAACAACGTCGGCTGCACATACCAGCCTCGATCATGCGGTTTCTCGGTGCCGCCCACCACGATTCGCGCACCCTCGGCCAGACCGGACCGGATGTAGCCGTGGACGCGCGCCTGTTGCCGGCGCGCCACCAGCGGGCCGATGTCGGTGGCGTCGTCCGCGGGGTCGCCGACCTGCAGCCCCGACATCATCTCGGCGAGCGCCTCGACGACAGCGTCACGACGGCGTCTGCTCACCAGGATCCGGGTCTGCGCGACGCAGGCCTGCCCGTTGTTCATCAAGCTCGCGGTCTTCAGATGCTCGACGGTGCGGTCGATGTCGGCGTCGTCGAGGATTATCGCCGCCGACTTGCCGCCCAGCTCCAGGCTGACGCGCTTGAGCTGCTCCCCGCAGAGCGCGGCGATCTGCCTGCCGGTCGCGGACGACCCGGTGAACGAGATCTTGTCGACGCCCGGATGGCGCACCAGGCTCTCGCCGGTCTCGCGACCGCCCGGCAGGATCGAGACCACCCCGGCCGGCAGGTCGATCTCCTGCAGCATCTCGGCCAGCCACATCGCGTCGATGGGGGTCTCCGGTGCGGGCTTGATCACGACCGTGCAGCCCGCGATGAGCGCCGGGATCATCTTCGGCATGATCAGGAACTGAGGGACGTTCCACGGCACTATCGCCCCGACCACGCCGACCGGTGCCCGCTGGATGTGCACGTCCCCGAACAGGCCGGGACGGCGCTCGGCCCATGGGAATTCGCGCGCCGTCGCCAAGCTCAGGTGCATCTGCGCGACAGCGCCGGCGGCCTGGCCCAGCTTGCTGAAGCTGGCCGGTGAGCCCATCTCGGCGGTGATGAGCTCGGCCATCGCATCGGTCTGCGCGGTGTAGAGCGCGATGAGCTTCTCGATCTTGTCCATCCGCTCCGCCACGCTCATCCGCGGCCACGGGCCCTCGTCGAAAGCACTGCGGGCCGCCTGCACGGCGCGGTCGACGTCCGCTGCGCCGGCCTGTGGCGTGGCCCCGATCTGTTCCTCGGTGTGCGGCGAGATCACCGCGATGCGTTCGTCGGTCGCCGGCGCCTCCCACTGGCCGCCGATGAAAAGCTGTTCGTAAATCAGCGATCTCATGAGGTGCCTCCTCCGCTAAGGTCGCTATTGCTGCAAACATAGCAAGAAAGGCCCCGGGAGTTGCCGCGTGCACGCTGACTGGCGTCGGTATCCGTTCTCGCTGGTACCGGGAGACCCACAACTCGACTTTCCCGCTGCCGAAGCCAACCACACCGAGTGCGAGTCCGACACCTGGTTCCTGGCCGGCGAGCTCACCGGCGAGTCGGGGCGCCGGTTCGCGTTCCTCTCGATCGTGAACAAGAACCGGCCCGGTGGCGCCGTCGTCGCGGACTTCTACACGCTGGCGCTGTTCGACCTCGACGACAGCACGTATGCGACCTTCACCGACTACGACATGCCGCCGGCCAACATGGCACCGGGAGCGAAGCCGAAACTGTCAGCGGGACAACGTCATCTGGATCTCGTCTACGAGAGCGAGGCGGGCACCGTACGCTGGCACACATGCCGCGACGCCAGCGGTGACCCAATCCCGTTCACCTACGACGCGATGTTCGTCGGCACCGATCCGAAGACCGATGACGCGATGCGGCTGACGCTGCATGTCAGACCGACGCGACCACCGGTTCCGCTGGGCGCCGCCACGTACAACGGGCGCATCGAGTGCTTCGGCCAGCCCGGCACGTACTCGTACTTCCAGACCGGCATGGCGATGGCCGGCACCCTTCGATGGGGTCCGGTGTCCGAGCGCGTTTCCGGTACCGCCGGCCACATCGACCGGCAGTGGTTTCCCGTCGTCGCCAACGGAGGCGGCCCCACCGGCGACATGCGCTGGCGTGCGCACGAATGGCGCACCGTCAACCTCGACAGCGGTGTCGACCTGAGCATCTGGCACCAGTTCGACCGCACCGAACGCAATGCGCCGCAACCATTTTCGGGAGCGACGCTCAGTCATCCTGATGACTCGGCACCGGAGTACGCCGACGACGTCGAGGTCACCGTCACAAGCTACGTGCGGTGGCCGGAGTCGGTGCGCACGTTGGTCCCGCCGCCGTCTGCAGCCCGGTACCTGCCCGACCGCCACCGGCTCACGTCGCGCGCGCTCGAACTCGACCTGGTGGGGGAGCCGCTGATCCCCGCGCCGGCCCATGCCCTGCCGCTGGAGTACATGGAGGGCCCCTACCGGTATCGCGGCACCTTCCGGGGCAGGCCGGTCGACGGGTTCGCCTTCTACGAGCGGTCGCTGGCGCTGTGGCGCGACTGGGAGCTGGTGGACGTGCTGGCGGCCGCGTCGAGCGAACAGCTGGCCGCGCCGCTGCGGACGATGATCGACAGTGGCCGGCGGCGCGAGGCTGTCACCTACATCGAAACGGACGTTCGGCCCGGCTTCGCGCAGCCTCAGCTTCTCGACGATCTCGTTGCGGCGCTGTCGCGTGATTAGCCTGACCGCACGCGCGCAGCGGGTGCTGACCGAGGAGGTGGGCGCACCGCCAGCCGAAGTGCGCGCGTTCTACGTCGATCTGGACAACATCGCCACCGTGCATCCGCTCGTAGTCTCGGTGCGCACGAGCGGCGTCACCCGAGACGAGCACGGCTACCGGCAGGGCTACCGGGTCACCGACCGGATTCCGGTTGGACCGGTCACGCTCCGCGTCACATACCGCGCGTGGCTCACCGTTCCGGTCGATGGCGACGTGACCGCACACGCTCGGCAGTTCCCCGGTGTGCGGGTGGACACGGTCGTCGGCTTCGCGGCGACGGACCACGGCACCCGCGTGACCGAGCACCTCACCATCGAGGCTCCGCGACCACTGGCGTCGTTCACCGTTCGCCAGGCGGTCGACGCGCACCGCGAGATGCTGGCGGGCATCCGCCGCCGATTCGACGGTTAGGCGTCGTCGGTCGGCGCAGATTCCGGCTCGGACGCGTCCAGCACGCTGACCGCGATGCCGTACGGCAGAAACCGCACCTTTCGGGTGGGATCGGTGTTGTTCTTGTGCGCCCTCAGCGCGTCCAACTCGGTGGGGTAGACCTGCTCGATGTGCGCGCCGCCGTCATCGTCGGTGCTGTAGATCGCCCAGACTCCGTCCCCGGTCTCACCGGTCGTCTCCGGCTCGCGCCTGGGCCGCGAACGGGTGAACTCGTCGACGAGATTGGCCCACCCCGCGCGTTCCCCGGACGTGCTGAAGAACCTGCCGAGGCCGTCGAGCGCGTCGCGCAGCCCCTCGCCCGCCTCACGGACGACTCGGTCGAACTCCTCGGGATCGAACCCGAACGGGCCGTTGCTGCTCATCGCGCTTCCTCCTGACCACCCGGTACCACCGCGCACCAGCGCACGGCGGTATTTCTAGTGTGCCTGCAGGTGAGGGTGTAGTCGACTGAAGCGATCCTCAGGTGGTAGGCAACCTTATGGCAATCTCACCGCAGGACGCGTTGGCCGCGGTCGAGCGATCGCCGGCCGCGGTCGCCGCCCATGACCGCGACGCATGGGTGGGCACGTTCACCTTCGACGCCGTCGTCGAAGACCCGGTGGGTTCGCAACCGCACCGCGGGACGACGGCGATCACCCGGTTCTACGACACCTTCGTCGGCCCCCGCGACATCACCTTTCACCGCGACGTCGACATCGTCGTGGGCCCCACCGTGATCCGGGACCTGGAACTGGAGGTGCGGATGTCGGGCGGGGTGACGATGCACATACCGGCCTACGTCCGCTACCACCTGGCGGAGGACGCCGGAGAGTTGAAAATCGCTGAGCTGTCAGCGTTTTGGGAGTTGCCGGCGATGGTGGGGCAGTTTCTCCGCGGCGGAGCGCGATCGGTGCCCGCCGCGATCCAACTGTCGAGGGGACTGCTCACCAATCAGGGCGCGGTCGGGGCGCTCGGATTTCTCAACGGGTTTCGCGGGGCCGGCCCGTCCGGCAAGCGGCGGTTCGGTGAGTTCCTCGCGGCCGCGCGGGCAGGTGACGAGGTCGGGGTGCGGCGCTGGCTGGGTGGAGGCGCCCAGCTCACCGCGGGCGAGCAAGCACCAATGAGCAGCACCGAACTGCTCAACCGGTTGAGCGGCGGCATGCCGCGCAAGGTGATCGCATCCGGTCACAGCCTGGTCTGCGGCGTCTCCCGTGTCGGAGCCGCGGGCGGGCGCGACGTCGTCATCGCCGATGTGACGCCGAAACCGTTCGCGATCAGGCGGATCCGCTACTACACCGGCACCGGCTGAAGCCGCCGGAGGTTTCGCCGCCCCCGCCCGCGGCAACCCCGCAGGCATGCGACAAACCGACTCCTACAAACTCGCGCTGGCGGGCGTGGTCGTGGCCGCAGTGCTCGCGTCCTGTCTGGTGCTGCCCGCCATGAGCAGGCTCGCGACGTTCGAAGGCACCTGGCTGGCCGCAGCGATCCTCGGTGTCCCCACCGCGGTCGTGCTGTTCACGACCGGATATCCGCATTACGGCTCGGGCCGCAGCGCTGCGGTCGCGCTGGGCGTCACGACCATCACGCTGGTGGCCAGTTGGGTGTTCTCGGTTCTGGTGGTGGCCTCCGCGCTCAGCGGCTCGACGACGACCATGGCCACGGGGGTGCTGCTCTACGGGATTCCGGCCGCGATCGTGGCCGTGCTCGGGTTCGCGGCGCTGCGGTTGGTCCCGGGGCGGCCCGCGGCGGGCAACCGTTTGACGTTTGCCCTGACGGGTAACCGGGCCGCATGACTCCTCCGGGCGATGACGACGACACGAGTGAGCACGACGTCGACGACGACGACCATGTGGCGGCATCGCGTGCCGGCAAGGAAGGCGACGACGACGGCACCTACGTCGGCCGCACCTCCTCCGACGACGCGATGGACGCGGGGGAGACCGGAGCCGAGGCGCGCAGCGACGACACGTGAAGTCTCGATTCGGTAGCAGCGGACGCGTCGGATGCGGTTCGGGCTTCGCTCGTGAGACGGTATGAACACCATGGCTGTCGAAGATGAGATCACCTACGAAGAATTCGGCCGGCAATTCTTCGAGGTCGCCGTGACCGAGGACCGGGTCGGCGACGCGATCGCCGAGATCGCCGGCGACGCGTTCGAGATGGGGCCGATCGCCCAGGGGCCCGGCAAGATCGCCAAGGTCACGGCCAAGGTCCGAATCCAGGAACCCCGCCTGACCCGTGAGGTCGGCGCGCTGATCACGTTCGCGATCCGGATTCCGCTCGAGATCGACATGGTGGTCGACCTGCGGATCGACAAGCCGAAGTTCATGGTCTTCGGCGAGATCGCGCTGCGCGCCACCGCACGCGCCGCCGACCCGCTGCTGCTGATCCTGGACGTCGAGAAGCCGCGGGCCTCCGACATCTCGATCCACGTCACCTCGAAGTCGCTGCGCGGCGAGGTGGTGCGCGTCCTCGGCGGCATCGACGCCGAGATCAGGCGGTTCATCGCCGCCCACGTCGCCGGCGAGATCGACAGCCCGGCCTCGCAGAAGGCCAAGGTGATCGACGTCGGTGCCACCATCGACACCGCCTGGACGGGGATCTGAGCCCTCGACAGCGTAGGCTGCCCGGGTGCTTCGCAAATCCCTGACCGCGCTCGCGCTGACCACTGCACTCCTCGGTGCGGCGGCCGCCGTCGGCACGCCCGCGCAGGCTGACCCCGTCGACGATGCGTTCCTCAACGCCGTGAGTAATGCGGGGGTCGTCATGGGCGATCCGGCCAGCGCCGTTGCCGTCGGCCAGCAGGTGTGCCCGATGTTGTCCGATCCCGGCCAGAACGCCGCCGATGTCGCCGCCAAGGTCGCCGACATGGGCGGCATGTCGCTGGGACCGGCGACGATGTTCACCGGCATCGCGATCTCGATGTTCTGTCCGGCGATGGTGTCGTCGATCGGCAAGGGCCAGTCGCCGATCCCGTTGCCGTTCCTCGGCGCCTAAGCCGAAACTGACTGCAGCCGCGGACGTTTCGGGCCGCGGCCGTCGCCGGTCGAGCGGCCGCGGATGTGCCGCCAGAACCACGGCATCAGCATGTTGCGGGTCCACAGCACCTGCGCGTAGGCCTGCGAGCTCAGCGGCGGCCGGTGTGCCCGGTCGCGGGGCCGTACCCAGTCGCGGTTGCTGCCCGGCAGACCGAGCGCCTCGGCCGCCGCAGCAGCGAACAGGATGTGTCCCTTCTCCGAGCCGTGCACGCGGTCGACGCTCCAAGTGTCCAGGTCCGTCATCGACGGCGCGTAGTAGAGATCGACGAGCCGGAACCCGTGTCGCTCGGCGGCCACTCTGATCGCGTCGTTTATCCGTTCCACCCGCCCGGCGATCACCCGGCCGATCGGCAGGATCCGCGCCAGGTCGGGAAACGTCGTGGTGACGACCGTGGCGCCGGTCTCCGCCAGCCGGTCGTGCAACCGGTCCAGCTCCGTCAGCGCGTCGCCGAAGTGCCGTCCCGGCCGGGTGACGTCGTTCATCCCGATGCACACCGTGACCAGATCCGGACGCATGGCCAGCGCCTGCGGCAACTGCTCGTCGAGAACGTCACGGATCCGGCGCCCCCGGACCGCGAGGTTGGCGTACTGCAGACCGGGGTGATGCGAGTCGACGATGGCCGCGAGCCGGTCGGCGAAACCGATCACTCCGGCGGAATCGTCACCGTCCCACAGTCCTTCGGTCTGGCTGTCGCCGATCGCGACGTACCGGGTGTAGCGAACCACACCCGCACTCTAGCCAGCGCCGAGCGTCAGAGCAGGCGGCCCAGCCTGCTGAGTTGCAAGGGGCGACCGACGGGGCTCAGCTGGTTGAGGAAGTCCTCCAGCCGAGCGCGGGGCAGCTCCATGCGCCACTCCGGCGCCGAGGCGGACAGGTGTATCACTCCGGCGCCGAAGCTGATGCCGGTGAGTTTCACCCCGTGCGGCAGTTCGGGCAGCCGCACCGGGTACGCCGGAGTTCGGGGCGGAAGCGGCAGGCGCGATCCGCGCAGCGCCAGGCAGCGCGGTTTGAGCCACAGTGTCGAGCCGTCCAGCCGGGCGTCGACCTCGAGGTGACCGGCCGCGGGCCGCCGCGCCAGCCGCAACCGGGCGACACCGTCCGCGCCGACCGCGCCCGACAGCCGGGGCGCCGCCCAGCGGAACAGATCGTCGAGCACCGCTGCGGGCACCTCCAGCGTCAACTCGACGGGAGCGGCCACCAGGATCGGCGGGACCGTCGGCCGCATGTGCACGTTGTGCAGCACCGCCGTCGCGTGGGCGAAATGGGCACCGCGCCAACGAATGTCGCGCGCGGCAAGTCGAACGTCGTCGAGCTGCCCGACTGAAAGTGCGCGGACGTCGAGCCGGGAGTCGAACTCGGTGACGGTCAACCTCACATCGCCGTCGTCGAGCCGGACCGTCAACCGCCGGCCGACGACCAGCCGACGCACGGTCATGAACAGGGTGCGGTAGGCCACGGCGGCACCGCTGCTGACCGGCGCGACCGCCGCGGTCGACCAGAGTGCGGTCAACATGTCGATGGGCCGGAAGGGGTCGAAACGGCGCAGCGATCCCGGGCGCGTCATGGTTCCAGCATTCCCGTTGGTACCCCGTTCCGTACAGTCGGGCGCATGACCTCCGTGGTAATCGTCGGCAGCGGCTTCACCGGTTTCGAATGTGCGCGGGCGTTGGCCCGCAAGCTACGCAGGAAGGATCCGGACGTCGACATCTCGATCATCTCGCCGGTCGACTACATGCTGTACACGCCGCTGCTGCCCGACGTCGCCGGCGGTCTGGTCGACGCCCGGTTCGTCGCGATCCCGTTGGCCAACGCGCTGCGCGGGGTGCAGGCGATCCGCGGGCGGGTCGACGAGGTGGACTTCGACGGGCGCACGGTCACGTTCACCGACCCCGAGGAGCGCTCGCGGGTCCTCGAGTGGGACCGGCTCGTGCTGACGCCGGGCTCGGTGACCAAGCTTTTCGACGTTCCCGGCCTGGCCGAGCACGCGCGTGGGCTGAAGTCGACGGCCGAGGCGCTGTACCTGCGCGACCACGTGCTGGAGCAACTGGAACTCGCCGACGTGGACGACGATGCCGGGCGAGCGGCGGCGCGGCGCACGATCGTCGTGGTCGGCGCGTCGTATTCGGGCACCGAACTGGCCGTGCAGCTGCGCGCGCTCGCCGACGCGGCCGCCAACCAGATGGGCTTCGATCCGGCCGCGGTGAAGTTCGTGCTGCTCGATGTGGCCGAGCAGGTCATGCCGGAAGTGGGCGAGAAGCTGGGTGCGGCAGCGCAGCGGGTGCTGCACTCGCGCGGCATCGACGTGCGGCTCGGGGAGACGTTGAAAGAGGTGCACGCCGAACACGTTGTGCTCAGCGATGATTCGTTGATCCGAACACACACCGTGGCGTGGGTCACCGGGGTCACCGGCGCGCCGCTGATCGAGAAGCTGGGCCTGCCCACCGAGCGGGGCCGGCTCAAGGTCACCACCGAACTGCAGGTGCCGGGGCACCCGGACGTGTTCGCCGCTGGTGACGCCGCCGCGGTGCCCGACGTCACCCAACCCGGCAAGATCACCCCGCCGACCGCACAGCACGCGACCCGGCAGGGAAAGGTGTTGGCGCGCAACGTCGCTGCCAGCCTCGGCTACGGCAAGGCGAAACGCTACAAGCACCGCAACATGGGACTGGTCGTCGATCTGGGCCCACACTCGGCGGTGGCCAACCCGCTCAACATCCAGTTGTCGGGGTTCCCGGCGAAGGTCGTGACGCGGGCCTACCACGTGTTCGCGATCCCGCGCGGCGTCAACCGCTGGGCGGTGAGTCTGGCGTACCTGACCGACCTGTTCTGGGACCGGTCGGTCGTGTCGTTCGGGCTGTCGTCGCGAGAGGACGCGCGCTTCTCGGCGAGCGAAGGCATCCCCATGCCGAAAGCGGACTGATTCAAACGCGGTGAACCGGGGAACTGTGACGGCATGGCTACTTATCGCGTGTTGAACCCCGAGGGCGAGGTCGTCGACACCAAGGACATCGAGAGTGCCGACGACGCGCACGCCTGGTTCGTCGACCAGAAGGCCGACCCCGAGCTGGGCTGGCGCATGGAGGTCAAGGGCGACGACGGCGAATGGGCGTTCTTCGACAGCAGCGAGGGCGACCGCAAGTACTGACGCCCGGAAAGCGCGTCGCCGCATGCCGAAGCTGAGCGCGGGGCTGCTGCTCTACCGCGGCACCGGCGACGCCGTCGAGGTGCTCATCGCGCACCCGGGCGGCCCGTTCTGGGCCCGCAAGGACGACGGTGCCTGGTCGATTCCCAAGGGCGAGTACACCGAAGGCGAAGACCCGTGGGCCGTCGCCTGCCGCGAGTTCGAAGAGGAGTTGGGCAAGCCGCCGCCGGCCGGACCGCGGTCGGACTTTCCGCCCCTCCGGCAGCCGAGTGGCAAGGTCATCACGGCGTTCGCGGTGCGCGGCGACCTCGACCTGGCCGGCACCTTCTCCAACACCTTCACGCTGGAGTGGCCGAAAGGGTCGGGCAAGCTCAGGGAGTTCCCCGAAATCGACCGGGCGGCTTGGTTTTCCGTCGCTGAGGCTCGGTCCAAGCTGCTGAAGGGTCAGCGGCCGCTGCTGGACCGTCTGCTGGCGGCAATCGAAGGCGACGAACCGCCCGGGTCTCGATCGCGTTGATCGTCAAGGCGCGCCCGTGGATCCGCCACCCGCCCGGCGTCCGCAGATACTCGTCGTCGTAGCGCAGATGCCACACCAGGTCGGAAGCCTGGCCCTCGCTGATCGTCCAGTGGTGGGCGATGCAGGTGATCCGCCCGAGCGCGTAGTCGGGTTCGTCGGCGGCGGCGTAGACCTCGCCGACGATCGCGTGTTCGGTGCGCGCCACTGCGCCCAGCGACGCCATGGCCGCAAGCACACCGTCGCGCCCGTGATGGCGGCGTACCGGCTCCAGAGCCCGCGGCGGGTCCGGCAGCCGCAGCTCGGCATTGTCGGTGAAAAGCTCGGCGACGTCGCCGAAGCGGCGGTCGTCGACGGCCGAGGCGTAGATGTGCACCAGGTCGGCCAAGGCGAGCCGATCGCCGGTGCTCAACCTCATGCGGCCAGTCCGAGCCGCTGCGCGCACGCCGACAGCGTGTCGCGGGCTTCGTCGATGCCGGCGGTCGGCGGCATCGCCAGCACGAGGCGGTGCGCGCCGAGCGTCCCGAGTTTGGCCGCCCGTTCACCGTCGATCTTGGTGACGAGGTGCCCGAGCGAGAGTTCCAGGGCGTCGGGGTCACGCCCACACCGGGTGGCCTCCTCGCGCATCAACGAGACGAGCTCGGCCAGTTCGGCGCCGCCGACACCGAGCGGCTGAAACCCGTCGCCGAGCCGGCCGGCGCGCCGAGCCGCGGCCCTGCTGTGACCGCCGATGTGAATTGGTATGTGTCCCAAGGTCTTCGAGAAGGGTTTCGGATAGCACATCGCGTGGTCGAAGTCGAAGAACTCGCCGTGGAACTCGGCGCCCTCGGGGCGGTCCTGCCACAGCAACCGCAGCACCGCCAGCTGCTCGTCGGCGCGACGGCCGCGGCTGGCGAAGTCGGCGCCGCACGCCTCGATCTCCTCCTTGAGCCAGCCCATTCCCACGCACAACCGCAGTCGGCCCCCCGAGAGGGCGTCGACGGTGGCGGCGCGCTTGGCCAGCACCACGGGGTGATGGTTGGGCAGCACGAGCACCCCGGTGGCGAGGGCGAGCCGGCGGGTCTGCCCGGCCAGAAAGGCAAGCAGGTCAAGCGGATCGGGCACCGAACAGTCGGCGGGCAGCTCGACCCGACCGGATGAGTCGTAGGGGTAGATGCTGGCGTACTGCGTCATCAGCACGGTGTGCTCGACCACGACGAGCGACTCGAAACCGCACGCCTCCACGTGCTGTGCGAACGCCACCATGTAGTCGGGGTCCGCGGTGACGCCCGCGGCGACGGGAGCGACGACGGCGAACTTCATGGCAGCGGCGGCAATCCGTTGCTTTCGCGGATGTCCCTTCGGCACTCGCGGCGGGTTTGTCCGGTCTGCTGCATGCACACCCGCACGGGCGACTCCTCGGCCACCGGCAGCGGTTCCTCGGTGGCTTCTGTGGTCACCGTGGGACTCGGGACGTCGCCCTCCGACAGCGACCAGATCGAGCCGCCGGTGGTCTGCAGCGTCGAGCAGTACGCGGTGGAACCGTCTTTCGTCGTCGCGGTGCTGCCCACCGGCGAGCAGTCGGCGCCGATGACCGCCGCCGCGGGCGTGACGGGTGCCGACGTCGGTGTCGTCGTGGTGGGTGCCGACGTCGGCGTCGTCGGGGGTGGCGGGC
>NZ_LZKP01000013.1 GCF_001672895.1 Mycobacterium sp. E740
CCGATCACGATGGACTGTGGAGTGAAGGCGCGGTCGGCCATCTTGACGACTTCGCCCGGCGGAATCCACACGTGGTCCTTGAGGTCGCCCGACCACAACGTGTCGATGGTGTAGCCGAGCTCGCGCGACACCTTGTCGACGTGCGGGCTGCGGGCGCCGTAGGGCGGCCGGAAGAACGGCCGCGCGTCGACTCCGTATGTCTTCCAGATGAATTCGTGGTTGCGGCGTAACTGCTCCGCCACGTCGACCAGCGAGAGCTTGGCGAGGTCCGGGTGTGACCACGTGTGGTTGCCCAGCTGGATCTGGCCGTCGTCGACCAGGGGTCGCACCAGATCGGCGTGCTCGGTCCAGGACCGGTAGCAGCCGTTGACGAAGTAGGTCAGCCGGATCCCGGTGTCCTTGGCGAACTGCGTGTAGGCCCGCACGACGTCGCTGCTCACCCCGTCGTCGACGGTGAGCGCCAGCAGATTGCCGTCGCCCGGCAGACTGCTCAGCACCCCGCCGCCCGGCAGGGCGAACCGCGCCGACTTCGGCGGCGGCGGCAACAGGCCGGCCGGCCCGACCGCCGGTGCCGGTGGCTGCGTCGCCGCCGCGCCCGCCACGTGCGGTTGGTCGCCGGTGCTGCAGCGACTCAACCCGATGGCGCCGACCGTCGCGACGGACAGGGCCGCGATGAAGCTGCGCCGGTTGAACTCCAACCCGGCGCGGCCGATTCCGTTGCGGCCGATCACCGCACCACTCTCCCGCGTCCGGACGCGAAACCGGCTTATTGCCCGGCGTGTCGCGGTGTGCGGCTAGCGCTGCGGGACGGCAGTCGGCTTGATCGGCGCCGGCAGCGCCGAGTGCCCCATCAGGTAGCGGTCCACGCCGGCGGCCGCGGCGCGCCCCTCGGCGATGGCCCACACGATCAGCGACTGGCCCCGGCCCATGTCGCCGGCGACGAACACGCCGGGCACCGACGTGCTGAAGTCCGCGTCGCGCGAGACGTTGCCCCGCTCGTTGATGTCCACGTGCAGGTCGGTCAGCAGGCCTTCGCGCTCCGGCCCAGTGAAGCCCATCGCGAGCAACACCAGATCGGCGTCCATCTCGAACTCGCTGCCGTCGACCTTCTCGAACTTGCCCGCCTTCATCATGACCTCGTGCCCACGCAGACCGGTGACCTTGCCCTCGCTGCCCACGAACTCCTCGGTGTTGACCGAGTAGACGCGCTCGCCGCCCTCCTCGTGAGCGGAGGAGACCCGGAACATCAGCGGGTAGACCGGCCACGGAGTCGAGTCGGCGCGCGTCTCCGGCGGGCGCGGCATGATCTCGAACTGGTGCACGCTGGCGGCACCCTGGCGGTGAGCGGTGCCCAGGCAGTCGGCGCCGGTGTCCCCGCCGCCGATGATGATGACGTTCTTGCCCTTCGCGTGGATCGGCGGCAGGCCGTCGGCATCGGTGACGGGGTCACCGAACTGCACGCGGTTGGCCCACGGCAGGTACTCCATCGCCTGGTGGATGCCGTCGAGGTCTCGCCCGGGGATCGGCAGGTCGCGTCGCTCGGTCGCCCCGCCGGCCAGCACGACGGCGTCGAAGTCCTTGCGAAGCTGCGCAGCGGTGATGTCGACGCCGACGTTGACGCCTGTGCGAAACTCGGTGCCCTCGGCCGCCATCTGCTCCAGACGACGGTCGATGTGGCGCTTCTCCATCTTGAACTCGGGGATGCCGTAGCGCAGCAGGCCGCCGATGCGGTCGTCGCGCTCGAACAGCGTGACGTCGTGCCCGGCGCGGGTGAGCTGCTGGGCGGCGGCCAGTCCGGCGGGCCCGGAGCCGACGACGGCGACCTTCTTGCCCGTCTTGACGTCGGGCGGCCGAGGTGTCACCCAACCCTCTTCGAACGCCCGGTCGATGATCTCGACCTCGATCTGCTTGATCGTGACGGGATCCTGGTTGATGCCGAGCACGCATGAGCCTTCACACGGCGCCGGGCAGAGCCGGCCGGTGAACTCGGGGAAGTTGTTCGTCGCGTGGAGTCGCTCGATCGCGTCGCGCCAGCGGTCGTTGCGGACCAGGTCGTTCCACTCCGGGATCAGGTTCCCGAGCGGACAACCGTTGTGGCAGAACGGAATTCCGCAGTCCATGCAACGGGTCGCCTGCTCGCGCAACGTCTCTTGGGAGAAGTCCTCGTAGACCTCTTTCCAGTCGCGCAGGCGAATCGGCACGGGCCGCCGCTGCGGCGTCTCGCGATGGGTGTACTTGAGGAAGCCGCGTGGATCAGCCACTGGCGGCCGCCATGATCGCCTCATCGACGTCGGCACCGGCCTGTTCGGCCGCCGCGATCGCCTCCAGGACCCGCTTGAAGTCGCGGGGCATCACCTTGGTGAAGTGCTTCACGTTGTTGTCCCAGTCATTCAGAATCCGTGTTCCGACTGCGGAATCGGTCGCATCCACGTGGGCCTGGATCATGCCCGCCAACCACTCGAGGTCCTCCTCGTCGAGTTCCTCGAGTTCCACCATCTCGGCGTTGAGGTTGCCCGGCAGCGCCCCCTCCGGGTCGTACACGTAGGCGATGCCGCCGGACATGCCCGCGGCGAAGTTGCGGCCCGTCGGTCCGAGGATCGCGATCTTGCCGCCGGTCATGTACTCGCAACCGTGGTCGCCCACGCCTTCCACGACCGCGTGTGCACCGGAGTTGCGCACCGCGAACCGCTCACCGACCTGACCGCGGATGAACGCCTGCCCGCTGGTCGCACCGAACAGGATCACGTTGCCCGCGATGATGTTGTCCTCGGCGACATAGCCTTCCGGCGCGGTGTCCGCCGGGCGCACGACGATACGGCCGCCCGACAGCCCCTTGCCGACGTAGTCGTTGGCGTCGCCGTACACGCGCAACGTGATGCCCCGGGGCACGAACGCGCCGAAGCTGTTGCCCGCCGAGCCGTCGAACGTGATGTCGATGGTTCCGTCCGGGAGTCCCTGTCCGCCATAGGCTTTCGTCACCTCGTGGCCGAGCATGGTGCCGACGGTGCGGTTGACGTTCGCGATGGTCGTCGAGAACCGGACGGGCGCACCGCCATCCAGCGCTTCGCGGCACATCACGATCAGCTGCTGGTCGAGCGCCTTGTCGAGTCCGTGGTCCTGCCGCGAACTGCAGTACAGGTCCTGGTTCATGAACGCGGACTCGGGCTCGTGCAGCACCGGTGCCAGGTCCAGCTTGTAGGCCTTCCAGTGTTCGGCGGCCTTGGTGGTGTCCAGGGCGCCGACCTGGCCGACCATCTCGTTGACGGTGCGGAAGCCCAACTGCGCCATGAGCTCCCGGACTTCTTCGGCGATGAACATGAAGAAGTTCTCGACGAACTCCGGCTTGCCGGTGAACCGCTGGCGCAACACCGGGTTCTGGGTCGCCACGCCGACGGGGCAGGTGTCGAGGTGGCACACGCGCATCATGATGCAGCCCGAGACCACCAGTGGGGCGGTGGCGAAGCCGAACTCCTCGGCGCCCAGCAGCGCGGCGATCACGACATCGCGGCCGGTCTTGAGCTGGCCGTCGACCTGCACGACGATCCGGTCCCGAAGACCGTTGAGCAGCAACGTCTGCTGGGTCTCGGCCAGGCCGAGCTCCCACGGGGCGCCAGCGTGCTTCATCGACGTCAGCGGCGTCGCGCCGGTGCCGCCGTCGTGACCGGAGATCAGTACCACGTCGGCATGCGCCTTCGACACGCCTGCGGCCACGGTGCCGACGCCGTTCTCGCTCACCAGCTTGACGTGCACGCGGGCCTGCGGGTTCGAGTTCTTCAGGTCGTGGATCAGCTGTGCCAGATCCTCGATCGAGTAGATGTCGTGGTGCGGCGGCGGCGAGATCAGCCCCACGCCCGGCGTCGAGTGCCGGACCTCGGCGACCCACGGGTACACCTTGCCACCCGGAAGCTGACCGCCCTCACCGGGTTTCGCGCCCTGGGCCATCTTGATCTGGATGTCGGTGCAGTTGCTCAGATAGTGGCTGGTGACGCCGAACCGACCGGACGCCACCTGCTTGATGGCGCTGCGCCGCCAGTCGCCGTTCTCGTCGCGTTCGAAGCGCGTGACGGCCTCGCCACCCTCGCCCGAGTTCGACCGTCCGCCAAGGCGGTTCATCGCAATCGCCAGTGTCTCGTGTGCCTCGGCCGAGATGGAGCCGTAACTCATCGCACCGGTGGAGAACCGCTTGACGATCTCGCTTGCCGGCTCGACCTCTTCGAGAGGGACGGGCGTGCGTATGCCGTCACGGAACTTGAGGAGCCCGCGCAGCGAAGCCATCCGCTCGCTCTGATCGTCGACGAGCTGGGTGTACTCCTTGAAGATCGAGTACTGGCCGGTGCGCGTGGAGTGCTGCAGCTTGAAGACCGTGTCCGGGTTGAACAGGTGGTACTCGCCCTCACGGCGCCACTGGTATTCGCCGCCGACCTCGAGTTCGCGGTGCGCCCACTCGTCGGGGCGGTCGAGATACGCCAACGCGTGCCGCGCCGCGACGTCGTCGGCGATGTCGTCGAGTTCGATACCGCCGACCGGGCACGTCAACCCGGTGAAGTAGTCGTCGAGGACATGCTGGCTGATGCCGATCGCCTGGAACAGCTGCGCGCCGGTGTAGGACGCGAGCGTGGAGATGCCCATCTTGGACATCACCTTGAGCACGCCCTTGCCCGCGGCCTTGACGTAGTTCGCCTTGGCCTGGTCGCTCGAGATCCCGGAGATGACGCCGCGGTCGACCATGTCCTCGATCGACTCGAACGCCATGTAGGGGTTGATCGCGGCCGCGCCGAAGCCGCACAGCATGGCCATGTGGTGCACCTCGCGGGCGTCGCCGGCCTCGACCACGAGACCGACCTTGGTGCGGGTGCGCTCGCGGACCAGATGGTGGTGCACGGCCGACACCGACAGCAGCGACGGAATCGGCGCCATCTGCTCGTTCGACTCGCGGTCGGACAGCACGATGATGCGCGCGCCCTCGCGGATCGCGGTCGACACCTTGGCCCGCACGTTGTCCAGCGCCTCCTTGAGGCCCTGTCCGCCGCGGTTGACCGGGTACAGGCAGCGGATCACCGCGGCGCGCATACCGTGCTTGTGGCCGCGGATCTCGTGGTCGGGGTCGACGCACATGAGTTTCGACAGCTCGGCGTTGCGCAGGATCGGCTGCGGCAGCACGATCTGACGGCACGACTCCGGCGTCGGGTTCAGCAGGTCGCCTTCGGGCCCGAGGGTGCCCTGCAGGCTGGTCACCACCTCTTCGCGGATGGCGTCCAGCGGTGGGTTGGTCACCTGCGCGAACAGCTGCTGGAAGTAGTCGTAGAGCATCCGCGGCCGCGCGGAGAGCACCGCGATCGGGGTGTCGGTGCCCATCGAGCCGAGCGCCTCGGCGCCGGTGCGCGCCATCGGCGCCACCAGCATGTTGAGTTCCTCGTAGGTGTACCCGAAGATCTGCTGGCGCAGCACGACTCGGTGGTGCGGCATGCGCACGTAATCGCCGGGCGGCAGCTCGTCGAGGTCGAACAGACCCGCATCCAGCCACTCCTGATACGGCTGTTCGGCGGCCAGCTCGGCCTTGATCTCCTCGTCGTCGACGATGCGGCCCTTGGACGTGTCGACCAGGAACATGCGGCCGGGTTGCAGGCGCATCTTCTTCACCACGGTCGATGGATCGAGGTCGAGGACACCGGCTTCCGATGCCATCACGACCAGACCGTCGTCGGTGACCCAGATGCGCGACGGGCGCAGACCGTTGCGGTCCAGCACGGCGCCGATCACGGTCCCGTCGGTGAACGTCATCGACGCCGGGCCGTCCCACGGCTCCATCAACGACGCGTGGTACCGGTAGAACGCCCGCCGCGCGGGGTCCATCGTGTCGTGGCGCTCCCAGGCCTCCGGGATCATCATCAGCACCGCGTGCGGCAGGCTGCGGCCACCGAGATGCAGCAGCTCGAGAACCTCGTCGAACCGCGCGGTGTCGGACGCTCCCGGGGTGCACACCGGGGTGATCTTGTCGAGGTCCTGGTCCGTTCCGAACACGTCGGTGCTGATCAGCGCCTCGCGCGCCCGCATCCAGTTCTCGTTGCCGTTGACGGTGTTGATCTCGCCGTTGTGGGCGATGCGCCGGAACGGATGAGCCAGCGGCCAGGACGGGAACGTGTTCGTCGAGAAGCGCGAATGCACGATGCCCAGGGCGCTGGTCAGCCGATCATCCTGCAGGTCGAGGTAGAACGCCTTGAGCTGCGGCGTGGTCAGCATGCCCTTGTAGACGAAGGTCTGACCGGAAAGGCTTGGGAAGTAGACGGTTTCGCGGCCCGGACCGTCCTGGCCGGGACCCTTGGTGCCGAGCTCGTGTTCGGCGCGCTTGCGCACCACGTAGGCCCGTCGCTCCAGTTCCATCCCCGATGCACCGGCGAGGAACAGCTGGCGGAACGTCGGCATCGCATCGCGGGCCAGCGCGCCCAGCGCCGAATCGTCGATCGGCACCTCGCGCCAGCCCAGCACCTGCAGCCCTTCGGCCTCGGCGATCTTCTCGACGGCCTCGCAGGCGTTCGACGCATCCTTTGACGACTGGGGGAGGAACGCGATGCCGGTGGCGTAGGTGCCGGGTTCCGGCAGGTCGAAGTCGACAACCGCGCGAAGAAACTCGTCGGGAACCTGGAGCATGATTCCCGCGCCGTCGCCGGTGTTGGGCTCGGCACCCTGAGCGCCGCGGTGCTCGAGGTTCACCAGGGCGGTGATGGCCTTGTCGACGATGTCGCGGCTGCGACGGCCGTGCATGTCGGCCACCATGGCCACACCACATGCGTCATGCTCGAACGCGGGGTTGTACAGCCCTTGAATCTGGGGCGCCATTCCCACCTACCCTTTTCTGCACGTACTACAAAGCTTCTGCCTTACAGCCGTAGAACACGGCATTTCGCCGGTCCGGCCATGGAGTGCCTTCGTGCAGCATCGAACGCCGGCCTTTTCCCACTTGCCTCGAGGAGAAAACGATATGTCAAACACCGGGTGACATGCCAACTTAGCAATACCTAACCCCGCTGGCCGGCGGGCGATGAGGGGTCGCGCGGGGCCTGGCGCGCATATTGACGAAACCCATTGTGCGCGTTGAGATTCCGGTCGATCTGACGGTGGGTCGCGGGGCTGCGTCGTCGGTCACACGGGGTGGGCAACGGCGATATCCGTTTGCTGTACGCGCAGGTGGCTGCGGTGACCAGCGCAGGCACGCGCGACGGACTTTGCTGAAAGACTGGTCAGATTCTTAGGGAACCCGTCGCCTAGATCATGACCCTGCGTGACGATTGTCATATACCCCGCAGGGGTACCGGACCAACGTCCGTCGGCCACGCTGTATCCCGATGTCACACCCGCTGAACACTCCCCTGGGCCGGTTCGGCGTCGTGACGTCGCAGGACGAGCCGCACGAGTGCGTGGCCTCGATACCGGTCGGCGGAATGGTCAATCCCCTGACCGGCGCGCCGACCATCGCTCCGCTGGCGTTGCTCGTCGACCACGCCTGCGGTCTGGTCAACCATCGGCGGCGCGGGGCCGGCGAGTGGACCGTGTCCAGCGAGTTGTCGCTCGAGGCCGACCCGGACACCGCTGAGATCGTCGCCGCCGCAGCGGATGTACCGGTGGTGGCGACGGCGCGGCCGTTCGGCAACAAGGGCGACGTTTCGCTGGCGACGTGCGAGCTCGCCCACCGGGGCAATCTGCTCGCCACCGCGACCGTGCGCTCGTTCTACATCCGCACCCCCGGCGACGTGCCGCCGTTTCCCGACGGCCCGACCGGGCCGCCGCCACCGGGCACGCTCGGCGAGCGGATGGCCGTGCGGATCGCCGAGTCCGCCGGCGCGGGACCGGTTCTGTTGCAGGACGAGGATCCGGTGCTCAACAACCTCATCGGCATCGTGCACGGGGGCGTCTCGGCCATGGCGCTGGAACTGGTGGCGTCAGCGGCCCTGAACGCCGACCGGACCGAGGCGCCGCTGCGGACGTCGTCGCTGCATGTCAACTTCATGCGGCCGTTCCATGGCGGTATCGAATCACGTTATGCCGGAACGACTTTGCGCGTCGGGCGCAGCACGGGCGTCGCTGAGGCCAAAGCCGTCGGCCCCGGCGGTGAGGTGGCGATCGTCGCCAGGCTCACCGCCTACCGCTGACGCGTTGCACTACTTGACCGGAGACTTCTTCTTCGCCTGGCTGGCGGCGGCCTTCTCGGTGTTGGCGCCCTTGTTGGCCAGCTGACCGCCCGCGTTCTCCAGGTGCGCGCGCACGAACCACTGGAACTTCTCAAGCTCGGCAGAGTGGCCGATCAGCATGTCCTCGGTGATCGGGTCGGCATCCTCGGCCTCCTCGATGTTGTTCCGGGTGTCCTCGATGATTCCGTCGTAAACGAGGTCGAGCGCGCCGAGGTGGGCCTGCACGGTGTCGCGGTCGAGCGAGTAGTCGTCCCAGGACCGGTCTTCGATGATCGCGCCCGGCGTCCCCTTCGGCGAGAACCCGAGGGTGGCGATCCGTTCGGCGACCTCGTCGGCATAACCGCGCACCAGCTCAACCTGTGGGTCGATCATCTCGTGCACGCCGATGAAGTTCGGGCCCACCACATTCCAGTGGATGTGCTTGAGCGTCAGGTGCAGATCGTTGTAGCGGCTCAGCTGCTTCTGCAGAAGCTCGGCGACCTTCGCGGCGTCCTTGTCGGTCATGCCGGGGACTGTGTAGCTGGACTTAGGCATGTGAAAGCTCCTTTGCGGTGTCGCCCGTTCGACTACCCGGTGTCCACGGACGGTAATCACGCCGCAGCGAGCGTCACATTCCCGCTCACATGTCGACGAGGTTCGGGATCGCCATGCGCGGGCCGAACCGCGGCAGCACCGCCAGACCGCTCACTTCCAGCAGTCGTACCGCGCGGTGGCGGTGCGGGCGCAGCGGCTCGAGCAACTCGACCATCTCGGCGTCGTCGATCGGGTGGCCGAGCAGGCTCCACCCGACCATCTTCGCCAGGTGGTAGTCCCCGACCGACAGCGCGTCGGGGTCGCCGAAGGCGCGCTGTGCGGTCTCGGCGGCGGTCCAGACACCGACTCCGGGCAGCGACGCCATCGCGGCCCGCGCATGGGCGGGTGAGCGGGCTCCGAGCCGTTCCAGCGAGTCCGCGCGTTCTGCGCAGCCGACGACGGTGCGCGCGCGGCGGGGGTCGACGTTGGCCCGGTGAAACTCCCACGACGGGACGCGGCGCCAGATCTCCCCCGGTGGCGGAACCCGCATGTGGGCGGGTGCCGGACCGGGCGCGGGCGCTCCGTACTTCGTCACGAGCAGGCGCCAGGCCCGACGCGCGTCCTTGCCGTAGACCCGCTGTTCGAGCACGGCGGGAATGAGGGCTTCGAGGACGCGGTCGGTCCGGCCCAACCGCAGGTGCCGCACCCGGCGCTGTGCCGCGGCGATGGTCGGCTCGCTGGGGCGGAAGCCGCCGCTGTCGTCGTACGCGCCGAGTTGCGCGGGCAGCGTCTCGGCGAACTCGGCGGCACCGGCACCCCACGCTTCGCAGTCGACGCTGCCGGCCGCCGATTTCGTGATCCGCGCGGTCACCGGACCGCTGCGCATCAGGGTGGTCCGCCAGATCGCGCCGTCGGACCCGTCGAAGAAGCAGGGATCGTTCCGGCCACGACGCAATGGGGCCAGGGTCAGCCGCGGGCTGACCGGTCCGTCGAAGACGACGCTGACCGACGTGTGCACCGAGTCAGGCTATGCGACGGTGATGTCCGCTTTGTCCGGATAGAACGCGACGTGACCGGCGATCGCACCGACGGCCGGATAGGGGTTCACGTAGGTCCAGACGGCGTCGTCGACGGTCACTCCCGCCTCGGTCACGACGTGGTAGTACGTGGCGTCGCCCTTGAAGGGGCAGTACGTCGTGGTGTCGCTGGGTCGCAGTCGCTGCGCGTTGACGTCGTCGAGCGGGATGTACCGCACGGCGGGGTAAGTGGATTCCTGCAGCGTCAACGCTCGATCTGTTTCGGCGACGACTTCGCCGTCCACCCGGACGGTGACGTGGCTGCCCGTCGGCTCGACGGTGATGGGATGCGATGCGGTGGGTTCGAGGACGGGTCGATCACTCATGAAGGTGCCAACGCGCGAGGCTCGTCAGGGATTCCGTTCCGGTCGGTTCTACGATCACCGCATGAGCCAATCAGGTCCGGCCTCCGCGCAGGCCGAAGTCACCATCGCCGCCGACGCCGACGCCGAGACGGTGTACCGGCTGATCACCGATCTGCCGACGCTGGCTTCGCTGGCCGAGGAGGCGCACGCGATGGAGTGGCGTAAGGGCGACGCGGCGCGGACGGGCGCGGTTTTCCGGGGCCATAACCGCAACGGGTCGCGCAGCTGGAGCACCACCTGCACCGTGACCGCCGCCGAACCCGGCAGGACCTTCGCCTTCGACGTGCGCAGCGCGGTCATCCCCGTCGCGCACTGGCGCTACGACATCGCCGCAACCGACGGCGGATGCACGGTCACCGAGAGCACCTGGGATCGCCGGCCCGGTTGGTTTCGCGTCCCCGCCGGCTGGGTGACGGGCGTGAAGGACCGCGACACCGCCAACGCCGAACACATCCGCCGGACGCTGCAGCGGCTGAAGGAGAAGGCCGAAGCCTAGCCCGCCTTGCTCTTGCGTCGGGCGTCTCGCAGGTTCGCCCAGAACCGGGCCGCCTCGCGGATCGACTCCTCGACCGGCCTTGGCTGCCAACCGAGTTCGCGGCGCGCCTTGCTGCAGTCCACCGGGGCTTCGGCGCGCATCAACCGCAGCGATTCCAGCGACAGCTTCTCGTCGGTTCCGGTCAGCCGCGCCTTGACCGTGCCCAGCGTGGCCATCGCGTACGAGACGGGCAGCGGGATCGACTTCGTCGGCGCCGGCGTCCCGGCCGCTTCAGCGGCGATGCGTACCACCTCGGCGTTGGTGATCATCTTCTCCGAGATCAGGTAGCGCTCCCCGACCCGACCGCGCTCGGCGGCCAGGATCATCGCGCGCGCGGCGTCGTCGACACCGACGGCCTCGAGTTCGATTCCGCTCATCACGAACGGCAGCTTGCCGAACGCCGCGCCCGCGATGATCGCGCCGTGCGGCGTCCGTCCCCAGTCGCCACTGCCATAGGTCGTCGACACGCACATCGCAATCGCCGACAGGCCGTGTTCGCGCGCGTACTGCAGCACCAGCGCCTCGGCCTGGACCCGTGAGCGCACGTACGGCGTCAAACTTCTGTCGACGATCACGTCGTCCTCGGTGGCCACATGTCCGCGCCTGCGGCCGACTGTCACGTAGCTGCTGGTGTAGATGAACCGGCGCAGCCCGGCTTGCTTGGCGATCTCGAGCACGTTGCGTGTGCCCTCGACGTTCGTGTGGAACAGCGGGGCGGGGTCTTTGAGCCAACCCCGGGTGTCCACGACGCAGTAGTAGACGTCGTCAACGCCGGTCATGGCCGCGCGCAGCGTGTCGTTGTCCCAGATGTCGCCGTGGAACCGTTGCACCTGCAGATCGTCGATGCCGGTCGTGTTGGCGTTCGGTCGCACCATCGCGCGGACGTCATGCCCGTCGGCGACCAGCTGCCGGGTGACATGGGAACCGAGGAAACCGTTGGCTCCGATGACCAGCTTGCTCACTTGCCTCCCCCGTACTGGCGCATCCACTGTTCGGCCTCGTCGGTGAGCGTGCCGAGTTCGGCGGCCTTGCGGCACCACTTGAGCGTGGCCTTGACGAACCGTAGCGGGTTGTAGATGTCCTCCTGGCGACTCCACAGTCCGTCGCCGGCATACGTGACGATCGAGATGTTGGTCGCGCTGATGATCGTCCCGTCACCCGGGTCGCGCATGGGGTTGTCCAGCTCGCAGATGACCCGGCCGGTCTGCTCGTCGAAGACTCTCCACAGCGACGGGAACGCCGTCATGTAGCTGCCGGGAAAGGTCTCCATCGTCTTCCAGATCCAGGAGCGCACCTCTTCGCGGCCGCGCATGGTGCCGGCCGCATGCTCGATGTAGAGCACATCGGGCGTGTAGTGCTCGACCCACGCGTCCCAGTTCCTGCTATGGGCGGCGCGGTCGACGGTCGCCTCGAACTCCTCGAACGCCGCCGCGAGTTCCTGGCGGCTGAAGGGGCTGCTCGTCACATCCAGAACTAGAACACGTTCTACTGACGTTGTCGAGGGCACAATGGGAGTCACGAGCGCAGACGGAGGAGACGCAGGCATGACGGACCACAAGACGGCCATTCTGGCGGGCGGTTGCTTCTGGGGCATGCAGGATCTGATTCGCAGACAACCGGGTGTGGTGGCGACGCGGGTCGGCTATACCGGCGGCCAGAACGCGAACGCCACGTACCGCAACCATCCCGGACACGCAGAGGCGATCGAGATCGTCTACGACCCGTCGCAGACCGACTACCGGGCGCTGTTGGAGTTCTTCTTCCAGATCCACGATCCGACGACGAAGAACCGGCAGGGCAACGATATCGGCACCAGCTACCGCTCGGCGATCTTCTACCTCGACGACGAGCAGAAGCGGGTCGCGCTGGACACCATCGCCGATGTCGACGCCTCCGGTTTGTGGCCGGGCAAGGTCGTCACCGAAGTCGCTCCGGCCGGCGACTTCTGGGAAGCCGAACCCGAACATCAGGACTACCTGGAGCGCTATCCCAGCGGCTACACCTGCCACTACCCCCGCCCGGGGTGGAAGCTGCCCAAGCGCGAGACGGCCAGCCAGTAGCCCTAAGTGCGGTGACGCACGACGACCCGGCCGCCGTCCTTCGGGGTGAACGCGATCCCGCGGAAGTGCACCTTCTCGTCGGGGGCGTCATCCGTTTCGATCACGAAGTGGCGCAAAACTGTTCGTAGGACGACGTCCATTTCGACATTGGCGAACGCCGCCCCGATGCACCGGCGGGTACCGCCGCCGAACGGCACCCAGGCGATCGGCGGGCGCTTGCCCAGGAAGCGGTTCGGGTCGAAGCGCTCCGGGTCTGGAAAGACGTCCGGGTTGGCATGCATGTTCGCCAGCGCCACCATCACCGTGTAACCGTGCGGGATCCGCCACTGCCCGACGTCGAAATGCGCTGCGGCGACGTGACGTCCGGAGAAGTCGATGACGGTGCGGTTGCGTTGCAGCTCGTTGATGAACGCCTGGCGGTACTCGTTGCCGCCCTCGTCGTTCTCCTTGACCAGCTCGGCCAGCACCTCGGGATGGCGGCGCAGCCGCTCGAACGCCCAGCCGAGCGTCGATGCGGTGGTTTCATGACCCGCCCCGAGCAACGTGAGCAGTTCGTCGGAGACGTCCTGGCGCGACATCGGAGTGCCGTCCTCGTACGTGCTGCGCAGCAGCAGCGCCAGGATGTCGGTGCGCTCTTCGAGCCCGGGATCGGCGTGCGCCTTGTCGATCAACGCGAACACGACATGGTCGAAGTTGCGGCGGAACGTCGCCAACCGGCCCCATGGACTGAATCTGGTTGTGCTGAAAGGGGGTTCGGGCAGGGTGGCCATGCGCGACCCGAGCTTGGCCCACGGCGGGATGATCTCGCGCAGGTAGTCGAGTTCGGCGCCGTCGGCACCGAACACCGTGCGCAGGATGACGTTCAGCGTGATCCTGTTCATCGGTTCGAGCGTGGCGAACTCGGTGCCGATCGGCCAGGTCGCGGTTTCGCGGAGCGTCTCCTCCTCGATGGTCTTCTCGTAGTTCTTGATGCTCTGGCCGTGGAACGGCGGGGCGAGCAGCTTGCGGCGCTTGCGGTGCTCGACACCGTCGAGCGCGAAAACCGAACCGGGACCGAATATCCGGCTGAGGTTCGGCTGCACGTTCATCAGGTCGTCGGTGCTCGCGAGGTAGACCTGCCGGATCAGCGCGGGGTCAGCGATGACCACACTGCGCCCGAAGAACGGCACGTTGATCGCGAAGACCGGCCCGTACCGCTTGATGGCGGTGGCGAGGTACCACCGGCGAAAGCCCGCCATGAGCACCATCTGGGCATACTTGGGCAGCGGGACCGCCGGCGGCGTCTGGCCGGTCGCTACCGGGACGTCGTTCTTGGCGACGGCGGCGTTGGTCGTCGGGGTCATCGGTGCCTCCTAGGCGAGCGGCGTCTTGCGGCGGTGCACGACGACGCGGCCGCCGCCCTTCGGGGTGTAGGCCACGCCGCGCGAGTGGACTTTCTCCGCCGGCGCGGCGGTGGTGTCGATCACGAACTGGCGCAGCACCGTTCGCAGCACCACGTCCATCTCGACGTTGGCGAACACTGCTCCGACGCAGCGCCTGGTGCCGCCGCCGAAGGGCAGCCACGCCGGGGGCGGGCGCTTGCCCAGGAAGCGGTCCGGGTCGAAGCGGTCGGGTTCACCGAACTCCTCGGCCCGGTCGTGCATCAGCGAGATGCTGGCCAGGATCGAATATCCCTGCGGGATCACCCAATCGCCGAGTTCGAATGTCGGCGAGTAGACGTGCCTGCCCGCGAAGTCGATCACCGTCCTTGACCGCTGCACTTCCAGGATGGTGGCCTGCCGGTATTCGTTGTCGTCGGTGGCGGCCTCGTCGGCAAGCTTCGCCAGCACCTCCGGATGCCGGGTGATCCGCTCGAACGCCCACGCCAGGGTGGACGCGGTGGTCTCGTGGCCGGCGGCGAGCAGGGTCAGCAGTTCGTCGCCGATGTCGTTGCGCGACATGGCGGTACCGTCTTCGTAGGTGCTGCGCAGCAGCAGCGCGAGGACGTCGTCGCGGCGCTCGAAGTTCGGGTCCGCCGTGACCCGGTCGATCAGCCTGCCGATGACCGCGTCGTACTGCTTGCGGTACTCGGCCAGCCGGCCCCAGGGGCTGAACCGGCCGTAGGTGCGCGCGGGCGTCGGCAGCGTCGCGACGCGGGAGCCCAACGTCACCCAGGGCGGGATGATCCGGCGCAGCTCATCGAGCTGCTCGCCGTCTGCGCCGAACACCGCGCGCAGAATCGCGTTCAGCGTGATTCGCATCATCGGCTCGAGCGTCGGAAATGCTTGTCCGGTAGGCCAGTTCGCCGATTCGCGCAGCGTCTCCTCTGCAAAGATCTGCTCGTAGTTCTTGACGCTCTTGCCGTGGAACGGCGGCGTCAACAGGCGGCGGCGACGCCGGTGCTCGGCTCCGTCGAGCGCGAACACCGAGCCCGGTCCGAGCACCCGGGACAAATTCGGCTGGATGTTGCCGACATCGTCGGGGTTGGCCATGAACAGCTGCTTGGCCAACTGCGGGTCGCCGGCGACGACCGTACGCCCGAACACCGGGAGGTTCAGCGTGAACACCGGACCGTAGCGGCGGGCGATCTGGGCGACCGTCCACCGCCGTGAGACGGAGAAGGCGGCGCCCAGCACCAGCTTGGGGATCGGAGGTTGCGGCGGCAGCTTGACCGTTCGGGTGCCCTCCACGACCGTGACTTCGCTCATGACGCTCCCAGCCATATTCCGGTACTACGATGTACCGCGGATGTGTGATGTACGGTACCGGTTGGTACCACTTGTCGCAAGGGTAGGGATGCGAGATGACGGCAGCGCTGAACGACAACGCGCACACCGCCGCCGACGACCCCTTCCGCGATCGAGTCCTCGACGGTTTGGCGGCCTCGATCGTCGAGCGTGGGTACCGCGACACCACGGTCGCCGACATCGTTCGGCACGCCCGCACGTCGAAACGGACCTTCTACGAGCAGTTCGGAAGCAAGGCCGAGTGCCTGATCGAGCTGCTGCGCCGCAACAACGAGGAGCTGATCGCCAACATCCGCGCGGCGGCCCAGCCGGAAGCCGACTGGCGCGACCAGATACACCAGGCGGTGAGCGCGTACGTCGACCACATCTCCGCGCGGCCGGCCATCACGCTGACCTGGATTCGTGAGGCGCCGGCACTCGGCAGCGCCGCGCAGCCGCTGCACCGGTTGGCGATGGAGCACCTGACCGACATGCTCGTCGACATCAGCGGCAACCCGGGCTTCCGGCGCGCCGACCTGGCGCCGATATCGCGTCCGCTCGCGCTGATCGTGTTGGGCGGACTGCGCGAGCTGACCGCGTTGTTCGTCGAGGACGGCCGCGATCTGCGCGGGCTCGTCGAGCCTGCCGTCACCGCCTCGAAGGCGATCCTCGGAGGGCGCTGAGGCGGTCAGGCCAGGATCAGCCGCGCCGACTTCTCCAGCCGCTCGGCGATCTCGGCATACGACGCGTAGCCCATGCCCGCGCGCACCAGCGCGCCGGAGTACAGCATCTCCAGCGAGTCGATGACGTCGGCGTTCACGTCGGAGCCGAGGGCCGCGGCCAACCGGTCGCGGATCTCGCCGCCGGTCTGCTGCGCGGCCGCACCGAGCAGCACGGTCGACCGAGCGCAATAGGTGCCGATCTCGACACCGACA
>NZ_LZKP01000014.1 GCF_001672895.1 Mycobacterium sp. E740
GCGATGGCGCTGCGGGAGCGGCTGCCCAGAGTCGCTGCCTTGTACGCCGAAGGGCGGTTGAGTTCTGCGCTGGTCGCAACCATCACATGGCGCACGCAACTGATTGTGAACTCCGACATCCAGAAACGCGTCGACGCCGCCATTGCGGATCGCGCGGCAAGGTGGGGCTTTCTGTCGGTCGCAAAGCTGGAGGCGGCGATCGATTCGTTGGTCCACGAGCACGATCCCGACGCGCGACGGCGCCTGCAAGAGGCCGCACGGCGCAGGGACGTCCAACTCGGCAAGCCCGACGATGAGACGGGAACGGCGTCGTTATGGGGCCGCTTGTCCGTGACGGACGCAGAGCTACTCGAACGTCGGCTGGCGCAGATGTCGAGCGGCGTGTGCAAGGACGATCCACGCACGGTCGGACAGCGACGGTCGGATTCAATGGGCGCCATCGCGGCCTACGCGGACCAACTGACCTGCCAGTGCGGGAATCCGGACTGCCCGGCTGCCGGAAGCGATCCTCGCGCGACCAGCTTTGTCATCAACGTGATCGCCGAACCCGCGGCACTGGAAGCCCAACCGGATCCGCAGATGTCAGGTGATGGTAAACCCGAACCGGCGAAACCCACAGCGGTGCCTGCGAAGCCGAGATCCGCTGCGCTCATCCTCGGTGGCAGCCTCATCCCCACTTCCCTGCTGGCGGAGCTGATCAAGAACGGCGCGACGGTGCAGTGGGTGCAAAAGCCCGATGCTGCACCGGAATCCGGATACCGCCCATCGCGGAAGGCAGCGCGGTTTGTCCGGATGCGGGACATGACATGTCGCTTCCCCGGCTGCGACCGCCCCGCGGAACTCTGCGACATCGACCACACGACACCGTATCCGGTCGGTGCCACGCATCCGTCGAACACCAAGTGCCTGTGCCGAATTCATCACTTACTGAAGACCTTCGGCGGGTGGCTCGACGAGCAACGGGCCGACGGATCAGTCATCTGGACGGCGCCGTCCGGCAGGACATATGTCACTCACCCTGGCAGCCGATTCTTCTACCCCGACTGGGACACGACGACGGCGGCAGTGCCGGCGGTGGTGCGGCCCGTAGACGCGCCCCACAAGGGCGTCATGATGCCACGCCGACGACGAACACGCGCCGAGGATCGGCGTCGACGAATCGCGCGTGAACGGACCCTCAACGCCCTCGATCGCCGACAATCGGCGGTTCCGCCGGCTACCGAGCCCTGCAGGCCGCCGCCTGGTGATTACTTCGATGCACACACTCCGCCGTTCTGACAGGCCTCACTATGCTCGACGCATGGCGAGCGTCTTCACCAAGATCATCAACGGGGAGCTACCCGGCCGATTCGTCTACGAGGACGACGACATCGTCGCGTTCCTGACGATCGCACCGATCACCCAGGGCCACACGCTCGTCGTGCCCAGAGCCGAGATCGACAACTGGCAGGACGTCGACCCAAGCGTGTTCGCCCGCGTCATGGAGGTGGCGCAGCTCATCGGCAAAGCCGTCGTCAAGGCGTTTCCCGCCGACCGGGCCGGTGTCATCATCGCGGGCCTGGAGGTGCCGCACCTGCACGTGCACGTCTTCCCGACCAGCGACCTCGCCGACTTCGGCTTCGCCAACGCCGATCAGAACCCGTCACCGCAGTCCCTGGATGACGCGCAGGCCAGGATCAAATCCGCGCTGGCTCAGCTGACCTGAGCCGGCACCTCGGCAATGCGGGGCAGGCTGACGGTGAATGTGCAACCCCGCCCGGGTGAGGTGGTGACCCCGACCGTCCCGCCGTGCGCGTAGACCAGCGAGTCGACGATCGACAGGCCCAGTCCCGTGCCGCCGCTGGCGCGCGCCCGCGACGAGTCGGCGCGGTAGAACCTCTCGAACACCCGCTGCGCGTCGTCGCCCGTCATGCCGGGACCCTCGTCGCACACCTCCAGCACGGCTCGGTCCGCCACGGTGCCGACCCGCACCACCACTCCGGCGTTCTCTGGGGTGTGCTGCAGCGCGTTCGCCATCAAGTTGCCCAGCACCTGACGGAGCCGGGCTTCGTCGCCGAGCACCTCCGGGGTACCGGGACCGTCGAACACCTCCAGATTGATGACCCGCTTCGGAGCGATCGACTGCGCGTCGTGGACGGCGTCCGTGGCCAGCGTCAGCAGATCGACGCGCCGGCGCTCCAGCGGGCGCTGCGCGTCGAGGCGCGCGAGCAGCAGGAGGTCCTCGACCAACAGCCCCATCCGGCTCGACTCGCTCTCGATGCGGCTCATCAACATCTCGACGTCACGCGCGGCGCCCTGGCGGTACAGTTCGGCGAATCCGCGGATGGTGGTCAACGGCGTGCGCAACTCGTGGCTCGCGTCGGTGATGAACCGTCGCATCCGTTCCTCGGAGGTGCGGGCCTGCTCGGCCGACGATTCCGAAGCCGCCATCGCGGTCTGGATCTGGGCGAGCATTCCGTTGAGCGCCAACGACAATCGGCCCACCTCGGTGCGCGGGTCGCGCTGCGGGACACGCCGGTCGAACTCCCCGGCGGCGATCGCCGCGGCGGTCTGCTCGACTTCGACCAGTGGGCGCAGACTGCGGTGCACCACGGCATAGCCGAGAACACCGAGCACCAGCAGTACCGCCAGCCCGATGCCCGCCTGGGCGTAGGTCAGCTCACGCACCGTGGTCTGCACATCGGACAGATCGATGGCGACGGTGGTCAGTTCGTTCTGCGGTCCGCGTACCGTCATCGCGCGCCACTGCACGCCCGAGTCGTCGAGCGAGCCGATCGTGACCGGCGACGGGCCCACGTCGTTGTCGGCCGGCACCGCGGGCTCGGCATCGCGATCGTTGACGGCAATCCACATCCGGCCGTCGGGGCTGAAGCCCCGGACGTAGAAGTTCGACGGTGGCCGTGAGGGATTGGGGCTTTCCACCGCATCGACGGATCCCCTGGGCGCCTGGGCCCAGCTGCGGGAAGCGTCGAGCAGCTCCTGGTCGATCCGGTTGCTCAGCGTATGGCGCAGGATCGAGGTGACAGCCACGCCGGACGCGAGCAGACCGCACGCCACCAACACCAAGGTGGCCGCCACCAGCCCGACCCTCAGCGGCACACGTCCGATCATCTACCGATTGTCACGCTGTCTGCCCTGCGCGCAAGCGCTTATCGGGGCTCGCGGAGCACGTAACCGACTCCGCGCAGTGTGTGCAGCAGACGCTTGTCACCGGTGTCGATCTTCCGGCGTAGGTAGGAAACATACGATTCGACGACGTTGACGTCGCCGCCGAAGTCGTAGCGCCAAACGTGGTCGAGAATCTTGGGTTTGGACAGCACCGTGCCGGCGTTGATGATGAAGTAGCGCAACAGCGTGAACTCCGTCGGCGACAACGAGACCGGCTCTCCTGCCTTCCACACCTCGTGGGTGTCCTCGTCGAGCTCGATGTCGGCGAAGGTCAGTCGGGAGTTGCGGGACTCCTCGACGCCGCGCCCGGAACGGCGCAGGATCACCCGCAGCCGGGCGACCACTTCCTCGAGACTGAACGGCTTGGTCACGTAGTCGTCGCCGCCGAGCGTGAGCCCGGCGATCTTGTCCTGCAGCGAGTCGCGTGCGGTGAGGAACAGCGCCGGCGCGTCGATGCCATCGGCCCGTAGCCGGCGCAACAGCCCGAAGCCGTCCATGCCCGGCATCATCACGTCGAGAATGACGGCGTCCGGACGCACCTCACGCGCTTTGTCCAGCGCGGCGGGTCCGTTCGACGCGGTATGCACCTCGAACCCCTGGAACTTCAGACTCACCGACAAGAGCTCGACGATGTTGGCCTCGTCGTCGACGACGAGAACCTTGGCTTCCGGTGTGCTCTCGGGTAATGCAGGCATCGCCATCCACTCACTGTCCACCGGTTTGCTCTCCATCATCCTGCACGCCCGCTGTGCACTTCCTGTGAATCTGGCTTTGCGCAGTCCATAGACTGAAGCGATGAACTTCGGCAAAGCCCTGACCGATATCGCGACGGCGCCGGCCCGGGCCGCGCTGGCCATCGCCGACGCCGGGCTGTCCATGGCCACGGGCGCGGTGGGCATGGCACAGCGGACGCTCGGCGAAGCCGCCGACGGAGGTGCCGGTTCAGCGTCTTTCGCGACCATGCTGGGGCTCAACGACGCGGTCGAGCGGGCGAATCGGCTGGCCAGGCTGATGGATGACGACGCCCCGCTCGGCCGGGCGCTGGCGCCGAACGGCCCGCTGGACCGGCTGCTGCGACCGGGCGGACTGGTCGATCAGCTGACTACCGAAGGCGGGCTGCTGGACCGGCTGACCGCTGAGAACGGCGCGGTGGGCCGAGCGGTGGCGCCGGGTGGACTGGTCGATCAGGTGATGGCCGAGGGCGGCCTGGTGGACCGCATGACCACCGACGACGGGGCGTTGTCGCGAGTGATCGCGCCGGGTGGGCTGGCGGACCAACTGCTCGCCAACGACGGGTTGGTCGAGCGGGTGCTGCGTGAGGACGGCGTCGCGGACCGCCTGCTGGCCGAGGGCGGCCTGCTGGACACGCTCACCGACCCGAACGGGCCACTGCTCAAGCTTGCCGACGTCGCCGACACGCTGAACCGCCTGGCCCCAGGGCTCGAAGCGCTGGCGCCGACGATCGACGCGCTGCACGAAGCCGTGATCACGTTGAGTCAGGTGGTGAACCCGCTGAGCAACATCGCCGACCGGATCCCGCTGCCCGGCCGGCGACCGCGCGCACGTTCGGCGTCGAGGGCCGTGACGTCACGGCGCATCATCGACGTCGAGGAGTGACGTCAGGCGTCGGCTTCCATCGTTTCGACCGCGGCTGCGACGCTTTCCGGACTGGGCGGTTCACCGTCGCCCTGCCAACGCTGAAGCAAGAGCACGGCAGCGCCTCGCAGCATGCGGACATAGTCGTCGACATCGTCGGTCTTGCTGTAGGAGTCGATCCGCCGCGCCACCTCGGGCACCAGCGGCTTGATCGCGGTCGCGATGCTGAGCCCCAGCTTGCCCTCGGTGCCTGCGCCCTGATCGAGGATCGTGAGCAGCCGCTCGACCTCGGGGCGTTTCAAGCCTGGGTACACCTCGGGGAAGTCACTGAGCAGATCGTTCTTGACAGTCACGGGCAGAAGATGCCCGAACGGCCGACCCGATAAACTCTGCCCCGCAGGCCTCCTTAGCTCAGTGGTAGAGCACCCGCCTTGTAAGCGGGATGTCATCGGTTCAATCCCGATAGGAGGCTCCGGTACGTGGCGGCTGGTTGCCGGTCGTCGGCCGTAGCGGGCCGTTTCGACCGCACGGGCCGCAGTCACAGCGATCGACGTTTGGCACGCGCCTCCTCGCGATTTCGCTGAAAAAGGTAGACCGACGTGGCTTGAGTTCCAAGAGATGGCAAGCCGTACCGCAGCTACGATCTAGATGCCCTGGAACGAGGTTGCGATGACTGACCCGACTGCCGGCCACCCCGCCGACTTCACGCGCACCGAAGCGACGACGTATACCGCAGAGGCCACCGAGATCGGCGCCGGGATACTCGAGTCGTCGTTTGCGATCGTCAGCCCCGCCGCTCGCCTCACCCAGATCGAGGTCGGCCAACGGCTCGACGACTTCGACCTGCTCATCGAACTCGGCAGCGGGGCGTTCGCGCGGGTCTTCCTGGCCCGGCAACGCTCGCTGCAGCGGCTGGTGGCGGTCAAGATATCGGCGAACCGCGGCTATGAACCGCAAACCCTCGCCCAGCTCGACCACGACTACATAGTCCGCGTCTTCGATCAACGAATACTGCGTGAGCGCGACTGGCGGTTGCTCTACATGCAGTACCTGCCGGGCGGAACGTTGCTCGACCTCATCCAATCGATCCACCATGCGGGGCGACCGCCCGAGACCGGCCAGGCGTTGCTCGACGCCATCGACGGCTCACTCGAGGCGCGCGGCGAGATCCGGCCCGCCGAATCGTCGACCCGCACCGAGCTGGCCACCCTCCCGTGGCCGGACACCGTCGCTTGGCTCGGCCGTCGCCTGGCAGAAGCGCTGCACTACGCGAACTCCCGGGGCGTCCTGCACCGCGACGTCAAGCCGGCGAACGTGCTGCTCGCCCCGAACGGCACTCCCAAGCTCGCGGACTTCAACATCAGCTTCGCCCGAAATGTCACGGGCGCAAGCCCTTTCGCTTACTTCGGCGGATCCCTGTCCTACATGTCTCCGGAGCAGCTGACGGCTTGCCAGCCCGGGCACACCGCAGACATGGCAGATCTGGACACGCGCAGCGACATCTATTCCCTGGCCGTCGTGCTGTGGGAGCTGCTGACCGGCCGCAAACCCTTCGACGACTCCGCCGCACACGCCGCTCGCGCGAACCCTGACGGCTCGATAGGTGACGTCACCGCGCTCGAACTGATGCTGGCCACCCGCGCCGCGGGGGTCTTACCGACCGAACTCGCCGCGCTACCCGCGAACTGCCCACCCGCACTGTGCCGAGTGCTGCTCAAAGCGTTGAGCGCCGACCGCGAGCAGCGCTGGGCCTCCGGCGCCGAACTGGCCGAGCAACTTCAGCTGTGCCTCGATCCGCAAGCTCGTGACCTGGTGGATCCGCCGCCGCAGAGTTGGCGGCTGCGGCTGCGGCCGTTCGTCGTGCCGATTGCCGTGCTTTCCATCATGGTGCCGAATGTGCTCGCCAGCCTCTACAACATCCAGCACAACCGGCTGCTGATCGTCAGCCAGCTCTCCGAGCAGGCCCAGGTCCGCTTCATGCTGGTGACCACGCTGATCAACCTGGTCTTCTTTCCGCTCGGCGGCTTGGCGCTGTCGTTCTGGTGTCGCCGCGTCATCATGGTGCCGCGACGCCTGCGCCGCGGTCCGGCACCGCCCGCCGAAACCCTGGCGCTCGCGCGCCATGATTGTCTGGTCGCAGCCGACCGGGTGGTCTTCGTCGTGTTCGGCCTGTGGTTCGTGGCCGGGCTGACCTTTCCGCTCACCATGCAATTCGTCGCCGGCGGCATCCCCGGTAGGTCTGCGATCCATTTCTTCGGTTCACTCACCGTGTGCGGCGCGATCGCGATCTCGTATCCCTTCTTTCTGCTGACGTTCTACGTCGTGCGCAGCGTGTACCCGGAACTGGTGGCGTACGGGCCGACGGATCCGGCCGAAGCCGACCAGCTGCGCGCACTCACCCGTCGACTGCCCCGCTATCTGGCGATCGCGGCCTCCGTGCCGTTGCTCGGCGTCATGGCGGTGACGTTTCTGACCCCCGGCGAGATCGCCGAAGTCATCGTGCCGCTGCGAGTGCTGTGCCTCGGGGGCATCGCCGGGTTCGTGCTCGTGTACTGGCTCTCGCGGCACATAGAATCCGACAGTCGAGCGCTCGAGCGGGTAATCTGCAACCGCGCTGCTCGCTAGCTTCGGATCCGCAACGGCGGGAACTCGTTTCGTACCTGCGGATGGCACAGTTGTGCCACCCGTTCCGGGTGAGCCAGGTCGCGCAGCGGGTGGTGCCCGAAGTCGATCAACCACGCCTCGTCAGGCAACCGGTCGCGAGTGAGATCGCTTGTGGCGCCGGACAGCAACGTCTGGCCGCCATGTCCCAGCTCGCGCAACCGGGCGGCGCGGTTGATCGTCGGCCCCATGTACTTGCCTTCGGCCCGCAACCGGACTTCACCGGTGTGCAAGCCGATTCGTAAGCGAATGGGTGCCAGCTCAGCCTGTTGCAGGGCCAACGCACACGCCACTGCATCGCCGGCGCGGGCGAACGCGATCACGAAGCTGTCGCCTTCGCCTTGCTCGACCGGGCACACACCCTGGTGAGTGATGATCAGAGAAGCGATCGCATCGTCCATCGCCGCCAGTGCGGCCACCATCGCGTCGGGCTGGCTCTCCCACAACCTGGTGGAGCCCTCCACATCAGCGAGCAGCAACGTCACAGTCCCGGTGGGTAGCGCGTTGCGAACGCCGGGCTGGGCGATATCCAGCAGTGATGACGACATTGCAGTCCCCGTTCCGAACAACCGATGACGAGGTCAATCGTCCTGCGCGGCAACCAGTACGACTACAGTGCGCACAACACGGTTGTCGGTGGTGCCTGCCTCCCCGTCAGGCAGCGGTGCCGACGGTTGCCGTGATACGGGTGCCCCGGCCCTGCTCACTCTGGATGAGCAGCGTGCCGCCGATCGCCGCCAGGCGGTCCTTCATGTTGGTCAGACCCGTTCCCCCTGCGGCACAATCGAATCCGCGTCCGGTGTCACTGATGACAACGGTGACCGCCTGATCGTCGGCACGGGCGGTCACGGTCACCGTGGTACCCGGGCCGCCGTGCTTGGCAGCGTTCTGTAGTG
>NZ_LZKP01000015.1 GCF_001672895.1 Mycobacterium sp. E740
GCCTAGCATCCGCCACCTAGTTGCGACACGCACGCACAACATGCCGCGAGCGCGCGTGTTTGCACACGACACGCCGCTGATTCTCAGCAGTCTTCGCACGCTCGCGAGGGCGTGACCGTGCGTAATCCGCTGCGGGCGAACAGATCCCGGCTCGCGGACCTCCACGCGAATACCGGCGTGAGCGTGCACAAAGTGCTGTAAAGGTGCGGCGTGTCGTGTACAAACACGCGCGCTCGCGCAAAAGGTGAAGCGCCAAAGGTGAAGCGCCAAAGGCGCAAAAGGTCAGTGCAGCGCGGAAAGTAGCCGTCGCGCCGCGGCGACTCGATCGGCGGCCGGACCGGACAGCCCGTCCAGCGCGCACTCCGGGTCTGCGGGCGGCCCCATATGCCCACAACCACGCGGGCAGTCTTTGATCGCTTCGGCGAGGTCCGAGAAGGCCAGCAGCACATCGTCGGGTTCGATGTGGGCCAACCCGAACGACCGGATGCCCGGCGTGTCGATCACCCAACCCCCGAAGCTCAGCGGCAGCGCCACCGACTGCGTCGACGTGTGCCGCCCCTTGCCTACGTCCGTCACCGCACCGGTCGCCCGATCGGCTTCGGGTACAAGGCGATTCACCAACGTCGATTTGCCGACGCCCGAATGGCCGAGCAGAACCGTCACCCGTCCCGCCAACATCGGGGCGACCGCGTCGAGCGGATCGTCGCGGCCTGCGGTGGTGATCGTCAGGTCGAGATCGGCGAACTGCGCCGCGAACGGCTCCGGAGCGGCGAGATCCGTCTTCGTCAGGCACAGGATCGGTTGCAGCCCACCGGCATACGCGGCGATCAGCGCTCGCTCGACCAGCCCCGCACGCGGTGGGGGATCGGCGAGGGCGACGACGATCAGCAGCTGGTCGGCATTGGCGACGACGACGCGCTCAGACGGGTCGGTGTCATCGGCGGTGCGGCGCAACACCGTTCGTCGTTCGCCGCGCCGCACGATGCGCGCCAGGGTGTCGGGCCTGCCGGAAAGGTCCCCTACGATGCCGACGTCGTCGCCGACGACGATCGGGGTGCGGCCCAGTTCACGCGCGCGCATTGCGGTGACACGCCGCAAAGGGTCAGCGCCGAGCGCGCACCCCCAGCGACCGCGGTCGACGGTCACCACCATCGCCTCCTGAGCGTCGGCGTGGTCGGGCCGATTCTTGGTCCGCGGCCGCGAGCCCCGGCCGGGGCGCACCCGGACATCGGACTCGTCGTACTCGCGTGGACTCAAGCCGGGTCGACCTCCGGCGTCTGTCCAGCGAGCATCTCGGCCCACAGTTGCGGGAAGCCGGGCAGCGTCTTCGCGGTGGTGTCGATGTCCTCCACCGCCACGTCGGGCACCCGCAGCCCGACGATCGCACCGGCCGTCGCCATCCGATGATCGGCATAGGAGCGCCACAGCCCGCCGTGCAGGGGCCGGGCGGTGATCAACAGGCCGTCGGCCGTCTCCTCGCATTGGCCGCCGAGGCCGTTGATCTCCGCCGACAACGCGGCGAGCCGGTCGGTTTCGTGCCCGCGCAGGTGCGCGACACCCGACAGCTTCGACACCGACTCGGGCGACGCCAGCGCCGCGAGCGCCGCGACCGCCGGTGTCAGCTCGCCGACCTCGTGCAGATCGACCTCGATGCCGCCGTAAGCCTCGGCGCCCTGTACTTCGAGATACGAGTCTCCATGGTGCACAACCGATCCCAGTTTCTCGAGGATCGCGATGATGGCCCCGGCGGGTTGGGTGCTGACCCGCGGCCAGCCCGTCAGCCGCACGGCGCCGCCACTGACCACCGCCGCCGCGAGGAACGGCACCGCGTTGGACAGGTCGGGCTCGATGACCCAGTGCCGAGCGGCCACCGGGCCGGGCGACACTCGCCACGTGTTGGGCTCGCTGTCGTCGACGTCGACCCCGGCGTCGCGCAGCATCGCCACCGTCATCGCCACGTGCGGCGCCGACGGCACCGATTCGCCGGTGTGCACGATGGTCAGCCCGTCGGTGAACGCGGCGCCGGACAGGAGCAGGCCGGAGACGAACTGCGACGACGCCGACGCGTCGATCTCGACTGTGCCGCCCGCGACCGAGCCGGCACCGCGCACGACGAACGGCAGCCCGTCGCCGTCGATGTCGACGCCGAGCCCGCGCAGCGCGTCGAGCAGCGGGGCGATCGGCCGGGCGCGCGCCTGGTCGTCGCCGTCGAACGTGACCTTCACGCTGCCGAGCGCGGCGACCGGCGGCACGAACCGCAACACCGTGCCCGCCAGCCCGCAGTCGATGCGTGCACCCTCGCGCGGGGTGAGCCCTCCGCCGACGCTCAGTTCGTCGTCGCGGCCGTCCACCGTCACGCCGAGCGCCTGCAGCGCGCCGATCATCAGGTCGGTGTCGCGGCTGCGCAGCGCGCCGCTGATCGTCGATTGGCCGTTCGCAGTAGCGAGCGCCGCCAGCACCAACGCCCGGTTCGTCTGCGACTTCGAGCCGGGCACGGTGACCGTCGCATGCACCGGGGTCGAGGTCGACGGGGCCGGCCAGGCCTCGAGTTCCTGGTCTCTGCGCACGCTCACGGCTCCCATCTTTCCTTGTCGGCTTCGCGTGCCACCATGGGATTCATGTGTGGACGTTTCGCGGTGACCACCGACCCGGCGCTGCTGGCCGAGAAGATCAAGGCGATCGACGAGACGACAACCGCCGCGAAGGGCAACGACGCGTCGGGCGCGAATTACAACGTTGCGCCGACGACGACGATCAGCACCGTGGTCAAACGGCACAGCGAGCCGGACGACGAGGCGACGCGACGGGTCCGGTCGATGCGCTGGGGACTGATCCCGTCCTGGGCCAAGACCACCGAGGAAGGCGGCCCGGAAACCAAGGGGCCATTGCTGATCAACGCCCGCTCCGACAAGCTCACCACCTCGCCGGCATTTCGCTCCTCGGCCAAGAACAAGCGCTGCCTGGTGCCGATGGACGGCTGGTACGAATGGCAGGGCGAGAAAGGCGCCAAGACGCCGTTCTTCATGTACGCCGCAGACGGTGAACCCCTGTTCATGGCGGGGCTGTGGACGACGTGGCGACCCAAGACCGCCGCGGCAGACGCCAAGCCCCTGCTCAGTTGCACGATCGTCACCACCGACGCCGCCGGACCGCTGGCCGAGATCCACGACCGGATGCCGTTGACCGTCAGCGAGCGCGACTGGGACCGCTGGCTCGACCCCGACGCGCCGATCGACGAGGGCCTGCTGCGGGGCCACGGCGACCTCGACCGCATCGAGATCCGCGAGGTCTCCCGGCTCGTCAACAGCGTTCGCAACAACGGCCCGGAACTCATCGAACCGGTGCCACCGCAAGCCGAACAAGGCATCCTGCTCTGATGCACCCGGACTCGTCCGGGCCGCTGCACTCCACCGCCGTCGTCGACGCGCTGGCCGCCGACATGACCAGTGCCGGATACACCGTCGACGGCGTGGCCGCTCTGCTCGGCGACGACGCCGACGCAGCGTTCGCACGGGGAGTGTGGTGGCCGGCGATGCGGGTCACGGCCCGGGTCCTCGAAACCGGCAGCGCGCAGCAGCGACGGCTGGCCGCTTTCGTGCGGCTGTTCCTGTTGGGCGGCGCCGAAACCACCTCCGCCGTCGAGGAGGCGCTGCCGTCGACCGGTGCCGACGCGCTGCTTGCCGACGGCGTCGTCGAGACGACGTCGCTGGGAACGCTGCGTGCTGCCCTGGACATTCGGCCGCACAGCGACGGGTCCCGCGACTTCCTGGTGGTCTCGGACCGAGACGCCGCACAGCGGTCCGGGCCGGTGCGCCAGGATCATGTGCTGGGTATCGGTGGTGCGTCGATCTCGTTGGCGCGCGCGGTGATTCGCGTGCCGGTCGACCGCGCGCTGGACCTCGGTACCGGCTGCGGGATCCAAGCCCTGCATCTGGACGCCCACTGTGCGCAGATCGTGGCCACCGACACCAACGAGCGGGCGCTCGCCCTGGCCGCGGCGACGGCCCGGCTCAACGGCATGTCCTGGGACCTGCGGCGCGGCAGCCTGTTCGAACCGGTGGCCGGCGAGCGCTTCGACCTCATCGTCTCCAATCCGCCGTTCGTGGTCGGCGCCGGCGAGCGTGACTACCTCTACCGGGATTCGGGTATGGCGGGAGACGCGTTGTGCCGCAACCTGATCGAACAAGCCGCCGCCCACCTCACGCCAGGGGGCACCGCGCTCGTCATGGCCAACTGGATCGTGCGCCGCGGCGAGAGCTGGCAGCAGCGAGTGCAAGGCTGGCTCGCGGGCACGGGGCTGCATGCCTGGGTGGTGCAGCGCGAACTCGCCGATCCGGTCAGCTATGTGTCGCTGTGGACGTCCGACGCCGGGGAGAGCGCGGAACAAACGGCCGACCGCGGCGGACGGTGGCTCGACTGGTTCGCCGATCAGGGCATCGCCGCGATCGGCATGGGCACGATCGCGCTGCGCGCGCCGCGCGTCGGTGAACGTCGCGCGCCCGACCATGTCCTCGAGGAGATCACCGCAGCCGGCGAGGGCCTGACCGGGCCGGAGGTCGACGCCTTCTTCGCGCGCCGCGAATACCTGCACAACACCAGCGACGAGCAGTTGCTGGCCGCCCGCCTGTCCACTGCCCCGGTGTTCCTCGAGGAGCAGTCGCTGCCGGGTGCGGACGGCTGGCAGGTCGTCGGTGCTGCGGTGCGTCGCCCGGGTGGGCCCGGCGCCGTCATCGGAGTCGACGAGGTTGGACGGGCGCTGCTCGCGGGATGCCGCGGGCGGGTCCCGCTGGGCACGCTGATCGACCTGCTGGCCGCGGTCCACGGGGTACAAGCCGAGGCGCTTGCGCAGGCCGCGATGCCGTTGGTGCGCGAGGCGATCGGGCGGGGAATTCTCTACCAGGCGCAGTGACGAGCCGCCCTGCCGAGATGAAACAGTCGCGTCGCTTCTTCTCGTATCGGCCTGATCAAGACTGAATGGCCATTAACATAGTGCCGGTATCGAGCGAACGAGGGGACGGGCGTGCCCAGCGCAGTGAAGAAGCTCTTGGACTTCGAGATGACCATCGCCGAGTGGATCGGCACGGCGCTCATGCTCGCCGCTCCCTACGGTGTCGTCGGCGTGGTCTGGACGGCGCTCAACCTCGACCGGCTGACGGGCAGCGGAGTTGAGTGGCTCGTGCACTTGGTCGCGTCGGTCGCGTTCTGGCCCGCGATGGTCTTCTCGGCGGTGTGCGTGGCATGACCGATCGATATCGGATCACCGTTCGTCGGCGCACCGCACGGTGGGACACCGAACCGGTCGCCGCAGCCGACGCGATGGACTTCTGGGCCTTCGCCGCCGGCGCGGCCAACGTCGTCATGCAGTTGTCCTGGCCGGAGGTGGGCTACGGAGTCGCGGAAAGCAAGGTCGACTCGGGCAACCTGCTCAAGCACCCGTGGAAACGGGCCCGCACGACGTTCCAGTACCTCGCCGTCGCAGTGCTCGGCACGGCCGAGGACCGCGCGGCGTTCCGGGAGGCGGTGAACTCGTCACACCGGCACGTCAAGTCGACTGTCGACAGCCCGGTCCGCTACAACGCATTCGACCGCGACCTGCAAATGTGGGTCGCTGCATGCCTTTTCGTCGGCCTTGAGGACACGTATCAGCTGCTGCGCTGGGAGATGACGCCTGAGCAGGCCGAGCAGTTCTACCGCTCCGCGTGGCCGCTCGGCACCACGTTGCAGGTGAGCGAGGACCAGTGGCCGCCGACCCGGGCCGAGTTCGACGAGTATTGGCGTGGTGCGTGCGAGCGCGTCTCGGTCGATGACCGGGTGCGCGGATACCTGCTCGACATCGTCAACCTGCGCATGATCAACCCGTTGCTGGGGCTGCCGTTCCGCCCGCTGCTGAAGTTCCTCACCACCGGCTTCCTCGCGCCGGTGTTCCGGGAACCGATGGGGCTGCGGTGGAGTGGATTCGAACAGTTCCTGTTCGAGATGCTGTTTCTGGTCGTGGCTTTCGTCAACAGGTTCCTGCCGGTGTTCATCCGACAGGGCGGCAGCTATGTGCTGCTCGCCGATGTCCGCCGCCGGGTTCGCACTCACCGGGCGCTGGTATGACGACGCTGCGCCGCCTGCTGAGTCGCCGCGTCAGCGTCGCAGGGATGATCGAGGCGGCGATGTGGCTGTCGATTCCCTACCTGTTGATCGGCTTGGCGTGGGCCTTCTTCGACGCCGAGCAGGTGCAGCTGATCGACACCGCGTTCCGCAACCGGATACCGGCGGGCTCGGACATCGGCGCTTTCATGCTGACCGCGGTGTTCTGGCCGGTCAACTTGCTGG
>NZ_LZKP01000016.1 GCF_001672895.1 Mycobacterium sp. E740
GCGTTCGCGGCCGCGGTGCTCGGTGGCATCGGCAACTTGCGCGGAGCGCTGCTGGGCGGGCTGCTGCTGGGCATCATGGAGAACTACGGGCAGGCGGTGTTCGGCACCCAGTGGCGCGACGTCGTGGCGTTCGTGCTGCTGGTGCTCATCTTGTTCTTCCGGCCCACCGGGATCCTCGGCGAAAGCCTCGGGAAGGCACGGGCATGAGCGTCTCCGACAAGGTGTTGGCGCCCGGCGACGCGGTGCGGCGCTGGTGGGACGGACTGTCGCGCGTCCAGAAGTGGGGCTTCGGCGTGCTCGGGTTCGGGCTGCTCGCGCTGCTGCCGCTGTTCCCGCCGCCGTTCCTGAACACGCCGAACATCAGCTTCGGCGGAACCATGGCGCAGTTCGCGATGGTCGCGATCATCGCGATCGGTCTCAACGTCGTGGTGGGCCAGGCCGGCCTGCTCGACCTCGGCTACGTCGGCTTCTACGCCGTGGGCGCCTACACCGTGGCGTTGTTGACCAGCCCGAACAGCCCGTGGAACAAGATGGGCGCCACGGGGTGGTTCAACCAGCACTGGGCATGGCTGGCCTGTGTGCCGCTGGCGATGGCGATCACCGCGTTGACCGGGCTCATCCTCGGGACGCCGACGCTGCGGCTGCGCGGCGACTACCTGGCCATCGTCACGCTGGGCTTCGGCGAGATCATCCGGTTGATGGCAGACAACCTCGCCGAGGTGACCAACGGACCGCGCGGTCTCAACGAGGTGGCCTACCCGCGCGTCGGGGCGACGGACCGCGTACCCGACGGCGTCTTCTCCAGTGGCAACTCCGCGGGCGACGCCAACTACGGCACGTGGTGGTTCTGGTTGGGCATCGTGCTGATGATCGGAATCCTGCTGCTGGTCGGCAACCTCGAGCGCAGCCGCGTCGGGCGCGCCTGGATCGCGATCCGGGAGGACGAGGACGCCGCGGAAGTCATGGGCGTCAACACTTTCCGGTTCAAGTTGTGGGCGTTCGTCATCGGCGCGGCGATCGGCGGTCTGTCCGGCGCGCTCTACGCGGGCCAGGTGCAGTTCGTGGCGCCGCCGACGTTCAACATCATCAACTCGATGTTGTTCCTGTGCGCCGTCGTGCTCGGCGGCCAGGGCAACAAGCTCGGCGTGGTGGTGGGTGCGTTCATCATCGTCTACCTGCCGAACCGGCTGCTCGGCGTCGAGTTCCTCGGCATCAACCTCGGCGACCTGAAGTACCTGTTCTTCGGGCTGGCGCTGGTGCTGCTGATGATCTTCCGGCCGCAGGGCCTGTTCCCGGCCCGCCAGCAGCTGCTCGCCTACGGTAGGGCCGCGCGCGACCTGTTGCGCCCGCCGGAGAAGGAATCGGCGCGATGAGCATCGAGGACCTGGCGGGCGTGCACCGCGAGATACAAGCCGCCGAAGGCGAAACCCTGTTGCAGACAACGGATCTCACGATGAAGTTCGGCGGTCTGACCGCGCTGGACTCGGTGTCGTTCGACATCCGTCGCGGCGAGATCCTCGGCATGATCGGGCCGAACGGTGCGGGCAAGACCACCTGTTTCAACGCGATCACCGGGGTGTACCGCCCGACGTCGGGCGCGGTCACCTTCGACGGCGCGCCGCTGGGCCGGATCAAACGGCACCAGATCACCCGCCGCGGGATCGCGCGCACCTTTCAGAACATCCGGTTGTGGGGCGAGATGACCGCCCTGGAGAACGTCATGGTCGGCACCGACGCCCGACACTTCACCTCGGTGCCCGGCGCACTGGTCCGGACACCGCGCCACCGGCGCGAGGAGCGCTCGGCGGTCGAGCGCTCGGCCGCGCTGCTGCACTTCGTGGGCATCGGGCACCGCGGCGAGGAGAAGGCGAAGAACCTGCCCTACGGCGATCAGCGGCGCCTCGAGATCGCCCGCGCGTTGGCCACCGAACCGAAACTGCTGTGCCTGGACGAACCCGCGGCCGGGTTCAACCCGCGGGAGAAGGCCGCGCTCATCGAGCTGATCCGCAAGATCCGCGACGACGGCTACACGGTGCTGCTCATCGAGCACGACATGCGGCTGGTGATGGGTGTGACCGATCGGATCGTGGTGCTGGAGTTCGGCCGCAAGATCGCCGACGGCCTGCCCGCGCAGATCCGCGAGGACCCGAAGGTCATCGCGGCGTACCTGGGGGTGCCCGATGACGCAGCCGAATGACACGGCGGCGGCCCAGCGTCGGGTCGTCCTCGAACTCCGCGACATCGTCGTGCAGTACGGGCGGATTCGTGCGCTGCACGGGATCTCGCTGGTGGTGCACGAAGGCGAGCTCGTGACCCTGCTCGGGTCGAACGGTGCGGGCAAAACCACCACCATGCGGGCGATTTCGGGTCTGTTGCCGCTGACGTCGGGATCGATCTGGTTCGACGGTGCAGACATCAGCAAGGTCAAGGCGCACCAGCGGGTCGCCCAGGGGCTCGTGCAGGCGCCGGAGGGGCGGGGCGTCTTTCCGGGGATGACGGTCGTCGAGAACCTCGAAATGGGTTGTTACGGGCGCAAGTTCGCGTCGAGGGCCGAGCACGACGAGCGGCTGGACTGGGTCATGGAGACGTTCCCGCGGCTCGCCGAACGTCGCAACCAGGTCGGCGGCACGCTGTCCGGCGGCGAGCAGCAGATGCTGGCGCTCGGACGGGCGCTGATGGCTCGGCCGCGGGTGCTGCTTCTCGACGAGCCGTCGATGGGCCTGGCGCCAATGGTGATCTCGCAGATCTTCCGGATCATCGCCGAGATCAACTCCCAGGGCACCACGGTGCTGCTCGTCGAGCAGAACGCCCAGCAGGCACTGAGCCGTTCGGACCGCGCCTACATCCTGGAGACCGGTGAGGTCACCCGTACCGGCGACGCTCGAGAATTGTTGCGCGACGACAGCATTCGCGCGGCGTATCTCGGCGTCGCCTAACGCGCACGTCTCACCCACGGCCACGTCATCAACGCCCAGACGACGAACACCAGCGCAGCGGTGCTGACGATGTACACCGGCCACGGCCCCAGCAAGTCCAACACCGACGCGGTGTCGGGCTTGTGATGGGTGAAGCCGTAATTGGTGTCGGCAATCCTGTTGAACACCACGGTGATTGCCGCCCACACAGTCGTCACCAGCACAGCCAGCCGGAAATCGCGCCAGCCGGGGCGCATGCCGCGGCCCCACGTCAGGAAGATGGCGGCCCAGACGACCAGCAGGTGAATCGCGTAGAACGCGAGGAACCGGTAGTGCGGGAAGTCGGGACCCCGCAGCACGGGTGAGATCAGCGCCTGCACGCTCAGCACCAGCCCCCAGTAGTAGGTCAGCGCGTACGCCCACTGGCGTTGCGACCACAGGGCGAACGCGGCGACGACGGTCGCGAGGTCGGTGAGTTGCAGTGGCACCGAACCCGCGAGCGTCGGCGGGAACAGGTTGTAGACCAGGATCGCGGCGTAGATCACCGCGGTCAGCGCGCCGAGGAGGCGACTCAGCCGTCGCGCCTGCCGCTCGGTTTCGGCGCGTCCCGCCCACACCAGCGCTGCCGCGCCGACGACGAAGACCGCGATGGCGCCCCAGTACGACGGGCCGTAGGGCTCGAACTGCCTAGCGAGCAACAATCACCGAGGAGCCGTGGCCGAACAGACCCTGGTTGGCGGTCACCCCGACCTTGGCGCCCTCGACCTGTCGGCCCGTGGCCTGCCCCTTCAACTGCCAGGTCAGCTCGCAGACCTGTGCGATCGCCTGTGCCGGAATGGCTTCGCCGAAGCACGCCAGCCCGCCGGACGGGTTGACGGGGATCTTGCCGCCGATCGCGGTGGCGCCGCTGCGCAGCAGCTGCTCGGCCTCGCCCTTGGCGCACAGCCCCAGATGCTCGTACCAGTCGAGCTCCAGCGCCGTGGACAGGTCGTAGACCTCGGCCAGGCTCAGGTCTTCGGGGCCGATGCCGGCCTCTGCGTAGGCCGCGTCGAGAATCTGGTCCTTGAACACCCGCTCCGGCGCGCTGACGACCGCGGTGGAATCCGTTGCGATATCCGGCAATTCGGGAAGATGCTGGGGGTACTGCGGCGTGACCGTGCTGATCGCGCGTACCGACGGCACACCGTCGAGCGAGCCGAGGTGCTTCTCGGCGAACGACTTGCTCGCCACCACCAGTGCCGCCGCGCCGTCCGACGTCGCGCAGATGTCAAGCAGCCGAAGGGGGTCCGACACCACTGGGCTGG
>NZ_LZKP01000017.1 GCF_001672895.1 Mycobacterium sp. E740
CCGGAAGCTAAGCCTGCCAGCGCCAATGATACTGCCCAACCCGGGCGGAAAAGTAGGACACCGCCGAACACAAATTAAGTCCTGTGGCCCCCAATCTCATTGGGGGCCACAGGCATTCGTACGGTTATGCGGCTTCAGTCGAACAATGACAGTGCCGGCGAAACGCGGCTCTTCTCCATCTCGAGCAGGGTCTTTTTTCTGTCGAGTCCGCCGCCGTAGCCGGTGAGGCTGCCGTTCGCGCCGATCACACGGTGGCACGGCACGATGATTCCAATCGGGTTATGACCATTGGCCAGTCCCACAGCACGGAACGCGCCGGGTGCTGCGATCTGACGGGCGATCTCACCGTAAGACCTCGTTTGGCCATAGGGAATGGTCAGCAGCGCCGCCCAGACCCGCCGCTGGAACTCGGTACCGATCAAGTCCAGTTCGAGGTCGAACTCCGTACGTTCGCCGGCGAAGTACTCCTCGAGCTGGTCGACGGCGTCAGGAAACGCCGCGTCGTCGGCGATCCAACCGTCGCGGCTGGGTTCGTATGTCTGATCGACCATTCGCAGATGCATCAGCCGGTTGTCCCTGCCCGCCAGAGTCAGAAGGCCGACCGGACTGTCCATCGTGCGAAATATCATGTCTGCCATCACTTCTCCTTCGGTGGCCAGTTGTTGACCGCGTGGTCGAGCGCGGTCCAAAGGTGCTGCGTCGCGTATGAACGCCACGGTCTCCATCGGGCGCTGTGTTCGGTGAGCCGACGAGGATCGGTCGGGAGATTCAGTTGTTCGGCAGCCAGTCGCACCCCGAGGTCGGTGACCGGAAATGCGTCCGGATCGCCGAGCCCACGCATGGCGATGACTTCGGCGGTCCACGGGCCGATGCCCGGCAGCGAGCGCAATTGAGTGCGCGCACGGTCCCAATCGCAACCGGCATCGAGCACGACATCGCCGTCGGCCAACGCCCGGATCAACGTCGTCAGCGAGCGCTGCCGGGATCCGGGGAAGGCGAGGTGCACCGGATCGACGTCGGCGAGCTGCGCCACAGACGGAAAGGCATGCGTCAGACCACCATACGTGTCAGCTACGGGCTGACCGTACGCCTTGACGATGCGTCCGGCATGCGTGCGGGCCGCTTTCACCGACACCTGCTGGCCCAGCACCACCCGGATCGCAAGTTCCGATTCGTCGACGGTGCGGGGAATCCGCTGCCCCGGCGCTTTGGCGACGAGTGCCTGCAGGTCAGGATCGGCGCTGAGCACGTCGACTACGGCTTCGGGGTCGGCGTCGAGATCCAGCAGGCGACGGCACCGGGCGATTGACGTCGCCAAATCACGGAAGTCGTCGAGTACAATCCGGCATCGAACATGGTCGGGCTGCGGTGTGAGAGACACGATTCCGCTGCCGTTCGGCAGACGTAGCGTGCGACGGTACGCGCCGTCGCGGACTTCCTCGAGTCCCGGCACGGCGCTGGCGGCCAAGTGCCCGAACAGCCCCTCGTAGGCGAAGGGAGTGCGGACCGGTAAGCGCAGCGCCAGCGCTCCGGCGCCACTCTCGCTGCGGCCGAATCGGGTACGCGCACGCTGGCGCAGCGCCGTCGGAGTGAGGTCGCACACCGCGCGCACCGTGTCGTTGAACTGCCGGATGCTGCTGAACCCGGACGCGAAAGCCACGTCGCTGAACGGCAATTCGGTCGTCTCGATGAGCACCCGGGCCGTCTGCGAACGCTGAGCTCGCGCCAGCGCCAGCGGATTGGCTCCCACTTCTGCTTGCAGCAGGCGCTCGAGCTGGCGAGTGGTGTAACCCAGCCGCGCGGCCAAGCCGGTGACACCTTCGCGGTCCACAGTGCCGTCGGCGATCAGGCGCATGGCTCTCGCGACGACGTCGCCGCGCACGTTCCACTCCGGTGACCCGGGCGAGGCGTCGGGCCGGCACCGCTTGCAGGCCCGGAAGCCGGCCCTCTGTGCGGCCGCCGCGGTCGGGTAGAACCGCATGTTGCGGGCGTACGGCGGCCGGACCGGACAGCTCGGCCGGCAGTAGATCTTCGTGGTCAGCACGGCAGTGACGAACCAGCCGTCGAAGCGGGCGTCCTTGGACTGCACAGCCCGGTAGCAGCGGTCGAAATCGTCGTGCACGCCTTTACGATTACACGTGAGCACCGACAGCACTGGCGGAAAACCGACATCGTCGTCGGCCGGTGCGCAACACGCCGGTTTCGGCGTGCTAACGATTCGGCGGTGAAACACCATGTGAGGCTGCGCGGCGGCCAATGTCGTGCTGTCGTGGTAATCGATGCCCAAACGGATTCGCCACCTCCTCGAGGTGAGCTCCACGATCGCGGGGTGCTGCGCCATAGCCGCGCTCGGTCCGCCGTCGGCTCTTGCCGCGCCGGCCACGGACACCCAGGGCTATGTTGACTCGACCGCGCGGTGTGCGGCACGCAGCGAAGCGGTGGTCTTCGGCAGCACCGCTGCTTCGCGCGTCGCGATCTGCAAGTCCTCTGACGGTGACTACGAGTACCGGGGCGTACGGATTCGCGACGGCGCAGAGTTGGTCGTACCTGCCTCGCAGACTGGCGACGAGTTCACCGCCGAAAACGACGGAATCACCTATTTCGTCTCGAAGCAATCCTTGACCATCAGTGCAGGCAACCGTGTGATCCGAGACGAGCCGATGGTCGACTTCCACGAGCGACAGCAGAATGGCGGGCAATCTACGCCGGCGCGCGCGGCGACACCGACGTCCACCAAGCCGTTGCCTCCGCCGCTGCCCGCCGAAGTGGGCCACGAGGAAAGCTAGGAAAGCAGTTTCCCGGCGACCGCCACAACGCGCGCGGCCATGTGTTCGAGCGCGGCCAGCGTGGCGTCGTCGAGGTCATTCTGGTTGTCCGGGCCGGTGACATGGCTGACGCCATAGGGATTGCCGTCGGCGAACTTCAGTCCGTCGGTGTAGCCCGGCGGCACGAGTATTCCGCCGAAGTGCATCAACGACGTGTACATCCCGATGAGGGTGGTCTCCTGGCCGCCGTGCGTCGTCTGGCTGGAGGTGTAGCAGGCATACACTTTGTCGGCCAGCTTCCCCTGCGCCCACAGGCCGCCAAGCGAGTCCATGAACGTCTGGAACGGCGATGCGGTGCTCGCGAAGCGGGTCGGCGATCCGAAGATCGCGGGCATCCCCCCATACGATGTCGTCGCCGGTTGCCGCTGGAAGATCTTTCGTCGCTTCGTAATTCGCCGACCATGCCGGATTGTTGGCGAACGTCTGCGGATCCCTGGTCTCGGCGATGTGACGCACCCTGACCTCCGCGCCCGCGCCTTCACCCGCCCTCGCGAGGTGCTCGGCCATCTTCGTGCTGTGTCCGGTCGCCGAGTAGTAGATAACTGCCAATTTCGTCATCGCGCGCCCCTGCCTGAATGGTTGCCCGGGTGAGTACCCGGTAAGCCGCGTCCGACACCGCGGGTTCGACCCATGACGGGGGGCACTGCTGGCCGGGTCAGGCGCCGAAGAGCTCTCATGCCCGGCCATCTCGAGTCGTACCGCGCCGTGGGTGAGGCTCCACACGCGCCCGCGGCACTAGGGTTGGTCCAATGGCCGAACTGGTGCAACGGTATCTGGACCAGATTCGCGCACAACACGCCGCCAACAGCGACGGGGCACTGGCCGACTACATACCTGAGCTGGCCCGGGTCGATCCCAGCAGATTCGGGCTGTCGTTGTCGCTCGCCGATGACTATGTCTACGAATCCGGCGACACTGCAGTCGAATTGACGATCCAGTCGGTCTCCAAACCGTTCACCTACGCGCTGGCGTTGGAGCGAATCGGCCGCGACGCCGTGGACGCGAGGATCGGCGTCGAACCCTCTGGTGAGGCCTTCAACGAGATTAGTGTCGACGAAGCCACCAACATGCCGAAGAACCCGATGATCAATGCCGGCGCGATCACTGCGGTCTCGCTCATCCCCGGCGCATCCGCCGATGAGCGGTTCGGCTATATCCACGAGTTCTATTCCGCGTGTGCCGGCCGCGAACTAGCACTCGATGAGGACCTCTACACCTCCGAGAAGGAGACCGGCAGCCGTAACCGCGCAATCGCGTACATGTTGCAGAGTTTCGGCGCGCTCGACGGTGATCCCGACGAGACCCTCGACGTCTACATCCAGCAGTGCTCGATCAAAGTGACGAGCACCGATCTGGCTCGGATGGCCGCCACGCTCGCCCGCGGTGGGGTCGTGCCGACATCGGGCCGACGCGTGATGTCCGCGGCGGTGGTGCAACGGACGCTCAGTGTCATGGTCACCTGCGGGATGTACGACGCGGCGGGGGACTGGGTCAGCGCAGTCGGGCTCCCTGCCAAAAGTGGTGTCGGCGGCGGCATTGCCGCCGTGCTGCCCGGACAACTCGGCATCGGCGTCTACTCGCCACTGCTGGACGACAAGGGCAACAGCGTGCGCGGGGTCGAAGTGTGTCGCAGCTTGTCGGAAAACCTCGGGCTGCACTTCCTCTCGGTGACCCGGGAATCCCGCTCGACGATCCGTGCCGCCTACGATGCGGGCCCCGGCGTCCGGATCTACGAACTGCACGGCGACCTGTTGTTCACCGGAGCCGAGCAGGTGCTGCGAACCGTGGACGAGGAGTGCGGCGACTTCGACGTCGCGATCCTGAACATGTCACGCGTGGACGACATCGACGATGCCGCTCGGCGCATGCTCGCAGGCATGCGTGAGTCACTCGTTGCAGCAGGAAAGGAGGGCTACGCGGTCGACCCCGACGGTGCTCTGCGGGCGACCCCTGAGCAGGGCTCGGTGACGAAGGTGTTCCGCACGCTCGATGACGCGTTGAGCGCAGCTGAGAGCTTCGTCGGCACCGGATCAGACGGGTAACGCCAGCCTGGTCGACTCGTCGTGCCCGCGCAACGTCACCTCGTCGCCGAATGTCCAGTGGGCGCTTTCGGTGTCGCTCGCGCCCGACACCGCGTCTGAGGAGGCGAGCAGGTGGCCCGGACTCTCTTTTGCCAGTTCGCACAGCCGTGCCGCCTCGTTGACCGGCTCACCGATCACCGTGTACTCGAAGCGTTCCCTGGCGCCGACGTTGCCTGCGACCGCCTCACCCGCCGCCACGCCGATGCCCGCCTCACACTCAGGCACCTCGTCGCGCACGCGCTGTGCGATGGCCCTGGCGGCGGCCAGCGCAGAGTCCTCCGGGTTACCCAATGGCAGAGGCGCGCCGAAGACAGCCAACGCGCCGTCGCCCTCGAATTTGTTGACGAAGCCATGGTGGCGGTCGACCTCCTCGACCACCACCGTGAAGAACCGGTTCAGCAGGTCGACGACCTCGGTCGCGCGCTTGGCCGTCACCAGCTGCGTCGAGCCGATGATGTCGACAAAGAGAACCGCAACGTGGCGTTCCTCGCCGCCGAGTTCCAGACGTTCCTTTTCCGCGGCCGCGGCGACCTCGCGGCCGACGTGGCGGCCGAACAGATCGCGCACGCGTTCGCGTTCCTTGAGGCCCTGGACCATCGAGTTGAATCCGCGCTGCAACTCGCCCAGCTCGGTGCCGTCGAAGACGACGACATTGCAGTCGAAGTTGCCTTCCTCGACGTGCTTGAGCGCTGACTGCACCACCCGTACCGGGGTGGTGGTCAGCCACGACAGCAACCACATCAGAACGGAGCCGAACAAAAACGCGACCGCCGCGATGCTCAGCACCGCAAACGCGAACTGCGACGGCGTCAGATTCTGCAGCGCCAGCGCGAAGATCGCCGTCACCGCGATTCCCATCACCGGCACGCCCGAGCCCAACAGCCATACCAGCATGGTCCGGCCCATGATGCCGTCGGCCAGCCGGCGCGGCGGATGCCCCGCTTCGAGCGCCTGGGCCGCCACGGGACGCAGTGCGAACTCGGTGATCAGGTAGCAGGCGGTGGCCACCACTATTCCCGAAAAGCTCACCCCGAAAAGGAATCGCGGGATGAAGTCCGTGTCGCGTAGGCCGTACAGCGTGGTGAGCAGTGCCGCCCCCACACCCCACAGCACGAGCACCATGCGAGCCACCCGCCACGGCGCGACGAACGTGTCGCGCTGGTTGGTGCGATCCGGTTTGCGCTCCTCGATCGCCCACCGCAGCGAGTTGACGATCTTGCGGGTCACCCAGAAGATGCCGGTGCTCAGCGCCAGCACGATGTAGGCCGGGCTCAGACCCCACGTCAGCCATGCCGGAACGTCGGAGAAGATGCTCGGCGTCGGAAACACGAACGCCACCAGTACGGTGGCGACGACGATCCCGAGCAGGTTGGTGAACAGGATGAGCGTCGTCAACATCACCTGGATGCGGACCCGCCGGCGCACCTGACTCTCGTTGACTTTGCCGAGCACCCACGACCCGTATTCGGGGGTGGTGGGCAGCCGCCCGCTCTGGCGGGTCACCGCCTCGAGGACGCGGCCCAGCCGATGCGCGACGCTCTTGTTAGCGGTCATCGTGCCCTCAGCCTAATTTCCCGGGTCGCCACCTAAGGTGGTCGGGTGCGTCTCGTGATCGCCCAGTGCACCGTGGACTATGTCGGACGCCTGACCGCACATCTGCCCTCGGCGCGGCGACTGCTGCTCGTCAAGGCGGACGGTTCGGTCAGCGTGCACGCCGATGACCGGGCCTACAAACCGTTGAATTGGATGACCCCACCCTGCCGTCTCACCGAGGACAACAGCGGGCCGACGCCGGTTTGGGTGGTCGAGAACAAGGCGGGCGAGCAGTTGCGGATCACCGTCGAAGACATCGAGCACGACTCCACCCACGAACTCGGCGTCGATCCCGGTCTGGTCAAGGACGGTGTCGAAGCGCATCTTCAGGAGTTGCTGGCCGAGCACGTGGAGCTGTTGGGCGCGGGCTACACGCTGGTGCGGCGCGAGTACATGACCGCGATCGGTCCCGTGGACCTGCTGTGCCGCGACGAGAACGGCGGGACGGTCGCCGTCGAGATCAAGCGCCGCGGCGAGATCGACGGCGTCGAACAGCTCACCCGCTATCTCGAGCTGCTCAACCGTGACAGCCTGCTCGCGCCGGTGGCCGGGGTCTTCGCCGCCCAGCAGATCAAACCGCAGGCCCGCACGCTGGCCACCGACCGGGGCATCCGCTGCCTGACCTTGGACTACGACCGGATGCGCGGCATGGACAGCGACGAGTTCCGGTTGTTCTGATGGCTCGCAAGCGCCGCTCGCAGCGTCCGCCGCCGCTGCCCGCCCCACGACGCGTGGAAACGGGGCCGGACGGTTACGAGTACGAGGTGCGCGCGATCGCAGGGGTGCGCGCTGTCAAGACCTACCGCTGCCCCGGATGTGACCACGAAATCCGTCCGGGCACAGCGCATCTGGTGGTGATCCCGGCTGAGGCGGGCGAACGCGGCCTCGACGACCGTCGGCACTGGCATACCGCGTGCTGGACGCATCGGGGCACCCGCGGCCCCACCCGCAGATGGTCGTGAGTGAGCGTCAGTGCTCGCTGCCGGCCGGCTCGACGAGTTCGACGAGTACGCCGCCGGCATCCTTCGGATGGATGAAGTTGATCCGGGAATCCGCGGTGCCGCGGCGCGGGGCGTCGTAGAGCAGCCGCACGCCGTCGGCGCGCAGGCGCTCGCTGAGCGCGTCCAGATCGCTGGTCCGGTAGGCCAACTGTTGCAGTCCCGGCCCGCGCTTGTCGAGGAACTTCGCGATCGTCGACGTCTCGTCCAGCGGCGCCATCAACTGCACCTGCGCGCTGCCGACCGGGGCGCCGCGCACCGAGAGCATGGCCTCGCGCACGCCCTGATCCTCGTTGACCTCCTCGTGCAGCACGATCATGCCGAGGTGGTCGTGATACCACTTGATCGCGGCGTCCAGGTCCGGCACCGCGATTCCCACGTGGTCGATCGCCGTCACTAGGGCGCTGGCGAGCGCCCGACGTGCGCCTACGTGTTCAGTGGTCATAGCGTAACGGTAACCTTGAGACAGATGTTTGCGGTATGTGTCATGGAACACATACGGATATACCCAGTTTCCGGAGGTGCTAAATGACGACGTCGGTAATCGTTGCTGGGGCCCGTACCCCCGTCGGGAAGCTGATGGGCTCGCTCAAGGATTTCTCGGGCAGCGACCTGGGTGGCGTCGCGATCAAAGCGGCGCTCGAGAAAGCCAACGTGGCTCCGTCGGCCGTCGAGTACGTGATCATGGGCCAGGTCCTCACGGCCGGCGCCGGTCAGATGCCCGCGAGGCAGGCCGCGGTGGCCGCGGGCATCGGCTGGGACGTGCCCGCCCTGACGATCAACAAGATGTGCCTGTCGGGCATCGACGCGATCGCGCTGGCCGATCAGCTGATCCGCGCCGGTGAGTTCGACGTCGTCGTCGCCGGCGGTCAGGAATCGATGACCCAGGCGCCGCACCTGCTGATGAACAGCCGCTCGGGCTACAAGTACGGCGACGTCACCGTGCTCGACCACATGGCCTACGACGGCCTGCACGATGTGTTCACCGACCAGCCGATGGGCGCGCTGACCGAACAGCGCAACGACGTCGACCAGTTCACCCGCGCCGAGCAGGACGAGTTCGCGGCCGGGTCACACCAAAAGGCCGCCGCGGCATGGAAAGACGGCATCTACGCCGACGAGGTGGTTCCGGTGCAGATTCCTCAGCGCAAGGGCGACCCGCTGGAGTTCACCGAGGACGAGGGCATACGCGCCAACACCACCGCCGAGTCGCTGGCCGGCCTCAAGCCCGCTTTCCGTAAAGACGGCACCATCACCGCCGGTTCGGCGTCGCAGATCTCCGACGGCGCATGCGCGGTCGTCGTGATGAACAAGGCCAAGGCCGAGGAGTTGGGTCTGAGCTGGCTGGCCGAGATCGGCGCACACGGAGTCGTCGCCGGGCCGGACTCCACCCTGCAGTCGCAGCCCGCCAATGCCATCAAGAAAGCCGTTGCGCGCGAAGGCATCTCGCTCGAGCAACTTGATGTTATCGAGATCAACGAGGCGTTTTCCGCGGTCGCCTTGGCCTCGACCAAAGAGCTTGGCGTTGACCCGGAGAAAGTCAACGTCAACGGCGGCGCGATCGCCATCGGCCACCCGATCGGCATGTCGGGGGCGCGCATCACGTTGCACGCTGCTTTGGAACTGGCCCGCCGCGGGTCCGGTTACGCCGTGGCCGCACTGTGCGGCGCGGGCGGTCAGGGCGACGCGCTGATCCTGCGCAGGGCATAGCCATCTACTACGTCATGTAGTAATCCGGCTGCGTTTCGGGCACAATGGCGGCCATGACTGGCCCTTTCGATCTGCGGTCCGTCGCCGGCTGGTTTCGCCTCGTCGCGTTGATGGAGGCCGTCAGCTGGGTCGGACTATTGACCGGCATGTACTTCAAGTACATCGGCACTCCGAGAACCGAGATCGGCGTCAAGATCTTCGGGATGGCGCACGGACTGGTCTTCGTCGGCTTCGTCGTGGTGGGGGTGCTGGCCGCCGTCCTCTTCAAGTGGGCGCCGGGCACCTGGTTGCTCGGGCTGTTGGCGAGCGTCGTGCCGCTGGCGAGTGTGATCTTCGTCATCTGGGCTGATCGAACCGGGCGCATGGGGGCTGCGAGAGCTGCGGTGGTCGTGACGCAACCGGGGCGGCCGGCGCCGGAAACGACGTGACAAACTTGTTCGCGTGAGTCGTCCACGCCCTCCTATCGCGGCCTCCATGGCCGGTGCGGTTGACCTGTCCGCCCTCAAGCAGCGGCCAACGGCTGACGGTGGCACGTCGGCGCCGACCGGCGGAGTGGAGATCACCGAGGCCAATCTCGAGAACGAGGTGCTGGTCCGGTCCAGCCAGGTCCCCGTCGTGGTGCTGCTGTGGACACCGCGCAGCGAAGCCAGCGTCCAGTTGGGCGATGCGCTGTCGGAACTGGCGACGGCCGACGGCGGTAAGTGGTCGCTGGCGACGGTCAACGTCGACGTCGTGCCGCGGGTGGCGCAGATGTTCGGCGTGCAGGCGGTCCCGACCGTGGTGGCATTGGCGGCCGGTCAACCGCTGTCCAGCTTCCAGGGCATGCAACCACCCGACCAGTTGCGGCAGTGGATCGATTCGCTGTTGAACGCGGTCGCCGGCAAGTTGAGCGGCAGCGAGGGCGGCGAAGAGCCCGAGCAGGTCGATCCCGCGCTGGCGCAGGCCCGCGCGCATCTGGATGCCGGCGATTTCGACGCCGCCCGCACCGCGTACCAGGCGATCCTGGACGCCAACCCGACTCACGCCGAAGCCAAGGGCGCCGTACGCCAGATCGAGTTCCTGCAGCGGGCGAGCGCCCGGACTCCCGAGGCGATTGTCGCCGCAGATGCGGCACCCGACGACATCGAGGCGGCGTTCGCGGCGGCCGACGTCGAGCTGCTGCAGAAGAACGTCGCAGCCGCCTTCGACCGGCTCATCAACCTCGTCAAGCGCACGTCGGGGGATGATCGCGCGCAAGTCCGCACCCGGCTCGTCGAGCTGTTCGACCTGTTCGACCCCGCCGACCCCGAGGTGATCGCCGGTCGGCGCAAGCTGGCCAACGCGCTCTACTAGTCGCCGGCGCTAGTGGGCCGCGCTCACTCGCGTTGGTACTCGAACCACAGCGCCGCAAGCGGAGGCAGCACCATCACCGCGGACGCCGGACGGCCGTGCCACGGTTCGTCAGTCGCCTCCACGGCCCCGTAGTTGCCGATGCCCGACCCGTTGTAGATGTCGGCATCGGTGTTGAGTACCTCGCGCCAAGTGCCGGCATGGGGCAGGCCGAGCCGGTAGCGACCGTGCTCGGCGCCGGAGAAGTTGAACACACACGCGAGCACGGACCCGTCGTCGCCATAGCGCAGAAAGCTCAGCACGTTGTTGGCCGAGTCGTTGGCATCGATCCAGGAGTAGCCCTCCGGGCGGGTGTCTTGCGACCACAGCGCCCGGTTACTGCGGTAGATGGTGTTGATGTCACGAACCATGCGCTGGATCCCGGTGGAGAAACTGTTCTCGTCGAGCTGGTACCAGTCGACGCCGCGTTCCTCCGACCATTCGGCGCGCTGGCCGAACTCCTGGCCCATGAACAACAGCTGCTTGCCCGGGTGCGCCCACTGGTAGGCCAGCAGACCGCGCAGCCCGGCTGCCTTGGTGTGGTCGCTGCCCGGCATCCGGCCCCACAGCGTGCCCTTGCCGTGCACGACCTCGTCGTGGCTGATCGGCAGCACGTAGTTCTCGCTGAACGCGTAGAGCATCGAGAACGTGATCTCGTGGTGGTGATAACTGCGATGGATCGGGTCACGTTTGATGAACTCCAGCGTGTCGTTCATCCAGCCCATGTTCCACTTCATCGAGAAGCCAAGGCCGCCAAGGTTTGTCGGCCGGGTGACACCGGGCCACGATGTGGACTCCTCGGCGACGGTCACGATGCCGGGTGCGATCTTGTGCACCGTCGCGTTCATCTCCTGCAGAAACTGCACCGCTTCGAGGTTCTCGCGACCGCCGTAGATGTTCGGTGTCCAGCCACCCTCGGGTCGCGAGTAGTCCAGGTACAGCATCGAGGCGACCGCATCAACCCGCAGGCCGTCGATGTGGAACTCCTGCAACCAGTACAGCGCGTTGGCAACCAGGAAGTTGCGCACCTCGGCGCGGCCGAAGTCGAACACATATGTGCCCCAGTCCAGTTGCTCGCCACGGCGGGGGTCGGAGTGTTCGTAGAGGGCGGTGCCGTCGAAGCGGCCGAGGGCCCAGGCGTCCTTGGGGAAGTGGGCGGGCACCCAGTCCATGATCACGCCGATGCCGGCCTGGTGCAGGGCGTCGACCAGGTGCCGGAACTCGTCGGGTGTGCCCAGCCGCGACGTCGGCGCGTAGTACGAGGTCACCTGGTATCCCCAGGAACCGCCGAAGGGATGCTCGGCCACCGGCATCAACTCGACGTGCGTGAACCCGTTCTCGGCGACGTACTCGGTCAGTTCCGTGGCCAGCTCGCGGTAGCTCAGCCCGGGCCGCCACGACATCAGATGTACCTCGAGGGTGCTCATCGGCTCGAACACCGGGTTCTGGGCGGCCCGGCGCGCCATCCACTCCTCGTCTTCCCAGATGTACTCGCTGACAGTCACTTTCGAGGCTGTCTTCGGTGGCACCTCGGTGGCGAAGGCCATCGGATCGGCACGGTCGCTGACCGACCCGTCGGCGCCGTGGATCCGGAACTTGTACAGCCCGCCGATCTCGAAGCCCGGCCAGAACACCTCCCACACGCCCGTCGAGCCGAGCACCCGCAACTGGGCCTGGTTACCGTCCCAGTGGTTGAACTCGCCGATGAGGCTGACCCCCTTGGCATTCGGCGCCCACACCGCGAACGAGACGCCTTCGACCACGCCGTCGGGCGTGGTGTAGCGGCGCGGGTGTGCGCCGAGGATCTCCCAGAGCCGCTCATGGCGGCCCTCGGCGAACAGGTGCAGGTCCATCTCACCGAGGGTCGGCAGGAAGCGGTACGCATCAGCGACCACGTGTTCGTGGGTCGAGCCGTTGTCGCCGGGATAGTGGACCTCGAGCCGGTAATCAGCCAGGCCGGTGAACGGCAGCGCGACCGCGAACAAGCCGGATTCGATGTGCTGGAACGGATATCGCTCACCGCCGACGAGCGCCACCACTTCGACCGCGTGCGGCCGGTAGGCGCGGATGACGGTGTGGTCCTCGTACTCGTGCGCGCCGAGCACCGAGTGCGGGTCGTGGTGCTCACCGGCGAGCAATCGGTTGAGATCGGCGGTGTGCGGTCGCAGATTCGGGCTGCTGGATTGTTTGGTCCGCGTCATGTCGTCACTCCCTACGCAGCAGATTGAGTCGTTGGTCGGCCGGCACCTGCGGCATGTTCAAGATGTGCGCCACCGCCCGCCCCGGGTCGAGGCGAACGTAATTGGCCTGCCCCCATTGGTATTCGTCACCGGTTACTTCGTCACGCACCCAGAACCGGTCGTATGGCTCCATCCCGAGCGCCGGCATGTCCAACCACAGCGTGGCCTCTTCGGGCCCGAATGGGTTCAGGGTGACCACCACCAGCACCTGATCACCGGTGGCCGGATCGAACTTGCTGTAGGCCAGCAGCGCGTCGTTGTCGGCGTGGTGGAACTTGATCGTGCGCAACTGGTGCAGCGCCGGGTGCAACCGGCGGATCTCGTTGAGCCGCGTGATGAACGGTTCCAGCGACTCGCCGTCGGCCAGCGCGGCGTCGAAGTCGCGGGGGCGCAACTCGTACTTCTCGGAGTTGAGGTACTCCTCGCTGCCTTCTCGGACCGGGCGGTGTTCGTAGAGTTCGTAGCCCGAGTACACGCCCCACGACGAACTCATCGTCGACGCCAGCACCGCGCGGATCGCGAACATGCCCGGGCCGCCGTGCTGAAGGCTCTCGTGCAGGATGTCGGGGGTGTTGACGAACAGGTTCGGGCAGGCGTAGTCGGCGTGTTCGGCGATCTGTTCACCGAACTCGGTGATCTCCCACTTGGCGGTGCGCCAGGTGAAGTACGAATACGACTGGGTGAAGCCGAGTTTGGCCAGGCCGTAGAGCCGCGCGGGCCGGGTGAACGCCTCGGACAGGAACAACACGTCGGGGTGCTCGTTCTTCACCTGGCCGATCAGCCAGGCCCAGAAGTTCGGCGGCTTGGTGTGCGGATTGTCGACACGAAAGATCTTGACGCCGTGCGAGATCCAGTGCCGAACGACGCGGAGCACCTCTTCGTAGAGGCCCGCCGGGTCGTTGTCGAAGTTCAGCGGGTAGATGTCTTGGTACTTCTTCGGCGGGTTCTCCGCGTAGGCGATGGTGCCGTCGGGTAGCACGGTGAACCACTCCGGATGGGCTTTCGCCCACGGGTGGTCCGGCGCGCACTGCAGGGCAAGGTCGAGCGCCACCTCCATGCCCTCGTCGCGAGCCGCGGCGACGAAGTCGTCGAAGTCGGCGATGGTGCCCAGCTCCGGATGGATCGCGTCGTGGCCGCCCTCGTCACTTCCGATGGCCCATGGTGAGCCGACATCGTCGGGTGCGGCGGTGACACTGTTGTTGCGGCCCTTGCGATGCACCTTGCCGATCGGATGGACCGGCGGCAGGTAGACGACGTCGAAGCCCATCCGCGCGATGCGGGACAGTGCCTTCGTTGCGGTCGCGAAGGTGCCGTGCATCGGGTTGCCCTTGCTGTCCCAACCGCCGGTGGACCGCGGGAAGAACTCGTACCACGCACTGAACCGCGCCTCGGGACGGTCCACCCAGATGCCAAATTGCTTGCCTCGGGTGAGCAGCTCGCGCAGCGGATAATCGTCGAGCAGGCGAGTGACCTCCGGTGCAAGCGCCGCGCCGGCCCGGCCGAACGGATCCCCGGGCTGGCGTAATCGCGCCGCCGCCTCGATGAGCGGATGACGGTGTTGGCGCGGCACCCCGGCCGCGGCGCGTTCGAGCAGGCCGGCGCCGATCAGCAGATCGTTGGACAGTTCCGACTCACTCTGCCCCGCGTCGAGCTTGGCGGTCACGTTCTTTCGCCAGGTGGCCACGGGGTCGCCCCACCCGTCCACCCGGAAGGTCCACAGCCCCTGGCAGTCCGGGGTGAACGCGCCGTGGAACAGGTCGGGCGTCCGGCCCATCGACATCGGCAGGTGCTGGGGACGCTTGCGGGGCGTGGCGCCGAGGACCGTTTCGATGGGCACGGCCTCGGCGGATTTCACCAACCCCGGGGGGTCGTTGGCGAGCTGGGGATAGGCGCGGCCGTGGAAGCGCACCACCAGCGTCGCCGCGACGGCGTCGTGGCCCTCCCGCCAGACAGAGGCGGCAATCGGCACGATCTCTCCGATGACGGCCTTGGCGGGGTATCGCCCGTTGGAGACGACAGGCTCCACGTCATCGATTTCGATACGGCCCGCCACCTGACCACTCCTCACGTTGACGCGGCCGATGGGGCCGCTGTGTCGTCTGGTTTCTCGTCACGCCGTGCCTCTCGCGTGTCCCCCGCGCCCTATACCCACCGTATTGCGCAGCCCAACCCAATGCAGGCAAGCAGTCCGGCAACGGAGCCTGCGAACCGCCGGATTGTCAGTAAGGTTGAGTCGCGTGATGGCCCGATGAAAGCGCTGAGAAGGTTCACCGTCCGTGCGCACCTGCCCGACCGACTGGGCGCGCTGGAACAGCTGTCGATCAACCTGCGCTGGTCATGGGACCGGCCGACCCAGGATCTGTTCGAGTTGATGGATCCCGATCTGTGGCGGCAGGTCGGCTGCGACCCGGTGAGCCTGCTGGGCCAGATCAGTCCCCGGCGCCTGGACGAGCTGGCAACCGATGAGGCGTTCCTGACGCGCCTCGACGGGCTGGCCGCCGATCTCGACGACTATCTGAACCGTCCGCTGTGGTACCAGGAGCAACTGGAACAAGGCGCCCAGCTACCTAACGGCATCGCCTACTTCTCGATGGAGTTCGGTGTCGCCGAGGCGTTGCCGAACTACTCCGGCGGCCTGGGCATCCTGGCCGGCGACCACCTCAAAGCGGCGTCCGATCTGGGCCTGCCGCTGATCGCCGTCGGACTGCTGTACCGCTCGGGTTACTTCCGGCAGTCACTGACCGCCGACGGATGGCAGCACGAGAGCTACCCGGCCGTCGACCCGCAGGGGCTGCCGCTGCGGCTGTTGACCGACTCCGACGGGCGGGCGGTGCTGGTCGCCGTGGCGATGCCCGGCGAGAACCAATACGACAATCAGCTGCGGGCCCGGATCTGGATCGCCCAGGTCGGCCGGATCCCGTTGCTGCTCTTGGATTCCGACGTTCCCGAGAACGACCACGATCTGCGCGGCGTCACCGACCGGCTCTACGGCGGCGACCAGGAGCACCGGATCAAGCAGGAGATCCTGGCCGGCATCGGCGGAGTCCGGGCGATCCGGTCCTTCATCGAGCTGGAGGGCAGGCCCGCGCCGGAGGTGTTCCACATGAACGAGGGGCACGCGGGCTTCCTCGGTGTCGAGCGCATCCGCGAACTCATCGACGCCGGCCTCGATTTCGACACCGCGCTGACGGTGGTGCGGTCGTCGACGGTGTTCACCACCCACACCCCGGTTCCCGCGGGCATCGACCGGTTCCCGGTGGAGATGGTCCGGCGCTACTTCGGCGGCCGCACCGACGGACCGGTGGGGGAGATGTCGCGACTGCTGCCCGGCCTGCCGCTCGACCGGATCGTCGCGTTCGGCGACGAGGACGACCCGAGCAAGTTCAACATGGCTCACATGGGCCTGCGGCTGGCCCAGCGGGCCAACGGTGTCTCGCTTCTGCACGGCAGGGTCAGCCGCCACATGTTCAATGAGCTGTGGCCGGGGTTCGACGCCGCCGAAGTGCCGATCGGTTCCATCACCAACGGTGTGCACGCGCCGACGTGGGCGGCGCCGCAGTGGCTTCAGCTCGCCAATGAGCTGCTCGAGAGCCAGGATCTCAGCGGTGCGCGGGAACCGGCGGTGTGGGAGCGGCTGCAACAGGTCGACCCGGGCCATCTGTGGTGGATCCGGTCACTGCTGCGCGAGCAACTCGTCGCCGACGTGCGCGCGCGGCTGCGCCGCTCCTTTCTGGAGCGTGGCGCGGCTGAAGCCGAACTGGGCTGGATCGCAACGGCTTTCGATCCCGGCGTGTTGACGATCGGCTTCGCGCGACGAGTCCCGACGTACAAGCGGCTGACGCTGATGTTGAGCGATCCGGAGCGGCTGGAGCGGCTGCTCCTCGACGACGAGCGTCCCGTCCAGCTGATCGTCGCCGGCAAGTCTCATCCCGCCGACGACGGCGGCAAGGCGCTGATCCAGCAGGTGGTGCGGTTCGCCGACCGCCCCGAGGTGCGGCACCGGATCGCCTTCCTTCCCGACTACGATATGTCGATGGCCCGCCAGCTGTACTGGGGCTGCGATGTGTGGCTGAACAACCCGCTGCGACCGCTGGAGGCGTGCGGGACGTCCGGGATGAAAAGCGCGCTGAACGGGGGGCTGAACCTGTCGATCCGCGACGGGTGGTGGGACGAGTGGTACGACGGCGACAACGGGTGGGAGATCCCGACCGCCGACGGCCTGGCAGACGAGAACCGCCGCGATGATCTCGAGGCGGCCGCCCTCTACGACCTGCTCGAGACGTCGGTCGCGCCGAAGTTCTACGACCGCGACGAGCGCGGTGTCCCGACCCGGTGGGTGGAGATGGTGCGGCACACGCTGATCGTGCTCGGGCCGAAGCTGCTGGCATCGCGCATGGTGCGCGAGTACACCGAGAAGTACTACGCGCCCGCGGCACAGTCGCTGCGCAGGACCGTCGAACCCGGCGCTGACGGTGAACCGTTCGGCGCCGCACGGGAATTGGCCGGCTACCGACTGCGAGCCCAGGAGTCGTGGCCCAAGATCCAGATCACCGACGTCGACAGCTACGGGCTGCCGGACACCCCACTGCTGGGGTCCGAGCTCACGCTGACGGCGACGGTGCAGCTGGCTGGTCTGCGGCCTGACGAGGTCGTCGTGCAGGCCGTGCTCGGCCGCGTCGACGCCGGTGACCAGCTCGTCGACCCGGTGACAGTGCCGATGGCCCACACCGGCAGCGCCGACGGCGGGACCGAGGTGTTCTCCGCGACGGCGCCGCTGCCGATTGCCGGTCCGGTCGGCTACACCGTGCGGGTGCTGCCGCACCACCCGTTGCTCGCCGGCGACAACGAGCTGGGCCTCGTCACGCTCGCGTGACCGCCCGTACTCGCCGATGCGGGTCGCGGTAGGTTCCGAGGCATCGCGGACGATCGGGAGGACGGGCAGTGACAGTTGGAGTTGGGCTGCGGCGTGGTTTCACGGTGCTGGCCGTCGGGGCATTGATGAGCGGACTGCTCGCCGATCGGGCATCGGCACAGCCAGACGTTGAGCCGGTGGGCGCCGAGGCGCCTCCCGAAGGGTTGCCGACGCAGCAGCCGCCTCCCCCGGAGGGGGCCGTCGAGTCGACGCCCCCCGCCGTCACCGATACCCCCGACGGGTGGCAGATGACCCTGTCCGCCGAGGACGAGACGCAGGCGCCGATACCTCCGCTGACGACGGCGTTGTCGTCACGCGAATACGTCGTCGGCGGTACGTACAAGGGATCGCTGGTCGGACCCGACGACGGCGAACCTCCGCACGGCACTCTGGAGGTGGGCTACGAGATCGGCTGCGGGATCGACATGAGCACCTCGAACGGTGTGACGCTCGCGGGCACGGCGGGCATCAACCCGTCCATCGGGTTGCTGGGGATCGACGCCGCCGGACCGCTGGACCTCGGAGTGCTGCCCAGCCTCGGCGGCAACATCGGCGGCGGTATCACCGTTGGACTCAAACCTGGTCTCGTCAACGTGATTCCGGTGACGAAGAAGGAGTTCACCGGCGCCAAGCCGTGGGTGATGGTGAGCAAGTTCCGGGTCAAGATCGACGGCTGTGTCGGCGAGTCGTTCATCCGCTCGTACGCGTTCCTGACCCGGTCGACTGACGCCTCGGAGGCGATCGTGGCCTGGTACGGCGTGACCAAGAAGATCTGACTCAGTCGAATCGCTTGAAGCAGCGCTCCGTGTCGCCGAGCACTCCGGCCCGGAACGCGTCGATCCGCGAGAATCCCGACGGCACCGATTCGCCGTTGACGTCGCTGGCCACCAGGCCGTTGGTGAGGATGCCCGACACGGCTTCGTCGACATCTCCCGCGGTCAACGCGACCGTGTTGCCGTCCGGCGTCTGCACGCTCTTCGACAGCTTGGTGGTGGCCACGCCTGTCAGGCACGCGGTGCGCAACGCGGCCTCGGCATTGTCGAGTTTCACGCCGCCGTACTCGTTCTGGATGGCCTGCATGTACCGCGACATCAACACCGAGTAGGCGGTGTTGTCGCCGGTGGCCAGCCCGACCGGGTCCTCGACGTCAGGCGGTGCGCCCAACTGCGCCAGCTTTCCGAGATCCACTGCGATCGTGTTGGTGGCCGGGCAGTAGGACACCGGTGGGCTCGGCCGCGCGTCCGGGCAGTCGGAGGCATCGAAGCTCAGACGGGGAGGATCGGCGGGTTCGAACACGATGTTCATCGCGTCGATGACGGCGCGCACCGACTCTTCGGAGACGGGCCACTCGCCGGTCTCGTTCTCCTCCAATAGGACTGGCAGATTGCCTCGGCGCTGTTCGATCTCGCGCATGTCGATCGCTGAGCAGGCGCCCGGGCCGTCGGTGAAACCGAACTGGAAGGCCGAAAGACGCTCGAACGCCGAACCGTGCTCGTCGACACCGGCTTCGGGGTCCTCCTCGCTCAACAGCGGATCACGGAACGCGATGACGGCCGCCAGTACGTTGTTGAGCCCTTCACCGGTCGAGAGCGTGAACCGCGGCGAATCGCCTTCGGCGACCCAGCGCATGTAAGCGCCCGCGAGGCAGTCGGCTTGCTGCTCGGATACCAGCGTCGGCGTGTCGTCGTCGACCAACCCGGCCTGCCGTTGCACCGAGTGCCCGTACTCGTGGGCAAGCACCATGGTGACGCCCATGTCGCCGTGCCCCTGCTGCAGACTGGGCAACAGCTCACCGCGGTCCCAGCCGATCGTGTTGTCGGTCTCGCAGAACCCGGCATTGACCAGCCCGTAGGTGTCGGTGTCGCAGAAGCCGGTGCCCTCGAAACCGTTTGCGTCCCAGGAGAACACCTCGTCGACCGGTTTGAACTCGCCGTTGAAGGCGTCTGGGTGGGCGCTCTGCCAGAACTGCTCGATGTCGCTGATCGCCTGGCGGGCCAGCTGGTCGGTCTGGCTTCCGTCAGAGCCCTTCACGCTGCGCGTGGGACCTTCGGCGTCAGACCGCAGCCCGGTGGGGCCGTCGGTCGCAGGCATACCCGCGACGCGGAATGGGTCGGCGAACACAGAGACGGGGCGACCGTGCAGCAGTGTGGTGCACGCGGTCATCAGCAGCGCCGACGACAGCGCGATCAGAGCGCCGAGGAGGTGCCGTCGACTCATTGACGCCGCCTTTCGGGTCGACCTGCGGCCACGGCGGCGCGCATTGAACCGTTGCCAGGATAGAAAACAATCAGGTGCGGCGTAGACGTTCGAGCGCCTGGCGCACCCTGGTGGAATCGGTGGTGGCCCAGAAGGGCGGCAGCGACGCCCGCAGGTAGCCGCTGTAACGGGCGGTGGCCATCCGCGAGTCGAGGACGGCCACGACACCGCGGTCGTCGACCGTGCGCAGCAGCCTGCCCGAGCCCTGCGCCAGCAGCAGCGCCGCGTGGCTGGCGGCCACGGTCATGAAGCCGTTGCCACCGCGAGCGGCGACCGCCCGCTGCCGGGCCGCGAGCAGGGGGTCATCGGGGCGCGGGAAGGGAATCCGGTCGATCAGCACAAGTGACAGCGACGGGCCCGGGACATCGACGCCCTGCCACAGCGACAATGTGCCGAACAACGAACTCTCGGGGTCGTCGGCGAACCTCTGCACCAGCGCCGACGTGGTGTCTTCGCCCTGGCACAGCACCGGGGTCTCCAGTCGCTCGCGCATGACCTCGGCAGCGGCTCTGGCCGCACGCATCGAGGAGAACAACCCCAGGGTGCGGCCACCGGCGGCGGTGATCAGCCCGGCGATCTCGTCGAGTTGCTCGGCCGATCCGGTGCCATCGCGCCCCGGCGGGGGCAGGTGCGCGGCGACGTAGAGGATGCCGGACTTCGCGTGCTCGAAGGGCGAGCCGACGTCGAGACCGCGCCATCGGAGCCGCTCGGCCGGCGACGTCAAGTCCGTTGTGTCCAGGCCCCACGCCGTGGCCATGGCGTCGAACGTGCCGCCGATGGTCAGCGTGGCCGACGTCAGCACGGTCGTCGAATGCTGAAACAACCTGGCGCGCAACAGACCTGAGACAGATAGCGGTGCGACTCGCAGCAGTGTCCGAACGCCCGAGCGGGTCTCCTCGCGCTCGATCCACACCACCTCCGTGCGGTTGGGGATCGGCGGCACGAAAGAGTCGAGCACCCGAGCGGCAGTGTCCCCGACGTCGGTCAGCGCGGTGACGGCCTCGGTGCGCGCGGAAGCTGCTTTCGGATCGCTGGGGGCGGTGTCGATCGCCGACCGGACCCGGTGGGCGGCGTCGCGCACGGCGGTCAGGTACGTCGCCAACTCGTCGTCGAGCACGTCGACGCGGCCCGGTTCGGTGTCGTGCACCGCCGACGACAGGGTCGCCGTCGCGGCTTCCAGCCGCTGCGCGAGTTCCGGCTCGACCAGCCGAGCGGACCGCCGGTGAGCCACCCCGAGGGATGTCGCCGAAAGTTCGCCTGTAGCAACGGATGTCACGCGGTCGACCAGCTCATGCGCCTCGTCGACCACCAGCAACTCGTGTTCGGGCAGCACAGCGGCATCGGAGATCGCGTCGATCGCCAGAAGCGCGTGGTTGGTGACGATCACGTCGGCGCGGCCGGCCTTCTCGCGGGCCTTCTCGGCGAAACAGTCGGCACCATATGGGCAGCGGGCGACGCCGATGCACTCGCGCGCCGACACGCTCACCTGCGACCACGACCGGTCCGGGACGCCGGGACTGAGTTCGTCGCGGTCACCGGTCTCGGTGTCCGAAGACCAGGCGACGAGCCGCTGCACGTCGCGACCCAACGCGCTGGACGCGATCGGCTCGAACAACTCTTCCTGGGGACGGTCGGGCGGTTCGTCGGCGGCGCCACCTGAAGACCCGTTGTGAATCTTGTTCAGGCACAGGTAGTTTCCGCGGCCCTTCAACAGTGCGAAGGTGGGTGTGCGGGGCAACGCGCCGGCGAGCGACTCGGCCAGTCGGGGCAGGTCACGGTCGACGAGTTGGCGCTGCAGCGCGATCGTGGCCGTGGACACCACCACGGGATCGTCGGTTTCGACGGCGCGCGCTATCGCCGGTACCAGATACGCCAACGACTTGCCGGTGCCCGTGCCGGCCTGTACCGCGAGGTGCTCCCCGGTCTCGAAGGCGTGCGCGACGGCCTGCGCCATCTCGATCTGGCCCGAGCGCTCGAGGCCGCCCAGCCCGGCGACCGCCGTGGCGAGAAGTTCGGTGATGTCGGACGTGGTGCGCCCCTATCCGGGAGGGATCAGCCGGGTCGGGATCGCCGGCTCGCCGCGCGACAGCTTCAGCCCGTCCCAGGGCAGGCTGGTCAGGCCGTCGGTGACCCGCCGGCGGGCCGCATCGAGAGTCGGCTCGGCGACCGGCTCGCCATCGCGAACCAGCTGAACCGTCAACGGGCGCGCGGTGAGACCGTCGTGGTCCGCCGGCGGGCGGCCGTAGGGATGCACGACCTCCTCGACGATCGTGCCGGTCGGTTTGGCGAGCCGCAGCGCTTGCTTGCGGCCGCCGTGCGAGTGCTTGTGGCTACTGCGCTTCTCGACGGGGATTCCGTCCACCTCGGTCAGCTTGTAGACCATGCCCGCCGTCGGGGCGCCGGAGCCGGTGACCAGCGAAGTGCCCACCCCGAAAACGTCGACTGGATCGACGCGCAGCGAGGCGATCGAGAACTCGTCGAGATCGCCCGACACCACGATCCGGGTCGCGGTCGCGCCGAGGCTGTCCAGTTGTACGCGGACCTGGCGGGCCAGTACGCCGAGGTCCCCGGAATCGATCCGTACCGCGCCGAGGTCGGGTCCGGCGACCTCGACGGCCGTCGCCACCCCTGCGGTGATGTCGTAGGTGTCGACGAGCAGCGTGGTGTCCGCGCCGAGCGCGTCGACCTGGGCGTGGAACGCCGCCCGTTCGTCGGGACCGTCGCGCGTGGTGTAGAGCAGTGTGAACGCGTGCGCGCTGGTGCCCAGCGCCGGAACCCCGTAGTCGCGCTGCGCCTGCAGATTGGACGAGCCGGCGAAGCCCGCCAGATATGCGGCGCGCGCCGCTGCGACGGCGGCCTGTTCGTGCGTGCGTCGTGACCCCATCTCGATCAGCGGCCTGCCCTCGGCCGCGCTCACCATGCGCGCAGCGGCCGAGGCGATCGCGGTGTCGTGGTTGAAGATCGACAAGGCCAACGTCTCGAGCACGACGCACTCACCGAACGTGCCGTGCGCGGAAAGCACCGGTGAGCCGGGGAAATACAGCTCGCCCTCGGCGTATCCGTCGACATCGCCGCCGAATCGGTAGTCGGCGAGGTAGGCGAGCGTCGCGGGGTCGAGAAAATCGAGTGCCGCGAGTGCGGGTTCGTCGAATACGAACTGCGCCAACGCTTCCACGAATCGCGCCGTGCCTGCCACCACGCCGTAGCGACGACCTTCGGGCAGTCTGCGCGCGAAGAGCTCGAAGGTGGTCCGGCGGTGAACGCTGCCGTCGCGCAACGCGGCCGCGAGCATCGTCAGCTCGTACTTGTCGGTGAGCAGGGCCGGGGACGCGGCGGTCACACCGCCACCGTAGTAGCTCGAAGCGCGCGTTCAGCGTTGGCTATCCTGAACCACATGGTTACGCCGGCGAAGACTCGACCGGGAACTCGCCAAGAGCGCGACGTCACGTCCGTCGCGGACGAGGACACGGCCGCTGACACTCCGTGGGTGACCATCGTCTGGGACGACCCGGTGAACCTGATGACATACGTGACCTACGTCTTCCAGAAGCTGTTCGGATATCCAGAGCCGCATGCCACCAAGCTGATGCTCCAAGTGCACAACGAAGGCAAGGCGGTGGTCTCGGCGGGCAGCCGCGAGTCGATGGAGGTCGACGTGTCCAAACTTCACGCCGCCGGACTGTGGGCGACCATGCAGCAGGACCGCTGACAACGACGTGCGTAAGTGGAAACGGGTGGAGACCGAGGACGGCACGCGCTTCCGCTCGGCCGTGGCGCCACACGAGGCCGCGCTGTTGCGCAGTCTGGCCACATCGCTCGTCGGTATGTTGGATGACCGCGAATCGTCTGCTCCCGCAGACGAACTCGAAGCGATCACCGGTATGCGCGCGGGCAATTCGACACCGCCCGACGACGACACGATGAAGCGGTTGCTGCCGGACTTCTATCGGCCGCAGACCGAGCACCCGGCCGGTTCCAGCGCGGCGGAGAGCCTCAACGGCGCGTTGCGCAGCCTGCACGAGCCGGCCATCATCGACGCGAAACGTCAAGCAGCACAGACACTTCTGGACACGCTACCCAGTGAGGGCGGCAAGTTCGAGTTGACCGAAGAGGCCGCGCACGCGTGGGCCGCGGCGGTCAACGACATGCGCCTGGCGCTGGGCACGATGCTCGACATCGCCCCGGACGGGCCCGAAGATCTGCCGTCGGGCCATCCGATGGCCGGACACCTCGACGTCTACCAGTGGCTCACCGTGCTGCAGGAGTACCTCGTGCTGGGTCTGATGGGCAAGTCGAGATGAGCTCGATCACCGACGTTTCCGGTATCACCGTCGGACAGCACCACCGGCTCGACGCGGACGTGACGCCGGGATCGGGTTGGGCCAGCGGCACCACCGTGGTGCTCACCCCGCCCGGGACCGTTGGCGCGGTCGACGGCAGGGGCGGGGCGCCCGGTACGCGGGAGACCGACCTGCTCGATCCGAGCAACTCGGTTCAGCACGTCGACGCCGTGGTGCTGACCGGCGGCAGCGCCTACGGCCTCGCCGCCGCCGACGGGGTTATGCGCTGGCTCGAGGAGCACGGTCGAGGCGTCGCGTTGGAGGGCGGTGTGGTGCCGATCGTGCCCGCCGCGGTGGTCTTCGACCTGCCGGTGGGCGGGTGGCAATGCAGACCGACCGCGGATTTCGGTTACGCGGCGGCCGAGAGTGCCGGCACCGAGGTTGCCGTCGGCAGCGTAGGCGCGGGCACCGGCGCGCGCGCCGGCGTGCTCAAGGGTGGCGTCGGCACCGCCTCGACACGGCTCGATTCCGGTGTGACGGTCGGCGCTCTGGTGATCGTCAACTCCGCGGGCGAAGTGGCCGACACCGCGACGGGTCTGCCGTGGCTCGCCGCTCAGATCGAGGAGTTCGGCCTAACTCCGCCGCCTGCCGACCAGATCGCCGCATTCGCCGAACGGCACGTCGAATACAGCCCGCTCAACACCACCATCGCTGTCGTCGCCACGGACGCGGCAATGAGCGCGGCGGGTTGTCGACGGGTCGCCGTCGCCGCACATGACGGCCTGGCGCGCACTATCCGGCCGTGCCACACGCCGCTCGACGGCGATACGGTGTTCGCCTTGGCCACCGGCGCCGTCGAGGTGCCGCCAGACCCGACGACTCCGGCGTCGATGTCGGCCGAGGTACCGCTGATCACCGAGGTCGGCGCCGCCGCCGCGGACTGCTTGGCCCGCGCGGTGATGGTCGGAGTGCTGGCCGCCCAGTCTGTCGCTGGAATACCGACGTACCGCGACCTGTTGCCGGGAGCGTTCGAGTAGCTCGACATTTCGCTGGTGGCATACAGTTCCGCGGAAAGAGAGAGGGGTGTGGCTTGTTGGTCATCCGCGGCGATCTGGTCGACGCCATGGTCGCCCACGCCCGGGCAGACCACCCCGACGAGGCGTGCGGGGTGATCGCGGGCCCGGAGGGCTCGGATCGTCCGGAACGTTTCATCGCGATGGTCAACGCCGAACGGTCGCCGACGTTCTACCGCTTCGATTCCGGCGAGCAGTTGAAGGTGTGGCGGGCGATGGACGAGGCCGACGAGGCGCCGATCGTCATCTACCACTCGCACACCGGGACCGAGGCGTATCCCAGCCGCACCGACATCTCGCTGGCCCAAGAGCCTGACGCCCACTACGTGCTGGTGTCGACGCGCGACCCCGACGAGCATGAACTGCGCAGCTACCGCATCGTCGACGGCGTCGTCACCGAGGAACCCGTCAAAATCGTCGAGCATTACCAGACCTAGAAGGAAACAATCGCATGCCCGTTTCGGTGTCCATCCCGACCATCCTGCGCACCCACACCGGCGGTGAGAAGCGTGTCACCGCGACCGGCGACACGCTCGCCGCGGTCATCAGCGACCTGGAGTCCAACTACTCCGGCATCTCCGAGCGCCTGATGGACAAGGCCAACCCCGGCAAGCTGAACCGGTTCGTCAACGTCTACGTCAACGACGAGGACGTGCGCTTCTCCGGCGGGCTGGACACCGCGGTCGCCGACGGCGACTCGGTGACCATCCTGCCCGCGGTCGCAGGTGGCTGACCTTGGCGCGCTACGAGTCGCTCCTCGAAGCGCTGGGCGGCACGCCGCTGGTGGGTCTGCGCCGGCTGTCGCCGCGGTGGGATGAGGAGCCCCATGTGCGGCTGTGGGCCAAACTCGAGGACCGCAACCCCACCGGCTCGATCAAGGACCGCCCGGCGCTGCGGATGATCGAGGAGGCCGAACGCAACGGCCTGCTGCAGCCGGGCGCGACGATCCTGGAGCCGACGAGCGGCAACACCGGCATCTCGCTCGCGATGGCGGCGTTGCTCAAGGGCTATCAGATGATCTGCGTGATGCCGGAGAACACGTCGATCGAACGCCGCCAGCTCCTCGAGCTGTACGGCGCGCGGATCATCTACTCGCCCGCCGAGGGCGGCTCCAACACCGCGGTCGCACACGCGAAAGAGCTTGCACTGCAGAATCCTTCGTGGGTGATGCTCTACCAGTACGGCAACGAGGCCAATTCGCTGTCGCACTACGAGGGCACCGGGCCGGAGCTGCTCGCCGACCTGCCCGAGATCACCCACTTCGTCGCGGGCCTCGGCACCACCGGAACCCTGATGGGCACCGGGCGCTATCTGCGTGAGCACAAGCCGGACGTGAAGATCGTGGCCGCCGAACCGCGGTACGGCGAGGGCGTCTACGCGCTACGCAACATCGACGAGGGGTTCATCCCCGAGCTGTACGACCCGGATGTGCTGACCACGCGGTACTCCGTCGGTTCGTACGACGCGGTCAGGCGCACGCGGGACCTGGTTCAGGTGGAAGGCATCTTCGCGGGCATCTCGACCGGCGCGGTGCTGCACGCCGCACTGGGCATCGCGGCCAAGGCCGCGAAGGCGGGTGAGCAGGCCGACATCGCGTTCGTCGTGGCGGACGCGGGGTGGAAGTATCTGTCGACCGGCGCCTACGCCGGTAGCCTGGACGACGCCGAAGACGCGTTGGAAGGTCAGCTATGGGCATGACCGGCTATCCCGGAACCACACCGCCGCAGCCCAAGAAGCGGCCCGCGTGGGTGGTCGGCGGCGTCACGGTGCTCAGCTTCGTCGCGCTGCTCTGGATCATCGAGTTGTTCGACTCGCTGTCGAACCACCGGCTCGACGACAACGGGATCCGGCCGCTCGAAACCGATGGCTTGTGGGGCATCCTCTTTGCGCCCCTGTTGCATTCGAACTGGGACCACCTGATCGCCAACACGGTTCCGGCGCTGGTGCTCGGCTTCTTGATGACGCTGGCGGGCCTGTCGCGGTTCATCTTCGCCACGGCGATCGTATGGATCCTCGGAGGTCTCGGCACGTGGCTGATCGGCAACGTCGGCGCGCACTGTCCCTATGTCGGGGTGCGCTGCGAGGTCAACCACATCGGAGCATCGGGGCTGATCTTCGGCTGGCTCGCGTTCCTGATCGTGTTCGGCTTCTTCACCCGCAAGGCGTGGGAGATCGTCGTCGGCGTGGTCGTCCTGCTCATCTACGGCAGCGTTCTGCTCGGCGTGCTGCCCGGCACTGCGGGAGTGTCGTGGCAGGGCCACCTGAGCGGTGCGGTCGCTGGTGTCATCGCGGCCTACGTGTTGTCCGGGCCGGAACGCAAAGCGCGCGAACGACGTAACAGCGCGGTGCCGAACCCTTACCTGACGTCGTGAGCGATCCGACCGCGCCCGTCGGCATATTCGATTCCGGCGTCGGCGGACTGACGGTGGCCCGCGCGATCATCGACCAGTTGCCCGACGAGAACGTCGTCTACGTCGGTGACACCGCGAACGGACCGTACGGTCCGCTGTCCGTCCCGCAGATTCGCGCGCACGCGTTGGCGATCGGCGACGACCTCGTCGCGCGCGGCGTCAAGGCGCTCGTCATCGCTTGCAACACGGCGTCGTCGGCATGCCTGCGCGACGCCCGCGAACGCTACGCTCCCGTGCCCGTCATCGAGGTGATCCTGCCTGCGGTGCGCCGGGCCGTGGCCGCGACCCGCACCGGCCGCATCGGGGTCATCGGCACCGAGGCGACGATCGCGTCCGGCGCGTACCAGGACGCGTTCGCGGCGGCGCGCGACACCGAAGTCTTCGGCGTGGCCTGCCCCCGGTTCGTCGACTTCGTCGAGCGCGGCGTGACCAGCGGACGGCAGGTGCTCGGACTGGCCGAGGGCTACCTCGAACCGTTGCAGCGCGCGGAGGTCGACACGCTCGTCCTCGGCTGCACCCACTATCCGATGCTGTCGGGTTTGATCCAGTTGGCGATGGGCGAGAACGTCACCCTGGTGTCCAGCGCCGAGGAGACCGGCAAGGACTTGCTGAGGGTGCTCACCGAACTGGATCTGCTGCGGCCCCACGAGGCCGGCCCCGCGCGGCGGATATTCGAGGCGACAGGCGATCCTGAGGCGTTCACCACACTTGCGGCACGCTTCCTGGGTCCGACGCTCGACGGCGTTCGACCTGTTCAGCGTCACGTCGGCGCGCAGAAGTGATTCTCGGCAATTAAGAGGTCTCAAACCGGCGATGTTTTCGTCACAGGGCTACCGGGCATGGCAAGCTAGTGAACGTGCGAATCACCGTGCTCGGTTGCTCCGGCAGCGTTGTCGGGCCCGATTCGCCAGCGTCCGGATACCTTGTCACCGCTCCCGATACGCCGCCGTTGGTACTCGATTTCGGCGGCGGAGTGCTGGGGGCGCTGCAGCGACATGCCGATCCGAACGACGTGCACGTGCTGCTGTCGCACCTGCATGCCGACCACTGCCTCGACCTGCCCGGGCTGTTCGTGTGGCGGCGTTATCACCCGTCGCCGGCACAAGAACGCGGAATCATGTACGGCCCGGCCAACACCTGGGCCCGGTTGGGCGCCGCATCGTCGCCCGAAGGCGGCGAGGTCGACGACTTCTCCGACGTCTTCGAAATCCGCCACTGGGTCGACAACGAGGCAGTCACGATCGGCGCACTGACAGTGACGCCGAAGCTCGTCTGCCATCCGACCGAGTCCTACGGCATGCGCATCACCGATCCGGACGGCGCCACGTTGGTCTACAGCGGCGACACCGGTTACTGCGACGCGTTGATCGACCTCGCCAGGGGCGCCGACGTGTTCCTGTGCGAGGCATCGTGGACCCACTCGCCGGACCGGCCGCCGCGGCTGCACCTTTCGGGCACCGAAGCGGGCCGTGCGGCGGCCGAAGCCGGTGTCGGCGAACTGTTGCTGACCCATATTCCGCCGTGGACGTCGCGCGAGGACGTCATCAGCGAGGCCAAGGGAGAGTTCGACGGACCGGTGCACGCGGTGGTGTGCAACGAGACGTTCGACGTCCTGCGTGCGGCCTGACGGTCCGGGCCGGTGAGGTCATACCGAGCCGATAGGGTTGGCCCGTGTCCCGAAGAGAAGACGGCCGGCTCGACGACGAGCTGAGGCCGGTTCGCATCACCCGCGGATTCACCACGCATCCCGCCGGCTCGGTGCTGGTCGAGTTCGGTCAGACGCGGGTCATGTGCACCGCCAGCGTCACCGAGGGAGTGCCGCGCTGGCGCAAGGGCTCCGGGCAGGGTTGGCTGACAGCGGAATACGCGATGCTGCCCGCCGCCACTCACGACCGCTCCGACCGGGAGTCGGTCAAGGGCCGCGTCGGCGGCCGCACCCAGGAGATCAGCCGGCTGGTCGGGCGCTCACTGCGGGCGTGCATCGACCTCGGCGCGCTGGGGGAGAACACCATCGCCATCGACTGCGACGTCTTGCAGGCCGACGGCGGGACGCGGACAGCGGCGATCACCGGCGCCTACGTCGCGCTCGCCGATGCGGTCACCTACCTGTCGGCGGCGGGCAAGCTCTCTGACCCGCGGCCGTTGTCGTGCGCGATCGCCGCGGTGAGCGTCGGCGTGGTCGACGGCCGGATCCGCGTCGACCTGCCCTACACCGAGGACTCGCGCGCCGAGGTCGACATGAACGTCGTCGCCACCGACACCGGCACCCTGGTCGAAATCCAGGGCACGGGGGAGGGCGCCACCTTCCCGCGCTCGACGCTGGACAAGATGCTCGACGCGGCGATGACCGCGTGCGAGCAGCTCTTCGAAATCCAGCGCGAGGCGTTGGAGCTGCCTTATCCCGGAGTCTTGCCGGAGCCCAAAGAGCCGCCGAAGAAAGCGTTCGGAAGCTGACCGAGTTGTTGGTGGCGAGCCGCAACCCCAAGAAGCTCGCCGAGTTGCACCGGGTGCTCGACGCAGCGGGAGTTTCCGGGTTGACGCTGATGTCGCTCTCGGACGTGCCCGCGTTCGACGAGGTACCCGAAACCGGCGCAACGTTCGAGGACAACGCACTGGCCAAGGCGCGTGACGGATACCGGGCCAGCGGCCTGGCGACCGTCGCCGACGACTCCGGTCTCGAAGTCGACGCGCTCAACGGCATGCCGGGCGTGTTGTCGGCGCGGTGGTCGGGGCGACACGGGCAGGACTCGGCGAACACGTCACTGCTTCTCGCTCAACTCGCCGACGTACCCGACGCGCGACGGGGCGCGGCCTTCGTATCGGCGTGTGCACTGGTTTCAGCGTCCGGCGAAACCGTGGTGCGCGGCGAATGGCCGGGCCGGATCATCCGCGAGCCGCGCGGAGACGGCGGGTTCGGATACGACCCGGTGTTTCTGCCGGAGGGATCGGCGCGCACCGCTGCCGAACTCAGCCCGGCGGAGAAGGACGCGGCATCGCATCGCGGGCGGGCGCTCGCGTTGCTGGTGCCCGCTTTGCGTGAGTTGGCCGCTCGAACGTGAGCTTGCGCGCGAGATTCGGCGCGACGCGGCATCCCGCGGTGATCGTGGCGGTGCTGGCGGCGGCGGGGATCAGCGTGTCACTGATGCAGACGCTCGTCATCCCGCTCATCCCTGAACTGCCTTCGCTCTTGCACACCAGCGCGTCGAACGCCTCGTGGGTGATCACCGCGACCCTGCTCACGGCGGCCGTCGCGACGCCGATGTTCGGCAGGTTCGGTGACATGTACGGGCCCAAGCCGATCCTGATCATCTGCGCCGTCATGCTCACTGCTGGCTCGGTGCTCGCGGCGACCACGACCGCGCTGGTCCCGGTGATCGTGGGCCGCGCTCTGCAGGGCTTCGGGATGCCGATCATCCCGTTGGGTATCAGCGTGCTGCGGGCTTCTGTTCCGGCTCACCGCGTCGGCACCGCGATGGGTCTGATGAGCGCATCGCTGGGTGTCGGTGGCGCACTTGGCCTTCCGCTGTCGGCAATCATCGCCGACAGGTTCGACTGGCATGCGCTGTTCTGGTTCGCCGCGGCACTCGGGGCGATCTCCGGCCTGTCGTTCGCGACGCTGGTGCCACGCATCGCCGCCGCCTCGGCCGACCGCTTCGATGCGCTTGGCGCAGTCGGTCTTGCGGGCGGCTTGGTGACGCTGCTGCTCGGGATCTCCAAGGGTGGAAGCTGGGGGTGGACGAGCGCCACAACCCTGGGCATGTTCGTGGCGTCGGTGGTGATCTTCGCATTGTTCGCGCTGTGGCAGTTTCGGACTGCCGCCCCGATCGTGGACCTGCGCACCACGCTGAAGCGGCCGGTGTTGACGACGAACCTGGCGTCGATCGCTGTGGGTTTCTCGCTGTTCGCGATGTCGTTGATCGCGCCGCAGATCCTCGAACTTCCCACTGAGACGGGTTACGGGCTCGGGCAGTCGATGCTGCAGACCGGGCTATGGATGGCGCCCGGCGGGCTGGCGATGATGTTGTCGTCGCCGGTGGCCGCGCGGGTGGCCGCTGTGCACGGGCCGCGGTTCACGTTGTTCGCGGGCTCGGTGGTCGTGGCCGCCGGCTACCTGTCGGGACTGGTGCTGATGAACAGCGCCTGGCAGCTGTGTGTGTTCAACGTGCTGGTGAGTGTCGGCGTCGGCTTCGCGTTCTCCTCGTTGCCCGCACTGATCAACGCGGCGGTGCCGGTGTCGGAAACCGCGGCGGCCAACGGCATCAACGCGCTGGCGCGGTCGCTCGGCACGTCGATATCCAGTGCGGTGATCGGTGCCGTGCTGGCCGTGATGACGACGACGGCGGCGGGGCAGCAAGTGCCGTCACTGGGCGGCCTGCGGGTCGCCCTGCTGATCGCGGTTGTCGCGGCCGTCGTCGCCGCGCTCGTCGCACTGGCCATCCCGAAGGCGGTCGAAGCCGACGAGCCGGCGCACGACCTGGCGCTGGCTACAGACCGTAACGGTCCTTGATTTCCCTGGTTTGGACCTGCTCGACGATGATGCCGACGAGCGGAATGGTGCCGGCGAGCAGGACGCCGATGGTCTTGCCGATCGGCCACCGCACCTTGACCGCGAGGTTGGCAGTGAAAAGCAGGTAGATGAAGTACACCCAGCCGTGGACGACCGCGATCCAGTTCAGGCCTTCGACGTGGTAGACGTACTTCATCACCATCTCGTAGCAGAGCGCGATGAGCCAGGTGCCCGTCGTCCAGGCAAGCACTCGATAGCCCAACAGCGCCTTGCGGATGTTCTCGGCGGAGGTGATCGGTGATTCGGTCATGGGGCCGGGTGTTCCTTGTCTTTCTTCGCGAGCTCGGCAAGGTAGGCGTTGTACTCGCGTAGTGCGGGGTCATCGACGGCGTCGTCGAGTTGGGTTGTCGCTGAGGGTTTTTGGGGTAGCAGACCCGCGGGTATCTCGGTTATCACGCCGCGCTTGGCGGGTTCAGGCGGGGCTTCCTCGTAACGCACGAACTTGTAGTACGCGTAGATGACGAAACCGGCGAACAGCGGCCATTGCAACGCGTAGCCGAGGTTCTGGAAGCTGCCCGTGGACGATTCGAAACGCGTCCACTGCCACCAGGCCAACGCCAGGCAACCGGCCGCGCCGACGATCACCAAGGCGATGAGCGCCGGCCTCCTACGCCGTGTAGTGGACACCCTCCAACGGTACCGCGACGTCCTTGGGCGCCCATCGCGATCCTGACCCCACGTCAGACGCCAGGTCTGGCACGTCGCTCGTAGCGGTAGCATCGACACTCGCTGCGGGCGTGATGAAACTGGCAAACATGCCGGCTTTAGGTGCCGGTGCTCGAGAGAGTTTGTGGGTTCGAGTCCCACCGCCCGCACAGATTCACTTCGCGGCGAAGTACTTCTGCCCCTCGCTGGGAATGCGCCCGAAACCGGCCTTCAGCAGTGGAGCCAGCACCCTGACGGGAACCGCGAGCGCCTTCTTCGGTTCGATCGCCACCACCCAGGTGAACCGGGTCTGATCGCCGTCGGCTTCGACGATGTAATCCTCGGCGAAGCGGTTGAACAGTGGCAACGTCGACTCATAGACATAGAAGGATTTCTGGCGGCTCTCGTCCCAGCCGAAGTGCCGCTCACGCATCGTCGCGCCACCCGGCGCGACGACGTCTCGGGTGGTGCCGACGCCGAACGGCCGCGGCGACGTCCAGGTGACGCTCTTGATCGACGGTCCCCAAGCCGCCAAGGAGTCGTCCGACGTCAATGAATCCCACACTCTTTCCGGCGGTGCCGCATATCGCTTCTCGTAGCGGAAAACGTGCGGGGCCGACGTAAGGAAGTCGGCGTCAGCGGAGGCGAGCGAATACCAGCGCGTCATAGCTCGCCATCATCGCAGCGAGTGCGATCCGGCGAAGCAGAAGCGATCAGCTGTCCCTGCTCTGGATGCCGAAGCAGACCAGGCTGGCGGCGAAGCTGAGCATCGCGGTCACTCCGGCCACAGCAGCCAACATCGTTTCGGCGGAGCCCCAGCTGGCCAGGCACACCGCAACGGCGATGATCGCGGTGAAGATGAGGAAAAGGCCCGTGGTCGCGATCGCTTCAGCGGCGGGGTCGTTGGTGGGGGCGATGGCGCGCTCGCGCATCTGAGTCTCCTGTGGGCTGACAGTTCCGTGTTGGGCAGAGGTTGCCCACTGCCGGAGACGGCGAAACTCTCAGTGGTGAAGATGCGGTTCAGCCCACATTTAGGATCGGGTGTCCATTGCGTGCGGCCAGCGACCGAAGTTGCCGCAGCGCGAACTGACGTGCACGGCCGCTTTCCGGGATGAAGATTCCGGCCCACATTCCGACTGCTCCAGGGGTTCGGCAAGCCTCCTGCGCGCACAGCCAGCGGCGAGGGCATGTCCGGCACAGTTCCCTGGCTCCTTCGTCCACGCCGGTGATCCATCGGTCCGGATCGCTGGTACACGCGCCGAGCGGCATGTCGCCTGCCAACGGCCTCTCCCTTCGTCTGCGCGGGGTCGCCGAACGCAGACAATACACATGTATCGGATTTTTACGATACAGACGTATTGGATATCGTTGGAGCGTGCACATCGTGGTTTGCAGGTTGTGGTGACAGACCCCCGCACGGAGTTTCGCGACGACCGGCGTCCCAGCATCGAGCGCATTCGTGAGGCGGCGCTGAGGTGCTTCGCCGCTCGGGGAGCTGCGGCCACCTCGCTACGGTCAGTCGCCGCAGAGGCCGGCGTCTCGCTCGGTCTCGTGCAGCACCACTTCGCGACGAAGGCGAACCTGATCAAGGCCGTCGATGCTCACGTGCTCGCGGTGATCGAGACGGTGCTCGCGAAGCCCATCCCGGACCCGCCGGTAGACACGATCAGCGACGTCGGCAACCGGGCGACCTCTCTCGTGTCCGACGAACCCGAAGTGATGGCGTACGTCGGACGCGCGCTGACTGACGGCAGCGCGCTCGGCGAGCAGTTGTTCGACTCGTTGGCGGCCATCGGCGCCGAGCGGTGGCAAGCGAGACAGGAACTCGGGCTGACGCGGCCGGATCTCGACCCGACATGGGGCGCACTGAACCCGCTGCTGCTGGCCCTGGGCACCTGGATTCTGCGCGGCCATGTCGAGCGCCATCTCGAGGAGCCGTTCGACAGCCCCGCACAGCTCCAGCGATGGCAGGATGCCGTAAACGCGCTGCTTCGCAACGGGCAGATGCGTCACGACTCTTAGCCCATCGGCCGGCTCAAGCGCCGATCAAAGCGGTGTGCCGCCGACCCGCTTTCGGTAGCTCGTCGGCGTCTCTCCGCAGAACTGCGTGAACGCCCGGGTGAACGAGCTGAGGCTGTCGAAGCCGACCGCCGACGAGGTCTCCTGTACGGTCTGCCCCGGTGCGGCCAGCAGCGCCATCGCCTTCAGCATCCTGGCATGCAAAAGGTATGTGCGCCAAGGTAATCCGATCGAATCCCGGAACAGCCGGCGCAGGGTCCGCTCCGACACCGAGACCGCACGGCTGACTTCCTCTGCGCTGACGTCGTCCAGATGTGCCTTCGTGTACGACATCGCGGCGGCGACGATCGGGTGCTCAGAACTCGGCAGGCTCAGCGGTGCCTCGTGGTCGAGTGCCTCGGACACCAGGTTCGCCAGGGTGCGAAAGAACGCGGCGGACACTTCCTCGTCGTCGATGCCGCCGGGCCTGCGGTCGATCGGCCAGCGCAACGCGTAGATCATCATCTCGCGGATCAACGGCGAGACCCCGAGTATCCGCGCCCTGTCGCCGGCCTGCGGGATCAACTCCGGATCGAACATCACCGCGACGGTCCGAACGTCGGGGTTCATCGTGGCCTGATGCTCGAGACCGACGGGAATCCAGGCGGCCTGCTGCGGCGGTACGAGGTAGTGCGCCGAATCCGTCTCGACCTCGACCACACCGCCGATCGCGTACTCGATCTGGTGGACGTCGTGTGAGTGCCAACCGGTGATCAGCGCGTCACCGTGGTAGAGGTAGCTGCCGCCCAGTGCCCGTCCGCCGCGCCGCAGGTCGATCACGCGGCGCGACAGGCCGGGTTCGGTTCTGGCCGTTTCGGCTAAACCTCTGTCCGATAGCGCAGAGACGGTCACACCGCTAGACGGTACTACTGGGGTATGGACATCGACGACCTGATCCTGGTGAGCATCGACGACCACGTCGTGGAACCGCCCGACATGTTCCTGCGGCATGTTCCGGCCAAGTACAAGGAGGAGGCGCCGATCGTGGTCACCGACGACAAGGGTGTCGACCAGTGGATGTACCAAGGCCGGCCGCAGGGTGTCAGCGGCCTCAACGCCGTGGTGTCCTGGCCGGCCGAGGAGTGGGGTCGCGACCCGGCCGGGTTCGCCGAGATGCGACCGGGCGTGTACGACGTCCATGAGCGGGTCCGCGACATGAACCGGAACGGCATCCTCGCCTCGATGTGCTTCCCGACGTTCACGGGCTTCTCCGCGCGCCACCTCAACATGCACCGCGAGGATGCCACTCTTGTGATGGTGTCGGCCTACAACGACTGGCACATCGATGAGTGGGCAGGCTCGTATCCCGACCGCTTCATTCCGATCGCGATCCTGCCGACCTGGAACCCCGAGGCGATGTGCGCCGAAATCCGCCGCGTCGCCGCGAAGGGTTGCCGCGCGGTCACCATGCCGGAACTGCCCCACTTGGAGGGGCTGCCGAGCTACCACGACGACGACTACTGGGGGCCGGTGTTCACCACGCTGTCCGAGGAGAACGTGGTGATGTGTCTGCACATCGGTACGGGCTTCGGTGCGATCAGCATGGCGCCCAACGCACCCATCGACAATCTCATCATCCTGGCCACCCAGGTTTCGGCGATGTGCGCGCAGGACCTGTTGTGGGGACCCGCGATGCGCAACTATCCGGACCTTAAGTTCGCGTTCTCCGAAGGCGGTATCGGCTGGATCCCGTTTTACCTCGACCGCAGCGACCGCCACTACACGAACCAGAAGTGGCTGCGGCGCGACTTCGGCGACAAGCTGCCGAGCGACGTTTTCCGTGAGCACTCACTGGCCTGCTACGTCACCGACAAGACCTCGTTGAAGCTGCGTCACGAGATAGGCATCGACATCATCGCCTGGGAGTGCGACTATCCGCACTCGGACTGCTTCTGGCCGGACGCGCCCGAGCAGGTGCTCGCTGAGTTGACCGCCGCGGGCGCCGATGACTCCGATGTCAACAAGATCACCTGGCAGAACGCGTGCAACTTCTTCAGCTGGGACCCGTTCGCGCGGACTGCGCGGGCGGACGCGACGGTAGGTGCATTGCGCGCCAAGGCATCTGACGTCGACGTGTCGATCCGGCCCCGCAAGGAATGGGCGCGCCTCTACGAAGAAAAGCAGCTCACCAAGGCGTGACGCTGAGCGGCCGTCACCACATCAACCCGCGGACCATCTCGGCCGGCGGGATGTCCTCCACGCCGATGATCCCCGCCGGCGCGCGACACACCCAGTCGATCGCGTTGACGACTCGCGCCGCGGTGGAGACACATCCGGCCTCGGTGACGTCGAGGACCGGGTGCGACAGCAGCGTGTTCACCTCTACGCGAGGTTCGCCTTCCACGATCACCTTGTGCACACCCGAGTGGCCATCGGGTGGGTACTCCCAGTCCGGGGCGGCCGCGGGCGTGAGCCGGGTGGTGTGTTCGACGATGATGACGGGAGACCCGCCGCGCACGCCTTCGACGGCGAATCGGACGCCGGCGAGCCCTCCGGGTTCAACGGTCATCATCTTGCACTCGATGCGCCGGTCGGTGTACCAGGGCTCGTAACGCTGGCGGACCTCGTCGAGCTCGATGTCGAGATGGTCGGCGAGGTTCCGCACCAAGCCGCCGAACATTGCCGTGATGACGCCTGGCTGGAACGCCATCGGTAGCTCGTCTTTGGGGGTGCTCCCGAATCCCATTGCGGTACCCGTGTATTCGTAGTCGTCATAGTTTCCGTAGTCGAACACCTCCTGCACGGTGACCGACTCGGCGCGGGTGACCAGGCTCAAAGCGGCGAGCACCGCGGTATCGCCCGAGTAGCCCGGGTCGATGCCGTTGACGTAGAGCGTGGAACCACCTGCGGCGCAGGCTTCCTGCAGCGGTGTGCGCAGCCAGTCGTCCGTCTGGTTGGGCGTCACCAGCCACACCATCGACGTGCCGACGACGTTGATCCCCGCGGCCAGAAACTTCGACATCTGTTCGATCGCCTCCATCGGCCGAGTCTCACCGAGGGCGGTGTAGACGACGCAATCCGGCTGCAGCGCGATGAGCGCATCGATATCGGCCGTCGCGGTGACTCCGGTGGGCTCGCTCGAGCCGCACAGTTCGGCTGCGTCCCTGCCGATCTTGTCGGAGTTGGCGGCATGCACGCCCACGAGTTCCAGATCGGGTCGGCCGATGAGTGCCCGCAGCGAATGTTGTCCGACGTTACCGGTGGAGAATTGGACGACTCTGCGTGTCATTTCCGCTCTCCTGTGCTGTAGCCGGGCTGCTCTCGATAGGTGCGTTCGCTCGCAAACGCCATGAGCCGCACGGCCGTTCGGCGCCCGACCAGATGGCGGAACGCAAAGTGTGTGAAACGCAGAACACGGGCGGGGAAGACCGTCGGCTTTCTGCCCAGCGCGTCCAGAGTTTCGGCGGCGACCTCTTCGGGCTCCTGAACCGGTACGTTGGCGTCGTCCGGTTCGGACGCGAGGTAGTTCGGTGTCCGTGTCGCGCCGGCACAGCTGACCAACACGTCCACGCGGTCGTCCCGGAGCTCGGCCCAAAGCCCTTCTGCGAGCACGAGGTTGTACGCCTTGGTGGCCGAGTAGTTCGCAACTCGGACCATGCCCTGCAACGCCCCCATCGACGACATGAGAATGATGCCGCCACGGCCACGTGCGCGGAACCGCGCGCCGAAGCCGTGCGCGAGTACGAGCGGCCCCCGCACGTTGACGTCGATCTCCTTGAGATGAGTGTCGACGTCGAAATTCCAGAACGGCCCGACGGCGGAGAACGCGGCGTTGTAGACGAGCAGGCCGACGTCCAGATCGGCGAGGTCGGTGAGGATACTGTCCAGGTCTTGGCGGCTGGCGAGGTCCGCGCGCATGGCGCGGGTCTGGACGCCGGTCGATGCGGTGATGTCCTCGGCGATCTGCTCGGCGAGCTCGACGCGCCGCGCAATCAGCACGACGTTGAGGCCCCGCGCGGCGCAGCCTCGTGCGAACGCCTCACCGAGCCCTTCAGAGGCCCCGGCCACCACCGCCCAGGAGCCGTAGCGATCGGCGAAAGTCGGCATCGTCAGGGAACTTTCGTGGCGACCGGGCGGGTGAACGGGTGCTCGCCCCACATCCGGACAAGCACCCAGATGGGGACGATCAGCCAACCCGCGTTGGTGGCGAAGACGAGCGCCAGGTGATCGCTGGCGTACGGGCCCGCCACTTCTTCACCGAGAATGATGGTGACCGTGGCGAGCATCACTGATGCCCAGATGAACGACCAGTTGCGGATCCATTCCTTGCCCTTCCAGAACGCGTAGAGCGCAGCGATGTAGAAGGGGCCGTAAACCACCTGGTCGATGATGACGATCGTGGTGTACCAGACAGGGCGTTCGTAGAGCAGCGGGTCGAAACGCTCGAAGTACCAGTGCAGGAAGTCGATCATGTAGGCCGGCGGCCAGATCGGGTAGGAGAAGTTGTCCGGGTCGCGGATGACGAGTTGCTCGATGTCGGCCTGGTAGGTCACGAAGATGACGTTGACCAGAAAGAAGATCCACAGGACGATGTCACCCTTGCGCTCGCGGAAGGGGATGACCTCCCGGGTCGCGACAACGGGTGGTGCGTCAGTCATCGAATCCGGACCGGGTTCGCGTTGAGCCGCGCGAGCGTCATTCTGCCTCCTCGACAAAACTGACTGCAGTCAACCACACTCGTCGGCGGCGATCCAGCTATCGTAACCACATGGCAGTGGTGGACAGGCCCTCGGCGCGCGAGACCAAGCGTCTTCAGACGCGCGAGCGATTGATGGGAGCGGCGATCGCCGAGTTCAAACGATCGGGGATCGCAGCGGCCGACGTGGGAGCCATCGTCGCCGCAGCGGGCGTCGCCCACGGCACGTTCTTCTTTCACTTCCCGACCAAAGAACACGTGTTGCTCGAGTTGGAGCACCGCGAAGAGGACCGCATCGCCAAACAGCTCGGACGTTACGCTGCCACTGCTCGCGATCTCGAAGCCGTTCTCAACGAGGCGGTTCGGCTCGTGCTGGGCCTCGAGCGCCGGCTCGGGTCGATGTTGTTCAAGGACTTCCTCGCGTTGCATTTCTCGCAGACCCGGCCCGTGGACGAGAGCACACAACATCCGGTCATTGTCCGCGTCGCCCACGAGATCGAACGCGCCCAGGAGCGCGGTGAGGTCGCCGCGGACGTCAACCCGATGAACAGCGCCGTGTTCTTCCTGCTCGGTCTCTACGCGCTGCTGACCACGACACACAATTGGCCGACACAGCAGTTGATGCTCGACGATTACGTCGTGCGGACCCTGCGCTCGATCATGATTGACTAAGGTCAGTAATCTTGCAATGCTCAGGGGGCTGACTCCTGGGAGGGTGCCTTGACTCTGTCCGCTATCCCCACCGCCGGCAGCGGTCTGGATGATCACCTGGAGCGCTCACGGCTGGCACAGCGTCAGGCCGACAAGTGGTTGATCTCCGGCAGCCTGCTCATCGGCACAGCGGCACTCGGCATATTCGGCCTTCCGTTGTTCCTGCGCGGCGTCTGGCTGCTGCGCAAGGCGCACCGCGAAGGACTCTCGGTACGTCCGATGATCGTCACCCTGATCGGTTACCTCGTCATCATCGATGCGGCGATCAACACCGTGGGATGGGCCCTCGACCTCGTCGCAAGCCACACCATCCTGGCGCGAATCCTGTTGAACGGCTGGGGCGCAATGTTCGACGCGGGGTACTTCTGGCACTACAACGAGCTTTGGATCGGTGGCGCTGCCGGCCCGGGGGAAAAGGCGATGGAAGTCGGGATGATTCTGACCGTCTTCACCATGCGCATCGCCGCCGGGATCGGTTTCCTGCAGATGAAGCGGTGGGGTCACCAGTGGATGATCGTCACCTGCTGGATGGGTGTGCTGATCTGGTGCCTCTATGTGTTCAACATGACGATGTACGCCGATGTGCGCTATGCGGGCACCATCTTCCCCGTCGTCGGCTGGTGGCTGTACGACATCTTCTACATCACCCCGTTCCTGGCGATCCCGTATCTGCACACGGTGAACCGGGAGATCTTCTCTGACTGACTGAAGTCGTTGACTTGAGTCAGTGTTTGCGTTACAAAGGGCAGACCATGACGGGGCAGAGTGCCGAACCCGTCGCGTCGGCCGTGGGCGGACTCGCAATCCGAACGGATCGCCGATCGACAGAGGGGCTGCAGTAGTGGACTGGGTTTGGGAGATTCTCCGGTACGTCGCCGCGTGGGGCGGCACTGCCCTGATCATCTGGTTCTGGTACTGGATGTTCTCCAACATCGGAACCTTCTGAGCGGCTTGGATTCAGGTCGTGGCCGAGTTGTCCGATGAGCACGCGATGGCGGTAGAGCGCAGTTGCGCGGTGACGGCCGTCGCGCTGAGCGGACAACGGCGCCAAGGCGTTCGCCTCGTGACCGGTCAGCACCGCGCTTTCAGCCTGAACGCGGGACTGGACTTCGTCCATGTGCCGTACCCGACGGGCAGCGACTGGACGCGCAGAACGCTCACCTGCGGGGTGGCGCTGCAATGCTCGCCATCGAAGGACAGGATCCTCGCGTACCGGCTCAACGAATTGTCGGCCCGTGAACTGTGTGCGCTGACGGCAGTCGAGGCGCGCGTGGCCTTGGGCTGGCTTTCCGATCGCTGGCCCGGCCTGTTGCCGGAAGTCCGGCGTGTGCTTGGGAACGTCGATATTCTCGACGGCAGACTCGACGCAACGGCGATGCTCGACCAGGCGATCGCGTTGGCACGCACCGGACAGCCGCTGGACCTCCATCCGCTGTTCGGCCGGCTTCCGCTGGCCTATACGGTGCCGCAAGGCTTGTCCGACAAGTTGCGACGCACCCTCGGCAGGATGCCATGGACGTCTACGCAGAAGCGGCTACCGCGGCCCTATTCCATCCCTGTCGGGGGCGACGGCGGTATCCGCAATCCCAATCTGCCGCCGCCGAGCCGGCCGCAGGACAATGATCTCGACGTCACACCGGACCACCGGCCCGGCATCCCGTATCCGGAATGGAACGCGTGGACGAAGAGTTTCATGCGCGATCACGTCGCGGTGCTCGAGAAGGCGCACGCCTCCCATACCGGTGACCCGGTGTCGGCTTCCGGCGAGTTGCGGAGGTGGTTCGAGGAACACACCCACCGTGCGATGAAAAGCCGGCTGGAAGACGGCTCCGATCTGGACGTCGAACAGTACGTCAACCATTACATCGACCTGACCACCGGCGAAGCGATCGAGCCGCGCATCTTCCGCGAGCTCCTGCCGAGCAACCGCGACGTCACCACCGCTCTGCTACTCGACGGCAGCTCGTCGCTGGGTGTGCACGGTGGCCGGATCTTCAAACTTGAATTGGCCTGTGCCGACGCACTTTCGCGGGCGATGACGCTGGCGCGCGAACGTCACGGCATCTTCGTGTTCACCGGGAACACCCGCCACCGTGTCGAGGTCAGCTGCATCAAGGATTTCGAGGACCGGCGGTTCGTCCCACCAGGGCGCCTCGGCCTGTCGACCGGGGGATACACCCGGCTGGGGGCGCCGTTGCGCCATCTGACAAGTCGGCTGCTCGCGCAGCCTTCCGAGCGCCGGCTGCTCATCGTGATCGGCGACGGGCTGATCTCCGACGAGGGTTACGAAGGCCGCTATGCCTGGGCCGACGCAGCGCACGCCGTCGAGGAGGCCAACGACGCCGGCGTGAGCATCTATTACGTCGGCGTCGGACCGACCCGCGTCGACCCCTTGCCCGAGGTCTTCGGTCCCCGCCGCTCACAACGCATCCGACGAGTAGAGGAGCTTCCGCGAGTGCTTGCCCACGTGCACCGAGAGTTGGTGGCCGCATGAGCGACGCTCGCGAGCGAATGGTCGGCACTGATTACTATTCGAACGCCAATGAGGTCCGGTTGTTCGAACAGGCATATCAGCAGCGCCTCCCCGTGATGCTGACCGGACCCACGGGTTGTGGAAAGACCCGCCTCGTCGAGCACATGGGCGTCCTTCTGCAACGGCCCGTCGTGACGATCAGTTGCCACGACGACCTCACGAGTTCCGATCTGGTCGGCCGGTTCATGGTCACCGGTGGCGACGTCGTGTGGACGGACGGACCGCTCACCCGTGCCGTGAAGACAGGTGCCATCTGCTATCTCGACGAGGTGGTGGAGGCGCGTCACGACTCGCTGGCCATCCTCCATTCGCTGACCGACCACCGTCGCGCGTTGTTTCTGGACCGGGCCGGCGAGGTGGTCCGGGCGCCGAAAACCTTCATGCTGGTCTGCTCGTACAACCCCGCCTACCGCAGCTCGTTGAAGGAACTCAAACCGTCCTTCCGCCAGCGTTTCGTGACACTTCCGATGAGGTATCTGCCGCCCGACCGGGAGGCCGAGGTGATCGTCGCCGAAGCGGGTGTCGCGAGCGCGACCGCGATCCGGCTTGTGCAGTGTGCCAACGCGATTCGGGCCGCCGACGAGGCCTTCCACTTCGAACCGCCGTCCACGCGTGTGCTGGTGAGCGCAGCGCAACTGATCGTCGCGGGCGCAACCGAATTGGAGGCAGCCGAGGCCTGCATCCTCGCGCCACTGTCCACCGACGGTGCGATCACCGACGGTTTGCGTGAAGTCGCCGCGGCCACCCTGGTCGCCGAGAGCCCGAGCACCTCCGGTTAGGAAGGAGTCCGAAACCATGGATCAGAAAGAGCGAAATCGCAAGAAGGCGCTCATCATTCTGCAGATCGTCATCTACGGGTATCTGCTCGCGATGTTCGGGATCCAGCTCTACATGTCCTTCGCCCGCGGCTGGTGGGAATTGTGAATCTGCCTCTGCTGAACCGCCAGGGCAAGGAGCCCCTCGGCCACACCGTGGGCCTCGAGGAGCACCACGAGGAGTCGCGTCTCGCGCAGCGCCGGGCGGACAAGTGGATGATCGCGGGCGCTGCGCTGATGGGGATGTGGGCCCCGGGCATCATCGGCCTACCGCTCTTCCTACGCGGAGTATGGCTGCAGCGGCAGGCGGCGCGCGCCGGTTTGTCGATGCGGCCGATGATCGTCACGCTGATCGGATATCTCGTGCTGATCGACGGAATGCTCAACAGCCTCGGTTGGGCACTGGACCTCGTCGCCAACCACACCTTGATCAACCGCGTGCTGATGGTCGGCTGGGGCGCGATGTTCGACGCCGGCTACTTCTGGCACTACAACGAATTCTGGGTGGGCGGCGCGGCCGGCCCGGGCGAGAAGTCGATGGTGTTCGGGATGATCCTGACCGTCTTCGCGATGCGTTGTGCCGCGGCGATCGGTTTTTTGCAGATGAAGCGTTGGGGTCATCAGTGGATGATCGTCACCTGCTGGATGGGTGTGCTGATCTGGTGCCTGTACGTGTTCAACATGACGATGTACGCCGATGTGCGCTTCGCAGGGGTCGTCTTCCCGGTCATCGGATGGTGGCTCTACGACATCTTCTACATCACACCGTTCCTGGCCATCCCGTATATACATACGGTCAACCGCGAAATCTTCTCCGACTGAACGCCGTTAAGGAGCCTGACGATGACCACCACCGAAGAGAAGACGACCGACGACCTTCCCCCAGGCACCACGCCGTATTACGCCAACATGCACAAGTGGATCAAACGTGCCGTGTTGGTGTGTCTGGTCGCGCTGGTGATCGAGGGGGCGTTCACGCTGCCGTTCATGGCGGTGTACTACGGCTACCCGACGTTGAGCCTCACCGAGATCTGCAGTGAACTGCTCAAGGTCCGCTACTCCGACGACACGCTGGAATGCAAGGTGCCGTACCCCGCATTGGGTGCTCCCGAGGGCGCGGAGGGCAAGGACACCGCTCAAGACGAATGGGGCGTTCAACCGGTACCGAAGTATCACCGGATCGGCTTCCGCGAGTTGGTCCGCATCCATCAGGAGCGGGAAGCGCGTCAGGCCGTCGAGCAACAAAGTGCACTGTCTCCGTGACCGAGTCGCTCGAGGAGCATGCACAGAACTGGGACCTGCGCCACGACCTCGGTCTCGTGCAGCCCCGCGGTCTGGTGCGCGCATGACGGAGGAACGTTCGCGGTTGCATCACGTCGTTTTCGCGGTGGCGCGCGACCGCCAGGCGACGGCCGCAAAGATGTTCGGCGAACTCGGGTTTCGCTTCGACACCACTGATCTGAGCGAACTCGGCGTGACCGTGCATCTCGACTGGGACGGCGGACTGGAGTTGATCAGCCCCATTCCAGGTTCGACCGCCGAGGTGGCGACCTCGGTGGCCGACTTCCTCGCCCGCAACGGTGACGGCGTGTACACGGTCGTGCTGCGGGTTCCGCAGGCGTCGGCGGCCGAGGCAATGACCGAGCGGTACGGATCGACAACCCGATTCCGGCAGAGCTTCTCCGGTGAGGGCTCCTACCTCGACGAGGTCGAGTTGTCGGTCTTCGGCCTTCCACTGACCTTCCTGTCGACAAACGTCTGATGACCGAAGTGACTACCCTGCCAATCACGTTCTCCCGCTGCGAATGCCGGCGAAAGCGCCATCATGACGCTTGAAACGGCCAAGCCGAGCGTTTTCGACGCGGGGCTTCCGACGCTGTCCTATGACGTCACGGCGGCACCTCAAGAGATCTATCCCGAGTTTCGGGCAGCACAACAGGAGGCGCCTATCGCGCTCGGACCGATCGGACCGGAGGTGCTGTCCTACAACCTGGCGCGGACTGTCCTTCGCGACGCGCGATTCGGCATCCCACCGGGGATCCATCTGTCCGCGCACGGCATCACGTCGGGTCGACTGTGGGACAGGGTGACGCGCAGCATCTTGAACATGGAGGGCGAGGAGCACCGTCGACTGCGCGGCCTGGTGTCAAAGGCGTTCACGCCCCGAGGAACAGCGCGCATGGATCCCACCATCCACACGGTGGTCAACGAACTCATCGATCGCGTAGCCGGCCAAGAGCGGTGCGAGTTCGTCGACGACATTGCACGGCCCTATCCCATTCCCGTCATCTGTGCGCTGCTCGGTGCTCCACGCGAAGACTGGCAACAGTTCTCGCAGTGGGCGGAGGACATCTTCAAGATCGTCAGTTTCGACTGCAATCTCGCCGAGGAAGAACCAGTCGTGCTGAAGGCGTGGGATGAATTCGACGACTACATCGACGAAATGATCACCCGTCGACGCCATGACCTCACCGAAGACCTTCTCTCCGAACTCATCCGCGCCGAGCACGACGGTGACCGGTTGAACGCCGGCGAGCTGCGCATGCTCGCCTTCAGCATCCTGATCGCCGGCACCGACACAACGAGGAGTCAGCTCGCCGCCTCCATGCAGGTGTTGTGCGAGCACCCCGACCAGTGGGCGCTGCTGCGGGACCGACCCGAACTCGCGATGCGTGCCGTCGAGGAAACCATGCGGCATTCTCCGTCGATGTGCAGCACGGTTCGGTGCGCCATCGACGACGCCACGATCGGTGAATACACCGTTCCCGCAGGGACGTTCATCATTGTCAACACGTACGCCGCCAACCGCGATCCGGTCATCTACGGAGATCCCACCCGGTTTGACATCACCCGCGGTGATCCGCCGCCGATCCTCACCTTCGGTGGCGGCGCCCACTACTGCCTGGGCGCGAACCTGGCCAGGCGGGAACTGGCCGAGGCGCTGAAGATCCTCGCGGTACGGATGTCCAATCCGCGGGTTACCGGTCCGACTCCGTGGCGACCACTGCTGGGGATGAGCGGTCCCACCAGCCTGCCGATTGAGTTCGGCTGATGGCGTACAAGATCGATCCCGAGAGCCTGCACAGGGTCGCCAAGCAGGTGGTCGGCTTGCCGCTCGACGGCGGCGAACTCGTCGCGCGCGCCATCGAACTACTCGCCGACGAGTACCCCGACCTGATCGACCCGCAACCGGGTCGCTGGGTCGGCAGCAGGGCGGGCGGAATACTCGGCAAAGTCCGGTTCCTCTACTTCAGCCCCCGCGAGTACATCGTCATCTTTGGCAGCCCCACTGGCACACAGGGCTTTTCGGGTCGTTACAAACGTGTGCAGATCCACAAGTTCCTGATGGCGGGACGGATCGACTTCTATGACCTCGAGTCCGACGACATCACGGCGACGACGCTGCTTCCCGGCGAGCAGACGTGCACCGACAAAGGGCAGGCGAGGGGAATGACGATCCACCCCGGGTCCTGGCACATCGAGTACGGGCGTGGTGCCGTCGTGACGACCCTGCCGTTCGCCATGGTCGACACGCTGCTGGTGTCGCTGGAGTTCGAGTCGGTCCGCCGCTCGGCAGTCGAGTTCGCCCGGCTGATCCGTCGGCGGTCGCGCACCCCCGGTTCAGCACGGCGCCCAGAGCTCCGTCGGTACTGAGCGGCCCCGCAGAACCTCCGAACCCGTGGCCTCCCAACAGCGTCGTTCTGCCTCGCCGGCCCGCTCGAGTGCGGCTCCCGAGCACAGCACCCGTGGTTCGAATTCTTTGGCGCGATCGGCCAACCGCGCGGCCTCGTTGACGGCGTCTCCGACGACGGTGTACTCGTATCGGTTCTCTGCGCCGATGTTGCCCGCGAACACCGGTCCGGCCGAGACTCCGATGCCGAAATCGAGTCGCAGGCGCTGTAAGTCGGCGACCAGTTTCCGGCCAGTGACCAGCGCCGCGGTCGCCGGATCTTCAACGCTCAGTGGCGCGCCGAACACGGCGAGCGCCGCGTCGCCCTGGAACTTGTTGATCAGGCCGTGCCGTGCGTCCACGGCCGCGACGACGATGCGGAAGAAGTCGTTGAGCAGGTCTGCCACCTCATGGGGTTCGTGGGATGCGGCGAGGCTCGTCGACCCGACCAGATCGATGAACAGCACCGCGACGTCGCGTTCGTCACCCGAGAGCGACTCGTTCTCCTCGACCGCTCGACGCACCACCTCTTCTCCGACATGGCGGCCGAACAAGTCACGCAGCCGGTCGCGCTCCCGCAAACCGGTGACCATGCTGTTGAAACCCTTTTGCAGTAGCCCGATCTCCGACCACTCGTAGACCTCCACTCGAGCGTCGATCTGTCCTCGCTCGACCTTCGCCATACCGTCGATCACCTCGTGGACGGGGTCGGAAATCGACATCGACACGAGGATCATGGCTCGCAAGCCGAGCACCACGGCCACGAGGGCGAGCACGAACAGAGCCAACTCGATCGGGGCGGTCCTGTCGATGATCCAACCCCGTGCGCGCATGATGAGAAGCACCGCGATCGCCAGTCCGGGCAAGCCGGTGCATGTCGTCCACATGAGCAGCAGGCGAGCGCGTACCCCTGGTGCGGTGAGGCGGGTGAAATCCGTTGTCACCCCGGCCATGACGGGCCGCAGAGTGCGCAAGGTGAACAGGAATCCGGTGCACACCGTGGCGATGGTGCCGAAGAGCATGGCTGATCCGATGACCGCCTGAGCTTCGCGTCCGGCATGGAAATCCCAGAAGATCAACACGGCCCCGGTGAGCAACCAGGGAGCGACCGTGATCGCTGCCTGGCGCCGCAGGATCTTCAGTGTTTCCTGGCGCTCGGCGTCGGTCGGCTCGCGGGAACCGAGCCACCGCAGCGACGGCCGGACGATGGCAACGGCCCCGAGGCCGACGATCGCGGTCCCGACCACGATCAGGACTGCCGAGACCAGAATGGTCTCGATGGTCAACCCCGACCAGCCGGTCATCGACACGACGATCGCGATGACCTCGGCGACAGTCAGGACGTAGGCGGACGCGAGGCCGGCCGCGTATCGAAAGAGCAGGCCGCGTTGCCTCACACAGCCGAAAGTATCAGTCGCTCGCCGGCAGCGGCTTGGCTTCTTTGAGCGAGAGGGGAGTGTCGCCGACGCTCAACGTGCCCGCGCCGGCCTTGGTGACCAGAACCTCCGCGCCGTTCTCGTCGACGTAGCGTTTGCCCATCGCGTTGCCGTCGGACAGGGCCGGGTCGATCGTGAGGTCGGCTGCCTTCTCGCTGTCCAGAGGCACCATCGGGGCGCCACCTGCTCGCAGGTCATCGAGACTGTCTGCACTGCGCACGACGATCACCTGCGTGTCGCAGACCTGGCTTTGCAGTCTGGTGCCGTTCTTGATCATGCTGTGCTCCTTGCTATCTGGTGGCTGTCAACTCGGCGATCAGTTCTCGGCGGAGCACCTTTCCGGTCGCGTTCGTCGGCAGTTCGGTGCGAAAAACCACTCGGTCAGGGGTGCGCGACCCACGCAGCTGACGTCGTACGTGCTCGCGCAACTCGTCGGCGTCCGGTGTGGTGCTGTCGGCGGGGACCACCACCGCGACGATGATCTGTCCCCATTCCGGATCCTCGGGTCCGACCACCGCGCAGTCGCGCACCGACGGGTGCTCGACCAGGACATCCTCGATCTCGGCCGGCGCGATGTTCTCGCCACCGCGGATGATCGTGTCGTCGGAGCGGCCGCCGATGAACAGATATCCGTCAGCGTCGAGCATCGCGATGTCCTTGGTGGGAAACCACCCGCCGGCCTCGAGCACAGAGCCGATCTCGGCGTAGCGGCCCGAGACCTGGTCGCCGCGAACGAACAGCTCACCGGCTTCACCCGGGCCGAGCACGTCGCCGTCGGCGTTGCGGATCTGCACCTCGATCCCAGGAACGGGCTGGCCCACCGAGCCGAGACGCTTGGCGACCGCGTCGTCAGCCGCCGCGAGGGCGACCCGATGGTCATCGGGGGTGAGGACGGCAATCGTCGAACTGGTCTCGGTGAGTCCGTATGCGTTGACGAAACCGACATCGGGCAGCAGTCCAAGCGCTTTGCGCACCAAGGGCAGTGCGACCTTCGATCCGCCGTAGGCGAGGTTGCGCAGGGTGGGCAACTCGACTGCATCCCTTTCGAGGACCGAGACGATCCGGTCCAGCATGGTGGGCACCACGGTCGCCGTGGTGACACCCTCGGCGCGTGCCAGCCGCACCCACTCCTGCGGGTCGAACTGGCGCAGGTACACCATCTTGCGGCCCGCGTAGAGATTGGACAACGCGGCACTCACCCCGGCGATGTGATACGGCGGTACGCAGATCAGCGCGGCGTCGTCGGGGCCCGCGGAGTCGAACTCGACGGTTCCGGTGATATAGCTCGTCAGGTTGTTGTGAGTCAACTCAACGGCTTTGGGCCGCGACGTGGTTCCCGAAGTGAAGAGCACGACACCGACGTCCTCGGGGTCGGGAAACTCCGCTGCCGGTTCGGCGGTGCGTGCGCTCGCCACGAACTCGTCGGACTCGATGACTTGCTTGCCTGCGCCGGCGACGACGCCGCAGTACTCGGCGTCGGCCACGATCAGCGGGGCCGGCAGGCGGTCGATCAGCTCACGTAGACCCTCCGCGCTGAGCCGGTAGTTCAGCGGGGTGACCGGCACGCCCGCCCTGGCCGATGAGAACAGCAGCAGCGGCAACATCACGCCGCCGGTGCCCACATAGGCCACATGTGACGCACCGGATGCCGCGATGACACCGGCCCCGCCGTCCGCGAGCGCGCTCAGATCCTGTGTGGTCAAGCGCATTTCGCCGGAGACCACTGCGGTCCGGTCCGGATTGCTCGACGAGGCCATCTCGAGCAGCAGGGAGATGCTCATGATCTGTCGACGAAGATATCAAGGATGGGGTCGTCTCCACCGCCGTAGCGGGAGAGGTCGGTGACCCCCGACTCGGCGAGCAGCTCGGCGTCGATGAAACATCTGCCGTTCACGTCGGCCGTCGGCCGCGAGAGGATCACGGCGGCCGCGTCGCCCATGATCCGCGGATCGCGCGAGCGCTCCAGGTTCTCCTGGAAACCGGGGGCGTTGGCGACCGCGGAGGTGGCGATGTAGGTCTGTGGCCACAAGCAGCTGAACCCGATCCCTGAGTCGCCATATTCGGCGGCCCACCCCACCGAAAGCAGTGTCATCCCGTACTTGGACAGGGTGTAGGACGGATGGGCGCCGAGCCAGTGCGGGTTCATGTTCAGCGGCGGCGCCAGCGTGATCACGTGTGCGGCGGGACTCTTGCGCAGGAACGGCAGCGCGGCCTTGGTGAGCAGGAAGGTGCCGCGGACGTTGATGTCCATCATCAGGTCAAATTTCTTGGCGGCCAGTTGCTCGGTCGGCTCGGTGGCGATGGCGCTGGCGTTGTTGACGACGATGTCGACGCCGCCGAAGTGCTCGACGGCGGCCTCGATCGCGCGCTGCACGTCCTCTTCCTTGCGGACGTCGCCCACCACCGCCACGCCCTTTCCGCCGGCGGCCTCGACTTCCGCGACGGCGGTGTGCACGGTGCCCGGCAGCTTCGGGTGTGGTTCGGCTGTCTTGGCCAGCAGGACGACGTTGGCGCCATCGCGGGCCGCTGCGAGCGCGATCGCCAGACCGATGCCGCGACTGCCGCCGGACACGACGAGCGTGCGGTCACTGAGGGCGGACATGGACCTCCTTAGCCAGACGACCTGCGTCGTCCCCTGATGCTAGCCGACGATCTCGAGCGGCGGTATTGCCATTCTCATTTTACGGAAGTGCCATAATCGCTGTGTACCGCGTGTTCGTAGGCGCTGAGCCGCAGGTTGTGAGCCTTCCTCGGTGCGCGTTTCCGGCGGGCGGTATTGGCATTCTCATTTTTTGCAAGTACGTTATCGAGTGATGAGCGAGCCAGTACAGACCCCGTCGGGGATACCGCTCGAGCCGGTCTACGGACCGGCGGAACGGGCGACAGATCCGCCTGCGCCGGGCACCTACCCGTTCACCCGCGGGAACTTCGCAACCGGCTATCGCGGTAAGACCTGGACGTTTCGTCAGTATTCGGGCTTCGGCACGGCCGAGGAGTCGAACCGCCGCTACCGCTACCTGCTCGACCAGGGCGGCACCGGCCTGTCGGTGGCCCTGGATCTGCCCACGCAGTGCGGCTATGACTCCGACGATCCCGAATACGGCGAAGAGGTGGGCCGTGTCGGCGTCGCGGTCGACACCCTGGCCGACGCGGAGATTCTCTTCGACGGCATCCCGCTGGACAAGATCAGCACGAGTTTCACCATCAACGGCACCGCGGCGATTCTGCTCGCGTTCTATGTCGCGGCCGCCGAGAAGAAGGGCGTGCCGCGCGAGAAGCTGACCGGCACCATCCAGAACGACATCCTCAAGGAGTACGCGTCGCGCGGCACGTGGATTTGGCCGCCGGAACCGTCGCTGCGCCTGATCGCCGACACGATCGAGTTCTGCGCGGCCGAGGTGCCCAAGTTCAACGCGATCTCCGTGGCGGGCGCGCACTTTCGCGATGCCGGCGCGAACGCGGTCCAGGAGATGGCGTTCACCTTGGCCGACGGCGTCACCTATTGCGACACCGTCGTCGAGCGCGGACGCATGACCATCGACCAGTTCGCGCCGCAGATCTCGTTCTTCTTCTACACCCACGGCGACTTCTTCGAAGAGATCGCCAAGTACCGCGCCGGGCGGCGGCGGTGGGCGACGATCGTGCGCGAACGCTATGGCGCATCGTCGGACAAGGCGTCGATGTTCCGGTTCGGCTGCGTGGCCGGCGGTGCGTCGCTGTATGCGCCACAGGCGCAGAACAATCTCGTGCGGGTGGCCTACGAGGCGATGGCGGCGGTCCTCGGCGGCGTGCAGTCGATGTTCACCGCCGCGTGGGACGAGCCGTTCGCGCTGCCCAGCGAGGAGTCCGCGACGCTGGCGCTGCGGACCCAGCAGATCCTCGCCTATGAGACGGGGGTGACCAAGGTCGCCGATCCGCTCGGCGGCTCGTACTTCGTCGAGGCGCTCACCGATGCCACCGAGCAGAAGATCATCGAGATCATGCATGACTTGGAGCAGCATGGCGGGATGGTGCGCGCGATCGAGGACGGCTATCTGCAGGGCCTCATCGCCGACGAGGCGTTCAAGATCCATCAGGAGATCGAGTCGGGTGAACGACCGGTGGTTGGCGTCAACAAGTTCGTCTCCGACGAGCCCGCGCCCGAGATCGCGACATACGAACTCGACGCCGAAGGCCGCGACCTGCAACTCAAGCGGCTCTCGAAGGTCAAGGCGGAACGCGATGCCCTCGCCGTCAAGGAGTCGTTGGCGGCGCTCGCGCGCGCTGCGGAAGGTGACGACAACCTGATGCACAAGCTGATCGACTGCGCGGGAGCGTATTGCACGGTGGGCGAGATGGTTTCGACGCTCAAGGCCGTCTGGGGCGAGTTCCAGCAGCCGGTGGTGTTCTGATGGCGGGTCCGGTGCGAGTTCTCGTCGCCAAACCCGGCCTCGACGGCCACGACCGCGGCGCGAAGATCGTCGCTCGTACGCTTCGTGACGCCGGCTTCGAGGTGATCTACACCGGTATCCGGCAACGCATCGAGGACATCGTGTCGATCGCACTGCAGGAAGATGTTGCCCTGGTGGGGCTCTCGATATTGTCGGGCGCACACGTGGCGCTCACCACCCGCACCGTGGAAGCCCTGCGTGCCGCCGACGCCGGCGACATCGCGGTCGTCGTGGGCGGCACCATTCCGCAGGGTGACGTGCCCAAGCTGCTGTCGGCGGGAGCGGCCGCCGTGTTCCCGACCGGCACCCCGCTCGAGACGCTCGTCGACGAGGTGCGCAAGCTGACGGTGGGTGAACAGTGACCTGCTCGTCGAGCGTGCGCTCATTGCGAGATTGCGGCTCATTCCTCGCCGTCACCGCACGTTCGGCGCTGATCATTCGAAGGGCGGACTGACATGCGGCTTGGCGTGATGATCGGCGCCGAGCGTGGCGATATGGCCCGCAAGGTCGACAAGCTGGTCTCCGATATCGAATGGGCCGAGTCCGCGGGCATGGACACAGCGTGGATGCCCCAGGTGCCCAACGACTTCGACTGCCTGACGATGGTTGCGCTGATGGCGGCGCACACCTCCCGGATCGAGTTGGGCACGGCGGTGGTCCCGCTGCAGGCCCAGCACCCGATCGCGCTCGCGCGCCAGGCGCTCTCGGTGCACGCGATGGCCGGTGGGCGGCTGGCCCTGGGCGTGGGCCCGTCACACCACTGGATCGTGCGCGACATGCTCGGCATCCCGTACGAGAAGCCGGCCGCGTACACGCGCGACTACCTGGAGGTGCTCAATGCCGCGCTCGCGGGGCCGGGGGACGTCGACGTCGAGAACGGCACCTTCACCGTGCACAATCCGACTGTGCTGGGCGCGAATTCACCGTTACCGGTGCTGGTCGCAGCGCTCGGGCCGGTCATGCTGCAGATCGCCGGTGAGCGCGCCGACGGCACAGTCCTGTGGATGGCCGACGAGAAGGCGATCGGCGAGCACATCGCGCCCAAGATCAACAAGGCCGCTGCGGAAGCCGGCCGGCCCGCTCCGCGCATCGTCGCCGGGATTCCCGTTTGCCTGTGTGCGAACTCGGAGATCGAGACGGCCAAGGAGCGGGCAAACCGAATCCTCGCAGAGGCCGAGACGTCGCCGAACTACCAGCGGTTGCTCGACCGTGGTGATGCCCGCGACGTCGGCGACCTGTGCGCCGCCGGCGACGAGGAGTCAATACTGGCGCGCTTCAAGCAGTTCGCCGATGCGGGCGTCACCGACCTGTCGGTTCGGCTGTTGCCGATCGGGGACAACCGCGACGAGCTCATCGCCTCCAAATACCGGACGCGCGAGGTGATCGCGGAGTTGGCCAAGGCCGTGCGATGAGCGCTTGCGCGAAGAGCCGAGGGCACCGGTGACCGAAGGCCCGTTGGCCGGCATCCGGATTGTCGAGGTCGGCGTCATGCTGGCCGGTCCGTACGCGACCATGTTGCTGGCCGACCTCGGGGCGGAAGTCATCAAGGTCGAGCCGCCGGGCGGTGAGATCTCGCGACAGGTCAGCGACAGTTACTTCGCCAGTTTGAACCGGAACAAGAAGAGCGTCGTGCTCGACCTGCGCTCGGACGCCGGGAGGCAGCGGCTGGGCGAACTCGTCGCCGATTCGCATGCGCTGCTGGTGAACATGAAGCCGTCGGCGATCAAGAAGCTCGGCCTGACCTACGAATCGCTTCGACAGTTCAACGAGCGGATCGTCTGCGTCGCCATGACCGGCTTCGGGCTCGAAGGCGGCGACGACCCTGCCTTCGACTACGTCATCCAGGCCGCCACCGGCGTCGCGGCGATGACGGGGCATCCCGACGAACCACCGACCCTGCCGGGGTACTCGTCTGCCGACAACTCGACGGGCCTGGCCGCGGCGCTCGGGCTGCTGGCCCAGATCGTGTCCGGCCGGGGTGGTCAGGTCGACGTGTGTCTGCGCGACGTGATGCTCTCGCAATTGAACTACCGCGCATCGGCTTATCTGAACGACGGTGCGGCGCCGCTGCGGTACCCGTTCGGGGCGCATTCGTATTACGTTCCGGCGCAACTGTTTGCAACGTCCGACGGGTATCTGGCGCTGTTCATCACACATGACGCGTTCTGGCAGGCGTTCTCGGCTGAAGCGGGCATCGACGGCTTTCCGACGATGGCCGAACGAGCGAGCAAGCGCGACGAGGTGCTGGCGGTCGTGGCGGCCGCGTTGGCCACCGACACCGCGGCCGGTTGGGAGTCGCGACTGCGGCCGCTCGGGATCCCGGTCGCTGCGGTGCGCACGCTGCCGGAGGCGTTAGAGCAGACGCCTGAAGCGATCGTCAGCTCCGGCGGGTTTCGGTTGGTGCGCAGCCCGATTCAGATCGTCGGCTACGAACCCGAGTACCGGCCGGCGCCGCGGGTCGACGAGCACGGCGACACCGCGACTCAGTCGTCGTAGGTCACGCTGACATTGTCGGTTTCCGGAACCGCCTGGCAGGTGAGGATGTATCCCTCGTCGACCTCGTCGGCGTCGAGAGCGTCGTTGACGCGCATCGTCGCCCGGCCCTCGATGAGCTTGCCCATGCACGTGCCGCAGTTGCCCGCTTCGCAGGAGAAGGGCGGCGACAACCCCGCGCGGCGGGCGCTCTCCAGCAGCGTCTCGTTGGCGACCTGCCGCACCGAGACCTTCTTGCGGTCGAGCACGATCGTCACCTGTCCAGCCTGGTCAGGTATCGGATCAGCCGTCATCAAAACCTCTCCTGAACCGTCGATTCTAGCTGGACGAGAATACCATTCTCGTTAAATGATACGCTATTCTCAACGCAGTGGTGGGCCACCGGTAGACGCTAGTGAGGACAGGGTGTGAGTGAGGCGATCGCGCTCGCCTTCGAGCAGCGTGAATACACGCTGGCGCAACTCGATGAGCTGACCGCCGGCATGGCCGACGTTCTCGAGAAGCGGGGCGTGCGGGCGGGGGAGCGGGTGGCGCTGATGTCGTCCAATCGGCCCGAGTTCGCCGTCGCGCTTCGGGCCGTCTGGCGCCTGGGCGCTGTTGCTGTCCTGCTGAGTCCGGCATGGAAGCGCGCGGAGGCCGAACACGCACTGGCCCTGACCCGGCCGACGCACGCCGTCGGAGACAACGCGGTGCTCGCCGAGCTCATGCCGATGCTTTCGCTCGACGAGCCGATCTCACCGGCCCGACGGGAGTTCACGACTACCGAGCCGAGCGCCGACGCCCTGTTCGTGTTCAGTTCCGGCACAACCGGTATGCCCAAGGCCGTGCGTCACACGCACGCTTCGCTCGCTGTCGCGGTCCGGCACTGGCGCGATGCGCTGCAACTGTCTTCGGCCGACCGCATGCAGATCATGACACCGCCGTCACACATCCTGGGCCTGCTCAACATCGTGATGGCACTCGAGGCCGGCGCGTGGATCAGGCTGCACCGCCGCTTCGACGTGGACAGCATGCTGCAGCACATCGCGAGCGACCGGATCACCATCGAAATGGCAGTGGCGCCAATTGCTTTGGCGCTGGCCGGCCACGCGGACCTCGAATCCTATGACCTGTCGTCACTGCGCTACATCATGTGGTGCGCCACGCCCGTCACGCAGAGCGTCGCCGACGCCGTCACCCGCAGAACCGGGGTGACGTGGATGACGGCATACGGCGCGAGCGAACTTCCGGTCATCTCCTGCAACGACTTCGACGGCAAGCATCTGGACACCGTGGGCAAGCCTGTTCCCGGCGTGCATGTGCGGGTGGTCTCGTTGGACGGCTCCGCGGTTCTTTCCGCCGGTGAGGTCGGCGAGATCGAGGTGCGATCGGACTCGGTCATGGCGGGATACCTGCCGGAGTCGGCAACCGCGGCGGCTTTCGACGACGGGTGGTACCGCACCGGCGACGTCGGGTTGCTCGACGACGACGGTCGGCTGCGGATCACCGATCGCTCCAAGGAGATGATCAAGGTACGCGGCTTCCAGGTCGCGCCCGCCGAGGTGGAGGCAGTGCTGCACGGACACCCGGCAGTCGAGGACTGCGCGGTGTTCGGAGTGCCGGACGCGGTCGACGGCGAGGCGGTCGTCGCTGCGGTGAGGGCCAATACGCCGGTGTCGGCAGACGAATTGACAGCGCTGATCGGTGAGCGGCTGGCGTCGTACAAGCGACCGGGCCGGGTGGTCTTCGTCTCCGAGATACCGCGGCTGCCGTCGGGCAAGGTTCTGCGTCGAGTGTTGAAGGAGCGCCTGTGGACGTCCGTCTGACGAGTGAACAACAACAGTTGCGGGAGGCCGCGGCGAGCCTGGCCGACGACCTCGGCCCCGGTTCGGTGGCAGACCTCGACGATGTGAGCAGGGTTGCGAGACTGGAAAAGGCCGTGGACGCGACCGGGTTTCGCACCCTTCGCTCCGACGGTGCGTCCGGTGTGGAAGTGGCGATCGTGGCCGAGGAATTCGCCCGCGGTCTGGTCGATGTGCCGTTCATCGGACCGGTGCTCGCCGATGACCTCCGCACACGCTGCGGGCGTGAACCATCCGCAGGCGGCGAGCGGGAGACTGCCGATCTGACGCGAAGCCTCACCGGGGTGGTCGAATCGCCCGCCGAACTCGACGGACTCTCGGAGGAAGACGCGGGGCGGTGGCGCGCACTGGCGCTGACGGTCACGTGTGCCGACCTCGTCGGCGCAGCCCGCGGAGCGCAGGCGCTGGCGGTCGAGTACGCCAAGGTGCGCGAGCAGTACGGCGCCACGATCGGGTCGTATCAGGCGGTCGGTCATCTGCTCGCCGAGAGCCTGGCCTTGATCGAGGGTTCGGTCAGCGTGTCGCGGCACGCCGCGTGGGCAGTCGACGAACTGCCGGTGGCCGAAGCGATCGAAGCGGCGCGGGTAGCCAAGATCTACTGTGCGCGAGCCGCTTTGACCGTCTGCGAGACGTCGATACAGGTGCACGGCGGCATCGGCAACACCTGGGAGTGCCTGGCTCACGTCTATCTGCGGCGGGTGCTGGCCGCGACCGAGACGTGGCCCGCGAGACTGGAGGAGCTGTCCATTGGACTTTCGTGACTCACCGGAGGAAGCCGCGTTCCGTGATCGGCTGCGCGGCTGGCTGACCGAGCAGAAGGGTAAGTTCCCGACGTCGGGCGACGAGTACTGGGCTGCCCAGGGAGCATGGCATCAGGCACTCTACGAGGCCGGCTTCTTCGGCACCTCGTGGCCCAAAGAGTATGGCGGACAGGACTTGCCGCCGGTGTACGACGTGATCGTCGACGAGGAGATCGCCAAGGCGGGTGCGCCCGCACGGCCGAGCCTGGGCTATCTGGTGGTCGGGTTGTCGCACCACGGCAGCGAGGAACTGCGGCAACGGTTCCTGCCCGGCATGATCAACGGAACAGAGCGGTGGTGCCAGGGCTTCTCCGAACCGGGGGCGGGTTCAGACCTGGCGTCGTTGACGACGACGGCCACCCGCGAGGGCGATGAGTACGTTCTCGAAGGCCACAAGATCTGGACCAGCTACTCCGACGTCGCAGACTGGTGCCTGTTGTTGGCGCGCACGGACAAGAGTGTGCCCAAGCACAAAGGCATCTCCGCGTTCATCGTGCCGATGCACCAGCCCGGGATCGAGCAGCGGCCGCTGAAGATGATCAGCGGCGTCACCAAAGAATTCGGCCAGGTGCTGTTCGACGGCGCACGGGTGCCGGCCCAGAACATGGTCGGCGCACCCGGCGAGGGATGGAAGCTCGCGATGACCGTGGTGAGCCATGAGCGTGAGCCGTCGACGCTCGGCTTCTCGGCGCGCTATGGAAAGCTGGTGCGCCAGTTGGCTTCCCGGGTCGAAGGTTCACCTCCCGAGGAGCTGGCCTGGGCATGGGTGCAGACCGAGATGTTACGGCTGCACGTGCGCAGGCGGCTCTCCGAGCAACTCGACGGCTTGACGCACGGGCCGCAGGGCTCGCTGGACAAGCTGCTGATGACCTGGACGGAGCAGTCAGTCGGCCACGCCGCCCTGGCAACCGTCGGCACCGGTGACCCAGAACTGTTCGGCGCCTACATGTACAGCCGTGCGCAAAGCGTGATGGGCGGCACCTCGCAGATCCAGAAGAACATCATCGCCTCGCGAATCCTCGGATTAGGAGTCTGAATGTATGGGATGCCAGACGAAATCGACGTCAAGGCCGACGGTGGCCTGCGCATCATCACGCTCAACCGTCCGGACGACCTGAATGCGGTCAACGACGCGTTGCACGTAGGCCTGGCCAAGATCTGGGAAGAACTCAACGAGGATGTCGAGGCCCGGGCCGCGGTGATCACCGGTGCCGGCCGCGCCTTCTCCGCCGGCGGCGACTTCAACTACCTCGACGAGCTGCGCAACGATGAAGCCCTGCGCCAGAAGACGATCAAGCATGGTCGTGACCTCGTCATCGGCATGGTGCGTTGCCGCATCCCCGTGGTCGCGGCCGTCAACGGCCCCGCCGTCGGGCTCGGGTGCAGCCTGGCCGCGCTGTCGGACATCGTCTACATGGCCGAGACTGCGTTCTTCGCGGACCCGCACGTCTCGATCGGTCTGGTGGCTGCGGACGGCGGCCCGCTGGTGTGGCCGTCACAGATCAGCTTGTTGCACGCCAAGGAGTTCGCGTTCACCGGCGTTCGGATCAAGGCGGCGCGGGCGCTCGAGCTCGGTATGGCCAACCACGTGGTGGCCGACCCGCTGGCCGAGGCGATCGCATGCGCGAAGAAGATCATGGAGCTGCCGCAGCAAGCCCTCGAGAGCACCAAGCGGCTGATGAACCTGCAACTCGAGAAGTCGGTGATGGCGTCGTTGGACTACGCCAACTTGTCGGAGTACGTCTCCTTCGGGACTGCAGACTTCAATACGATTGTCGACGGCCTGATCGCCAAGCAGAAGAAGAATTAGCCGTTCTTGCGCGAGCGTGCGTGTTTGCACACGACACGCCGCTTAAATAAGGCAGTTTGAGCACCGTCACCCTGTCACGAACGTGCACAAACAGTCTGCGGCGCGC